>JAITNX010000100.1 GCA_031290235.1 Synergistaceae bacterium | reverse complement strand
CTGGACGACGGGAGGGTCACTGACAGCCACGGGATGACCATAAGTTTCAAGAACACGGTCATAATTATGACCAGCAATATCGGCGCGCCGGCCATTGCCGGCGGGGCGACGAACACAGGGTCCATAAGCGAGAACGTTAGAAAATCCGTCATGGACGAGTTGAAAGTTCACTTTAGGCCGGAGTTCCTGAACAGGATCGACGATATAATCATATTCAAGCCTTTAAAGCTCGATGAGATAGAGTCGATAGTGAGGCTGACAATAAACGGTCTGCGCGACCGACTGGGAGAAAGAAACATTGCGCTCGACGTAACCCCCGGCGCCCTCTCGGTAATCGCCAAGAACTCCTATGACCCGGTCTACGGCGCCCGCCCCATAAAGAGATACATCCAAAGGCGCATCGAAACTGAGGTGGCCAGGGAACTCATAAGCGGAGAGGTCCAAGACGGAGGAAGAATAACGGTCGAAAACCAGGGAAACGACATAGTGGTGAGGGTATAATGCAAATTTGAAATCAAAGGCCTAAAAAAAGGAGCCCCTTCAAAAATTGGGAGGCTCCTTTTTTTTCTGTCAATCCAACTCTACTGGTTCAGCGACGACCTCATCAGATCGCGGGTCGATATCTCCTCGTCCGGGACATCCAAGATGTAGGGCACCACAATCATAGCGACCTCGGACTTTACATGCTTGTCGGTCTTGGTGGTGAAGAGATCGCCAAGGAAAGGTATATAACCCAAGACCGGTATTCTTTCACGGGTATTTGTCTTGGTCTCCTGATAGAGGCCGCCTACGGCGAAGGGCTCTCCGTTGCGCACTCTGACCATAGTCTGTACCGACCTGGTGGTTGTCTCTGGCGTCTGCGCGCCATTCCCTGTCGATCTGTAAGCGACTATATCGCCTGTCTGTATCGATATGTCGATGGTGATGATACCGTTCCTGCCTATCACTGGCGTAAAGTTTATCCTTGGACCGCTCTCGACACTGGAGAACGTCGTGTTTCCATTCGAGTCGACGCCGGACGCGTACAACGCGTTCTGAGTCAGCGCTACAGTCGCCTCATGGCCATCGAGCGTCACTACCGACGGGTGGGCAAGGACTTTGCCCTTGCCGCTGCTTTCGAGAGCCGTGAGACCCGCCGACAGCAGCTTATTGCCGCCATCCATCACGACATTATCCCACACCGTGGTGCTTCCCTGCGGCGTGCCGGCGATCGGGATGCCGAGATCAGCCCCTTCAAAGGCTTGGGTGGCATAGTTATACCCCAAGTTGAGGCGTCCTCCGGCCGTATTCATCAGCCACTGGTCGTATACGCCCGAGATCAGGGACTCCAGATCTTGAGCCGCGTTAGAGTTGACCTCGACAATCTTTGCCTGGATCATGACCTGTCTGCCAGGCTGGTCCAGACGCTCCAGCATCTCCGCCACCTCTTCATGCTGTTCGGGGGAAGCCGTCACGTACAGCGTACGGTTGCGCTGGTCCAGTGTCGGAGCTTTGGAAAGCGGCACCAGTGCCGTCAGCGCGGAAACCAGATCTCCCCTGACCTCTCCGTTTGCCGGCGTCAGCGCATACGAGAGCTTGTACTCCCGCAGGATTTCCGTGCCGAGAGTATGCGCAAGGCTCTCCCTCGTGCCAACCACCAGTGTTCCGTTCAAAACCGCATAGCTCAAATCAGTCACCCTGAGGAGGTAGCCAAAGACATCTTTATACGGCACATTGGTGAAGGAAAAAGTGACGACCGTATCCGGCACCGACTGATCTATAACGAGGTTCAGCTTCTGCATATCCGTCAGCATCCTGAAAACGGACTTTACCTCCGCGTCCCTCAATTGAAGCGTGACCGGCGCGGTAATGGCCATTGGGTCGCCCTTCTGGTAGGTCACAACCTTCTCCGGCTTCGGGGCTTTAGGCTCGGAATAGGCCTTCAGCAGCACGCTAATGTTGTCCGCGCCCGCTATGCCATCTATCCTCTCAAGTACCAGCGGCTGCGTGGACGTGAAGGTCATCCTCATGCTCTTCTGGTCGAAGGCGGCCACGTCTATCCTGTTGAGCAGGGGATAGTCATACTGTTTCCACCAGTCCGACTTGCTCTTGTTCACCGGGAATTTCAGTATATCCCAGTCGTAGTCGTCCCACCAATCGCGCTTGTCAGTGTTCTGGGGGAACCTCGCTTCGTCCCACTGAAGCACCAGCTTGTTCTCGCCCGGCGAGGTGACGGCGCGTGGAATTGGAATATTAAAACCCCTCACCTTGAGAAGTATCCCGTCTCCGCCCATCTGATGGACTTGAATGCCGGCGAGGACAGGGCCGATGGGAGTGTCCATGGTCAAGTACGGCTCTATGTCGCCTTTCCTCTGGTACTTGGGTTCAAGAGTCCGCGGACTCGTCACGCGGAACGGGTCGCTGTCGCCGGCAAGAGCTGCCGAAGCGCATACGAAAAGCGCGAGACACAGGATGAACAGCGGCAGAAGACGCCTCGGCAAGACAGCCGTTTTCCTCCGCCAGCCTTCCATCACTGCACTGTTATCGTATAACTTTTTTTCATCCATATAAATGTCACACCCTTCGCGTCAATTTTTGTAACTTTTGCCGTGCCTCCTGCAAAAGAACTGCCCTGCCTAACTATGAGACCGCCTACTTCGCCCAGTACATCCACCATAGCAACCTTGTCGCTGTCCGTTATCATGATCGCTATGACTGTGACCTCCGGCGGATCCGGCTCTATGACCTCAACCGATGGAAGGCTGATCGAAGTCGGCGGGGGAGGCGGAGCCAGGACAGACGCGGGGGCCACCGGATATCTCCCCGACACCTCCGCCAGAAGCGCGGTCTGCATCACCATTGTAGAAGCCCTGCTGATACCCGTCACATCACTCTCTGTTTCACCTATATCCACTATTTCATTGTCAATCTCGGCTTGCAGCGCCTGAAGCGCCGCCTCCGCGCTCAAGTCTTGACCAGGCGCTGACTGCGTCATCATCGTACTCCTTAAAAAATAGACGCTGACTGCGCAGCACGCAAAAAGGACTACTACGAGCAGAACCTGCTTAAGCCTCTTTTCACTTGACTTCTGAGCCCCTTTTCTGGTCAATGCTGCTCCAGATGAGCCCGAAGATTTTAGGATATCTGCCATCGAGCGTCTCCCCCTAGCTCCTGGCCGTACTCAGGACTGTCATAGTGCCTGAGACCTGGCCATTCTCCTGAGCGCTTATCCGAAACTCGGAGATCCTCGTTATAAAGCGGCCCGCCCTGATAGACGCAATCGCCTTGATCAGCCCATAGTACGGACCAGTGAACGCTATTTGAAACTGGAGAACCGAACCAGGAGCGCTCCCGGTACTGGTAGTCAGGTTGTTGTGATCCACCCCATTGTCCTTCAGAGCCATGCTCAGGAGCTCGTAGAACTCAAGAGGGGTCTCAGGGTATGTCCTTTCTGTGGTGGTGATAGGACCGACAGTCGTCTCGAACTGCTTGTACCTATCCATCAACCCCGACCTGACACTGACCATGTTTCTGAGCGACTTCACATTGCCCTGAGCGGATGCCAGCTCGACGCTCGCGCTTCTGTAGAGAGATTGGATCATAAACTGAGCCACCACCAAAAGCAAGGCTGTGACCCCAATGAGTACTACGAACAATCCTTGCTGCCTTGGCGTCTTCATTGGGCAATCTCCCCCCCTTCTTCGTCGCTGGAATCAGGAACCACTTCAGGAGGTCCCTCTGGCGGCGCTTCCTCTGCTTGCGGAGGGAGATCCGGCAGCGGCTCGGAATAAGCGTTCGCTATGTCGGAGATTGATTTTATGGTGCAGGATATGGAGTAGTTAGATATGGAGGTCTCCCCTATCGCGCCTCTGGTGGTCACAGGGGCATTGACTCCTGCCACGATATTCTTCATGCCGCCCAGCTTCCCGCCAAACTCTATTACATCCTGTTCAGTGAGAGCCGATCCTGTCATAGCGACATTCCCTGGGCGGATGTCGAGGGTCGCCACCTTCAAACCAGGAGTAACCGCGCCCTCGAGGGCGGCCATGAATTCGACCGTGGGCAGTTCCTCCCTGGAGAAAGCCAGGTAAAGTTTCGTGGCGTCCTTCATCGCCCTCATTTGCTCTATGCTCTCAGCCAGGCGCGCGACGTTGTCGTTGTGCGTGCGCTCCTCGTTCCTGGAGGCAACGAGATTTGTCCTGACTTCCCTCAGCCTGATGGTGGTATATATAATGTTAAAAACTGACAAAACGCAAAAAACTGCAAATAGCAGGACGCTGAATAACCTCAGCGCATCCACGCGCTGATCCTGAACCTGAACTAGGTGTGGAGGCCTTAAATCAAAAAGAACACGCATACTTTACCTCACCTCCGTAGGCCTGAGTGCCAGGCCAAGCGCTATTTCCCAGCCAAACGCCTGCGGCGGCTGGCCGAATATTCCCCAGGCCTCCCATGGATTCACAATCATTATGGGCGCCGTAACGACCTCGGCGACGCTGGACATTATCTCCTCAGAATGCCTGGCGCCATAACCGCCTATATATACCTTATCGGCGGCGAATCCCCTGATCTGAGTGGAAGCGAAGTTCACAGTCGCCTGAAGGTCCCTTGTGAAGTTCCCTATGGTCTTGTTCGACGGGTCGTCCACCGCAAAGGACTGGGACGTATTTCTGTAGACTATCCCATTGTCCTTGTAGGTCGCTATTATGATGCTGCTGGCAATTCCGGCGAGCGCATAGAGATTGAACCCAGACGGAACCTCGGGACCCATCAAACAGCGCAGCAAGGAGACGGGGGATGGCTCTATCCCGCTCAGTTTTACGCCGACGTCCTGACAGGCCGTCATCAGGTTCTCGACCGTGACGCTGCGAACAGCCGAGGCGATACAGTTCACTATGGCCCCCTGTGTGGCATCGTCCCTGCCCGGCCTATCTATGAACGTTATGTCGTAAACCGCTTCGTCGACAGGTATGGGGAAAAACCTATCGAACTCGTATCTGAACGCGTCCCTTATATCGGACAGCTCCATCTGAGGAAGTTCCACGGTGCGTATCAGAACATCCTTAGACTGGATGCCGGCATAAACCTTATCCGCCCACTTCCTGCCGACGAGCTTCTTGAGTGCCCTTAAATTCTCCTTGATTCTCTCGGGATTCGAAAAAAGCTCTCCGCCGCTCGAACTGGCATCATAAGGCGCGTCAATGCACTCCTCCAGGCGAAACGATCTTTCATCTATTTTTGAAATCACTACATACTGCATGACTCCTCCAAAGATAAAAAGTCCCGCCCTAGACCCTCCATCCTTCTTGCTGAATAATCCCATAAAGGCGCCTCCTTTGCGTTGCTTAGGACCTTGGCCCATCTATCCAACATATAGCGGATTGCCAGAGTTGATATAACCACGAATCGAGCCATCTTGTCAATAAAACAGACATATAAAACTCACACAAATCGCAAAAAATTCATAAAACACACCGCTGAAACTTTCCGTTCCTGCCGACGAGCGCTCCATGCCGCCTCAACATCCTTCAAAGCGCGTACATAGTATAACACAGGCGGGCGTTTGGCATACTCTTAGTCTCAGAAATTTTTTATATTTTTACGTACTCTGCCCACGCCGCCTCCGCCTTGCGTAAAAACCAAGCTATACAATAGTTCAGGCAAATCAAAGTTTTCATTCTGCGTGCCACACTCGTAATTCTCAGTATTTGCAAGGATTGCGCGTCTTGTTGATCGTTTTTTGCTGTTAAACTCGGGACTCGGGATTTGAAATCCACGGATGGGAGTGTTATAATTTTCCTCAGAAAGAAGCCCGCCGGAGAGCGAGCGGGACTTCTTGAATTGCTTGGCTGATTTGGCCGAGTGGTGGGACACTCAGCCAAGATCAGCATCAGCTAAGTGGGACCTTAAATCAGGAGACGGATTAAATCCGTCAAAGCTTCAAGGAGCCGTGTGGTGGCCCCAAGAAGTATGGAAAGAGTCAGTCAGATAATGAGCTGGCTCTTTTCCTTTCCCTTCATCTCGGTCACCTCCCTTCGTGGGAGTTCCCGCTTTGTCAAAGTTCAGCACCACGGAAAAGATGTCCGTGTCTCTCCGTATTGGATTTTATCACACGTGTTAATTCCTGTGTTTTTTGTCAACTAGATATCGTGACAATGTCCTGCACTTGGAGTATCATTTCGATACTTCAAATAGGAAAATTTAAGTAGCGTTGCGAGGTGTACATGCGTTATAAAACGACATGTTAAAATCCAACGCGGAGAGACACGGACATCTTTTCCGTGGTGCTATTTGGCAATTGGGGAAACCTCCACGAAGGGAGGTGGCCTTAGATGAAAAAAGAAAAGAGCGAACAGATTTTACTCTGGCTCGCCCTTTCTTCGCTTTTCGGAACCGTCGCATGGTTCCTTCAAGCGTTGACGGAATTAATCCGCCTGTTCGTCTAGCGTCGCACTTGGCTGATTCTGTCACATTGGCTGAGTGTCCTCCACTCGGCCAAATCAGCCAAGCAACTCAAGAAGCCCCGCTCGCTCTCCGGCGGGCTTCTTACTGAGGCAGATTATAACACTCCCATCCGTGGATTTCAAATCCCGAGTTTTACAGCAAAAAACGATCAACAAGACGCGCAATCCTTAACTGCAATATTCTATGGGATTTTTTGATCTCCTTAACTGTTAAACTCGGGAAATCAAAGGTCTGAAGGGTAAAGCATAAAACCAAGCTATACAATAGTTCAGGCAAACCAAAAATAAACGTTTGAGCGCGGCTTGGCATGAGCAAAAATCACGCTCCCTTTCTCCATGTTTCAGCCCTTGTTGTGTTACTATTGATACGCAAAGATATGAGAAAGCTAGAGATGGAACTGAAATAAACATTGCGATGGAGATGTTTATAGATGCAAATCAGAACTAGGCTTTATATGGTGATTATTTTAAGCATACTCCTTGGTGTATTCTCAACCGCGATCTTGAATTACACAATCTTTAGAAAAGAAATAGTGAAGACACTGAACGACAGAGAGGAGATGACAGTCAGAGAGATAAAGAACGACATGGACAACAAGATAATCGCCATGCAACATGCCGCCGAGTCCCTCGGATCGAGCGAAGAGGCCGTGAACTACGTCACCGCGGCCTCAGACGGGAATGACAAGGAGGATTCTCTCCTCAGGATCAGGCGTTCCCTGAGGTCCATACAGAACGCGCTGCCAGTCACGGCAGACATAACCATAGCCGACGCGTCGGGAAACATTCTGATTTCGACAGCCGGGGCCGCCGGGAACATATCCGGCGACGACTTTTTCAGGACCGCGTTATCCGGATACCTCGTCACAGCCCTTACCCAGGACAGTTTTGGAGAGCCGGACAAGGTATATACGATCGCCGCTCCTGTGCAAAAAGCGAGAGATGGAGGCATGATTGGCGTTGTGCTGATAGGAGTGGACGTCCGGGGATTTTTAAGGGACGAAATAAGGGCCAGGTACAATTTCGACGACAGGAACCGCCTGTTCCTTCTCGGCGAGAATGGGAACGTCATGATCGAGACCGGACCGGATGACGTCTATTTCAACATCGACACCGCGGTATCCGGGATCATGCGCGATCAGAACGGCAATCTGTCCTTGGACGACGGGACCGTTTTTTTCTCCGGCTTGTCGCGCGTAAAATGGCACCTGGTCTCCTACGCGGAGAACGCTCATATCTACAGGCCCCTCATCATATTCCGCAACATCAGCCTTGGAATCTACATGCTGGTCTTCGCCATCGCGATAACAGCGTCCAAACGCTTCGTCAGATCGATCATACCAAGGCTGGAGGCAGGGGTATCGTATGCCGAGTCCATAGCCGCCGGCGACATTTCGGATCAGCTTGACGATAAAAACCCTGACGAGCTGGGCAGGCTATTCAGAGCCATCAACGTCATGGTGGACAATTTGAAAACGACCCTCGGCAACGCCAAGATCCTCGAACAGAGGGCGACCGAGGCCAGCGACGAACTCTTCATGCAAAATTCACAGCTCGAGATGATCGTCCTGGAGCGCACGATGGAACTGGAGGAGGCGCAGAAGCATACCCGCCTCATACTCAACCTGACGACGGAGGCGATCATCGAGCTGGACAAGGAGAACTTAGTGACATTCGCAAACTCGACAGCTCTATCGATGCTGGGCTACGGCGAAGACGAGCTTCTGGGACACGACTTCTTCTCCGTCGTCAGCCACGCCCGCTCAGAGGGCGCGGTCTGTTTGGACGAGAAGTGCGGGCTGCGATCCGCCACAGGCAGCGACAAGAAGGAGAGCTTGCACGGCCTCTGGATCCTGGACAAAAGCGGCAATTTCATCCCAGTCGAGATATCGGTCTCCCCGGTGGTCAAGTACGGGGTGAAGACCGGAGCGATCATAGCCGTCATCGACCTCACGGAGGCGACCAGGTCGAGCATGATGATGCAGGCATTATATGACAACACGGAGGAGGGTTACATATTCTTCTCCGATGAATTTGTCCCGATCGACTGCAACGTCGCTGTGATAAAGCTCTTCAAGGCACATGGCAAGCAGCGGATACTGGAGAACTTCATGAGCTTCTCGCCGCGGTTCCAGGACAACGGCCGCGCATCAAAAGATGAATTCGAGCTGAAGTCGAGGACTCTGCTAGAGAGCGACCAGACGCGCTTCGAATGGACGTACATCGACTCGGAGGGGCAGGAGATACCATGCCTCGTGACCTGGACGTTCGTCAGGGTCAACCAGCAGAGAGTCAGCATCGCTTCCATTCATAACCTCAGCGATCAGAAGAAGGCAGAGCGCTATCTGACGCAGCAAAAGGAGAACCTGCAGGAGATACTGGACTCGAGTCCAACTATAATGGCCATAGTTCACGGCGGCGTCGTGGTAAACGTGAACGATTACGGCACCGCGACGCTTGGGATCCACAACGGAGACTCGGTAGACAGCCTGTACGTGGAAAAGGAACAGCAAAGGGAGATTATATCCGCCGCCGGCTTGGGAAATTCGATCAGGAACTGGCCCATCAAGCTTTACAGCCCGGACGGCGAAACGCTGGACACGCTCATGACGCTGCACCCGTTCGTCTACAATGGCAAGCCGTCTATACTGTCATGGATCTCAGACGTGACAGAACTCACCCAGGCCAAGATAATGGCCGAGGATGCCGCGAGGGCGAAGAGCGACTTCCTCGCCAGCATGAGCCACGAAATTCGCACTCCGATGAACGCCATAATCGGCATGACCCACCTCTGCCTGCAGACGGACCCCAACGAGAAGCAGAAGAACTACCTCGTCAAGATAAAAAACGCCGCCAGCGCCCTGCTGTCAATAATAAACGACATACTTGATTTCTCGAAGATAGAGTCCGGAAAATTCACGCTGGACAACTCTCCGTTCAGGCTGAGGGAGATAATGAAGAGCCTCTGGGACCTCGTCGCGTTCAAGGCGGAGGAGAAGGGGGTCTCCTTCGAGATGAACATTCCGGACTACGTACCGAAGGCCTTCATGGGCGACCCATTGAGGTTGAACCAGGTTCTTGTGAACCTGTGCAACAACTCTGTCAAATTCACGGAGCGAGGAAAAATAACCCTCCTGGTATCGTCAACTCATACCGACGAGATGAACGAGGACATGCCAGTCGATGAACTCAGTTTCGCGGTCAAAGACAGCGGGATAGGCATGACGGAGGAGCAGCTGAAAAAGCTGTTCAAGCCATTTACCCAGGCGGACGGCTCTATAACGAGGAAATACGGCGGCAGCGGCCTCGGCCTCTCCATAAGCAAGCACCTCGTGGAGAGCATGAACGGCTCGATCTGGGCCGAGAGCGTTTATGGCGAAGGCAGCACATTCAAGTTCACAATAAAACTTGGAGTGATCGCCGACTACGAGGAGAAGAACCTCGCCCTGAAGAAGCATGACGCCGGGACCCAAACCGAGGACGAGACACATCCCAAGGTCGAATCGCGCGTTCTCCTGGTCGAGGATAACGAGATAAACCAGGAGATAGCGGTGGAGATGCTGACACAGTTCGGCGCCGCAGTTGAGGTAGCGCCAAATGGGGCGGACGCCATCGAGATGCTCAAGGAGTCCAGTTACGACCTGGTTTTCATGGACGTGCAAATGCCGATAATGGACGGGCTGGAGGCAACGCGGAGGATTCGGGGCGTCTTGGGAATAACCAAGGACCAATTGCCCGTCATAGCGATGACCGCTCACGCAATGAAGGGCGACTACGAAAAAAGCGTGAACGCCGGCATGAACGACCACATAACGAAACCGATAGATCCCGAAGAGCTGTACCGCACACTACGGCACTGGACAGAGAAAAAGCTGAGCCGGACCAAGGCCGGGCACTAACGAAACAAAGTAAATCCACACGCTCCTCATAAGGGGTTTTAAGCGCGCGGGATCTTGTCATCGAAGTCACGGCATGTTATGATTGCAAAGTTCGCCGGTATTCAGCCGGCGAAATGAATCGCTCCTCCGCAGGAGGCCCAGTCCCATGCGGCGAAGAATTGTGAATCCCGCCAGGTCCGGAAGGAAGCAACGGTAAGCAAAGCTCTTCGAGCGCCGTGGCAAGCTGGGCCTCCTGCCGGGGGATCGGTTTTTTATTATTGAAGGTTCCGAAACGGACCTTGAAGTGAGATTGAGGCGGTACATGAAACTTGAGACCAGAGCGACAATTAAAAGGCTGGCGACGCTGTTCTGTTCCGTTGGAACAGTCATCTGTTACGGGTACTTGATCGGCGGCGTCGGAGGCTACCTTGCCGGCAAGGGACGCCCTGTGACCGCCGCGCTCGGATTTTTTGCCGGCTCCGCGCTGGCGGCAATCGCTATTAAATTATGGAAAAGCTATATGAAGGACCTGGAGGATCTGGACGGAGAGGAAAATGGAGAGTGACTTAGCCAATCCTTTTTGTTGTCTATATGTTTTTTGTGCATCGACATCGATAATTCCAGCCGCGTTCACGATTTAAACATTACAAAGTAAATCAAATAAATATAATTCGAAATATTCAACTTACTATGTGGTTATATTCATTATAATCCATTAAATGCCGATATTTTTAATTATTCTCCGCATAGATTACTTGAATTTACGTGAGGATAATGTTACTATTCATATAGTAAACATAATCCTATATTGACTAGTTTGGGATAGATATCCCAAATATGAATAATTGATACCAATTTTGACAATACAGTTTTATGCGGCAGATGTGTTGTCAGGGGGAGGTGAAAAAAATGAAACGCATTCTCAGCGCATGCTTGGAACAAACCATCAAGTTTGAATCGGAAGAGGAGCATCAGGCCTTTATCGCCAATCTCAATCGAAAAGGCGTCAAACACAAGGTTGTCGGAGCGAAAAGCCAGCCTGATAATTCGGTCATGGTAAAACTTATCAGGGATTACAACAGACATCCCATAGGAGATTATTTTGATTAACAATTAACCTCAAAAAAACAAAGGCAGGTAATGAGAGTGAGACGCATTCAATCAGCATGCCTCAGACAGACTATTCATTTCCAATTGAAGGAAAATATTGCTCACGCTTTGGCTGTTCGCATGGTAAAGGAGGAGTTTGAGAGCTATAAGCAGCTCCTTGAGCGCAACCGCACAAAGTATATTATCGTAGACGAGAAGACCAAGGATGACGGCTCCATTATCATCAAGGTAAAAAAACAGATCAACAGCTACGATACCGGAGACTATTTAGATTGAAGTAAGCGGCGGTCCTCATTTACCCTGAGGGCCGCCGCTTGCAATTGAACGATTTGATAGAGCGCGGCTTCTTAATTTGATATCATTCCGGTTATCTTATAAAAAACGCCAGCCAGCCAGACTGGCTTATATGGGCGGGACTGCGGCTATGGCGCAGCCCATCCTGTGCCAGAAGTCCGGGTAACTTTTCATGGACTCCTCAGCTATTTCTCTGATCCTTCTAATATCCAGGGTTACCTGATTTTTGAGTTTTTCCACGTTTCCAAAACGAATCTCATCTCTGATGTGAGAAAGGAGGAATATGGTCAGCTCCTCTCCATACAATTGTCCCTCGTAGCCCAAGAGGTTTACCTCGATGTGTTTACTCCTCGAGCCCGGGAAAGTTGGGTTGACTCCTATATTGGCGGCGCCTATATACCAATTGCCGCCGACAAATACAAGCGTGGAGTATACCCCGCGCCTGACTTCGACCTTCTCTTTGCTGATTTCGAAGTTCGCGGTCGGGAACCCTAGCGTCGAACCTCTATCGTCCCCGTGGATTACAACGCCTTGGCAGAAGTATGGATAACCCAGAAGCTCCGCAACGTGCTCCAGCCGGCCGTACGTTACCGCGGAGCGAATTCCGGTGCTGCCCAGCGGCATGCCGATGTTGGTCTTGAGCACTGGCAGAGTATCTATGGACCAGCCGCGCACAGGACACTCGTACTCCAAGAACCACGCATCGCCCGCCCTGTCCTTGCCAAACTTGAAGTCTCGGCCAATGACTATGCCTGTTACCCCGAGACTTTCGCCTATGAAATCGAGAAACTCAGGGGGCGCCATATTCGATATCTCGTACGTAAAATCAATCCTGTGTACGACAGGGATAGCAAAGAACTTTTCCAGCGTCATCTGCTCTTTTTGAGTGAACAGGGACTTGAAATCCTTAAAACCAGTCATCATCCTGAACGTTATCACCCCCCAGGTGGTCCCGGACTCTATGGCCCTGGTGTACGCACGTTGAAGTAGTGTCTGGTGTCCCCGGTGAAAACCGTCAAACGTTCCTATCGTCACTATCATTGGCAAAACCTCGATAAGAATAGATTCTTTGAATCAAGATTTATCACTGACAATATTTACTTCAGGCAACATGCACAAACATCCGTCACGACGCCCAAGACCAGCCACGGAGCAGAGTCCGTCTGAAACGAGCAAAATCTCCCCCGCTGCTGGCGAACAGCCCAGCGTTCTGCGGCTCGCCCTTGAAAATGGAACTGGAAGCCCCCTTTCAAGCCTCGTCGCATCCTCCTCTGTAACGTCATAAGCCGGCAGGAACTCTCCCATCGCTTCCGGAGGCAGAAGCGATTCAACGATGCGTCTCCCGTCCGGGCCTGACTCCGGATCGAAGTCGAACGCCCTGGGCAGCTTGAACGGACCTATGCTCTCTCTCTCCAGAGCGCCGAGATGAGCGCCGCAACCCAGGAATCTGCCGATGTCTCTGGCTATGCTTCTAACGTATGTGCCCTTTCCACATTTTATCATAAGAGAAAACTCTCCCTCCGTGGATATGGGCGTCACCCGCCTTGCGCTCTCCACAAAAACCGGCCTTGGTTTAACATCCGGGTCGCTGCCCCCGCGAAAGACCTCGTGGGCTCTGCGGCCCCCAACGTGAACCGCCGACACCTTTGGCGGAACTTGCATCCTCCAGCCAAGACAAGAAATCAGCGCCAAATCCACATCCTCGTCCACGACGCCTCTCCAGCTCGCGCCGCCGGAAGGCTCTCCGGCGTAGTCACAGGTCGTGGTCTCCACTCCTAACCTCACTAAAGCCCTGTAGACCTTGGGCATCCGCATTATAAAACCGCTTAACCTGGTCGCTCCTCCAATCAGCAGTACCAGAACTCCGGAAGCCGTCGAATCTAGCGTTCCTCCGTGTCCTACCTTGACGCCGCGCCCCAACGCCCGCTTCACCCTCTCCACGCACAGCGTGCTGCGAACTCCTATCGGCTTGTTAATCGGCAGGATGCCTTGCGGCATTTCTCTCCATCTCAAGCCTCAACAAAGCTAACGCCTCGCTCATCGGCGCCTTGATCGTGCAGCCTGACGCAAGCTCGTGACCTCCGCCTCCAAATACGACCGCCACATCCCTGGCGCTGAATGGAGGCCTCGTTCTGAGGTTCACCCTTACGCCGTCATCCGTCTCGCTGCAGAGAGCTGCCAATCTTACGCCTTTTATTTTAAGCAAAAAATTGACAAGACCATTCGTATCGCCTCTGGTAACGCCATTCGCCTCAAAATCATCCAATCCCAGCCAGTAAACGGCCGCGCGGCCTCCGGCGAATAGCTCTGTCCTTGACAATGCCCTCCCCCACAGCCTAAGGACCTCCGACGACAGGCTGGCTTCGAGTATGGCCGCCAGTCTGCTCGGTACAGCCCCGGACTCCATCAGGCTTATGGCGCACTCATGACTTCTCACTGTTGCCGACGGAAACCGGAAGTCACCGTTGTCCGTCACTATCGCCACGTACAGCGCCTCAGCTTCCTGTTTGTCAACTCCCCACGGGGAAGAGGACAACATCTCCGTGATCATCTCCCCGGTCGCGGACGCTGTGGCGTCAATCCAGTTCACAGTCCCAAACCTTTCGTTATCCGGATGATGATCAATATTTATTACCGGACAGGACGAAGAAGCCTCGATCACTCCATGCACTGCGCGGTCAGCCGTGCTGGTGTCCAGACATATTATAGCGGAGTCGCCCCCAATAAAGCCAGCCGGGATTTCTCTCAATATACGAAAATTCATGCCGTCGAGTAAAAATTCATATTGCTCATGACAGGGATCCGGGCCGCCGAGAGTTACTTCCTTGGACAGCCGAATGCCCAGGCGGGCCACTGCCGCGGCGCAGCCTGTCGTGTCGCCATCCGGTTTTTCGTGGGACAGAACAAGCCACTTGACGGCTCTGTCGAGCACGTCAATTATCTCATTCATTTCATCGGACGGAAAAACGGAAGTTTCACTCAGCATAATTCACCAAAATTTCTCAGCCCTTTTCGAGATCTTCTTTAAGCGTCCTGTCGATCAGTTCGTCGATGGATCTCGCCACCTTCTCCGAGTCGTCATATATGAAGTGAAGCTCTGGGATCTGCCTTATATGCATCTCCCTGCCCAACATGCCTCTTATAGCGCCCCTCGTCGCATCGAGGGCATGCGCGATGTCGTCCTTCCTTGACTCGTTGATTATCGTGAAATACACTTTCGCGTGGCTCAGGTCACGCGAGCAGTCCACATGAGTCAATATAGCCTCGGATGCCAGCTCGTTTTTAACTCTGTTGGCGAGCATATCGGCTATAAGCCGCAAAAATTCACGGTTCAGACGCTCTATCCTAAAAGAAATCGCCATAAGAAAACACCTCGCGACGCGCATTCAATATCTCGAACTCGCCTTCTGCCTCGCTTCTCTCCATTAAGGAGAAGAGCTGATCCAAACGTGACTCCATCTCTTTATGAGAGGAACCAATACAGGACACCGCCATATCCGCCACGCTCCACGAACCGTCGGGACCAAGGTCGGCCGTTGACGCGTTGAAATGTTTAAGACGTTCCAGAAGCGACCTTACCACCTGTCTCCTGTCCTTGAGACTGCCCGCGTCATATATTTTTATGGAAAAAAGAGCCACGCCCATCCAGGGTTTCATGCCGCTGTTCTCTCACCGTGCTAGAGATCCAGCGTCTTCTTCTCGGAGAGGATCTCATACGCCTCGACGACATCCCCATCGCGGAAATCTTGAAAACCGGAGAAGCTCAGCCCGCACTCGTTTCCAGACGCTATCTCGCGCACGTCCTCCTTGAAGTGCCGCAGCCCGGAGAGCGAACCATCCCACAAGACCACGCCATCCCTGACGACACGGACCTTTGTGCTGCGCTTGATGGCGCCATCCAGCACAAAACAGCCGGCGATACGACCGATCTTAGGGACCTTGAAGCTCGCCCTGATCTCGGCTTGTCCCACTATGTTCTCACGCAGCGTCGGAGCGAGCATTCCCTCCAGCGCCGCCTTTATATCCTCCTGCATGTCATAAATGACCCTGTACAGGCGTATCTGGATGTTTTCTGACTCGGAAAGTTTTTTGGCATTGGAATCCGGGCGCACGTTGAAGCCTATTATAATCGCGTTAGAGACCGACGCCAGTGTAACGTCAGATTCGGAGATCCTTCCGACCCCCTCGTGTATAATGCTTATCCGCACCTCGTCCGTACTCATCTTCATGAGAGTCGAGTGGAACGCCTCCAGCGAACCCTGAACGTCGCATTTTAGCACGACGTTCAACTGTGGCACATCGTCCGACTGCATCTGTTCGTAGAGTTCCTCGAGCGTGAGTCTGCCGCGCCCTTTGATCTGATCCGACTCACGCCTCGCGCCGGCGCTGACCAAATCGCGCGCTTCCCTCTCAGACGACATTATGCGGAATGTCTCCCCAGGCATCGGAACGTTCTCGAGGCCCAGAATTTCGACAGGGGTGCTGGGTCCTGCCGCGTCGATGGATTTGCCGGCATCGTCGAGCATCGCCCTTATCTTGCCCCACGACGTATCGGTAGCTATTATGCTCCCTCGTTTAAGCGAGCCCTGCTGCACTATTATGGTAGCTACTGGGCCTTTGCCCTTGTCGAGGTTCGCTTCAACGACAACCCCCTCGGCTGACACAGTGGTCGAGGCCTTGAGCTCTGACATCTCGGCCACGAGAAGGACCATTTCAAGCAGGGTGTCGATGCCTGTGCCGACCTTCGCCGCGACGTCCACCATGACGACGTCGCCGCCCCACTCCTCTGGCACGAGACCGTAGTCGGAGAGCTGCTGCCTGACTCGCTCGGGTTTTGCGTCTGGCTTGTCCACCTTATTTACCGCCACTATTATCGGGACTCCGGCGGCTTTGGCGTGGTTAAGCGCCTCCAGCGTCTGAGGCATCACACCGTCATCGGCCGCCACCACCAGTATAGCAATATCGGTCACGCCGGCTCCCCGCGCTCTCATCGCTGTAAAGGCTTCATGGCCCGGTGTATCGAGGAAAACTATCTCGTTTCCGTTGTAGTTCACCTTGTAAGCGCCTATGTGCTGGGTAATGCCCCCAGCCTCACCTTCAGTGACCCTTGTGTGGCGTATGAAATCCAGCAGGGTGGTCTTTCCGTGATCCACGTGACCCATGACCGTCACAATTGGGGACCTTGCGACGGCGTCCGGCACATCAACGGCCGGCGCCCTCTTCCGCGGGACTGCGACAACCGCGGCGGTCTCTGCCGTGGCATCTCTCTTTTCCTGCGAAACCTTGGAGACTTCCGCCGGAGGCGCCTTGACCTCCTCCAGTGGCGTGGTCTCTGTATCGCCCTTAGTTATCTCGCAGTTAAAAGCGAGACTTATAACTGTCAATACGTCGTCGCTCGGGACCGTATTGGCCGGTATCATGAAGCCCTCGTCTATCAGGATCTTTACGAGGTCCGCCGGCGCCTTTCCAAGCTGTTTCGCGATATCGCCGACGGTTGCGGCCTCACCTATTGCAATCCGCTTTCCGCCGGTCGGTTCAGAGCGATCTCCACCGCCAGATGCAAGCCGTGAGGGGCCGTTTGCCGTACCCTTGAAGGAGTCCTCAACCATCTGGGCAACTTCCATATCTATGGAACTCATGTGGTTTTTTACCTCAATCCCGAACTCTTTGAGCTTGTCAAGCAGCTCAGGATTTGTCTTTCCTAAAAGTTTTGCCAATTCATATACCCTGATTTTATTCATTAACGCAATGCCCCCCTATTGCAGAAGTTCAGCCAAATTCTTTATAAAGCCGCTCCCTATGGGGAGGGCTGCTATCTGTGCGCCGTTCACCCCGACCGATCTGCCAAGCGTCTCACGCGTGACGCCTCTCATATTCAGGCACACGCTCACGCCTTTGACCAACCTTGGGGCGACTTTACGCAGGACCGAGGGCGAGCAGTCCTCCGCCGTCAATATAAACAAGTCCCCCTTCGCTCCCAACACGCGATCCTGGCCTATAAGCAGGCAGCCGGCCCGCCTTGCCATCCCCAGGAGCGAGAGCGCGCGGGTCATACGTTCCTCCTCCGACAGCCTTACTACGTTCTCACCCCGTCCCTTCAACGCACAGTTCCTCCAGCCCGTCGTATATCTCAGGACCGACCGCTGTTTTAAGGGCCCTCGCCAACGCGTTTTTTTTGCGCGCCATGGCCACGCAGCCTCTGTTCATGCACACATAAGCCCCACGCCCCGGCGTCTTAGCGCCTGCGTTAATCATCACGGCGCCTTCCGGAGAGCGAACAACTCGGATGAGGCCGCCCCTCGCAAATTCTCCTCCGCAGCCCACACACCGCCTTGGGCGTCTGCGGGGCACGGTCAGTTCTTTGGAAGGTCCTCCCACAACGACTCCCCGCTAACCTTTATTATATCCTCGAAGAGGTCCTGCATGGTAGGCAGTCTCTCCGGCTCAATGACCTTTATGTCTATCTTCCACCCCGTAAGCCTCGCCGCAAGCCTGACGTTCTGTCCGGCCTTGCCTATGGCCAAAGACAATTGATCCTGCCTCACATAGACGCGGAGGGAGTGCTCCTGTTCCAGAACTGGCTCTATTTTTGCAACCTTCGCCGGGGAGAGGGCATTGCGGACGAACTGCATCGGGTCGCCGTTCCAGACTATTACGTCTATGCGCTCGCCTCCCAGCTCCTCGCTGATCGATTTTATCCGGGCCCCCGCAGTGCCAACGCAGGCCCCCACAGGATCCACATTCGCATCGAGGGATGCCACCGCTATCTTGGCCCTCGTGCCTGCCTCTCTCACTATCGACCTGATCTCGACCGTCCCCTCCGCTATCTCCGGCACCTCAAGCTCCATGAGCTTCTTGAGCAGCCCGGGGTGAGTCCGCGATACAACTATGCGAGGTCCCCTTGTCGTCTTGCGGACATCCAGCAGCAGGAACTTCCTGCGCTCACCTGGCGGGCACGCCTCGCCGGAGATTCTCTCCTCCTTGGGCAACAGGGCATCCGTCCTGTCGTTGACCCGCACGAGTATCTGATCTCCCTCTGCCTTGAATATCGTCCCAGTCACGAGGTCTCCGATATGGTCGGCAAATTCGTTGAAGATTATCTGGCGCTCCGCGTCCTTCAATCGCTGGATTATAACCTGCCGGGCAGTCTGCGCGGCTATCCTGCCGAAGTTTTCGGGATTGACCTCCACGTATGCGTAATCTCCTATTTCGAGTCCGTCATGCCCATTACTCTTCGCTTCGTCGATGGTCCACTCAGCATCCGGGTTCTCCACCGCCTCGACTATGAGATACTTCTCGGCCAAGGATATTTCCCCGCTTCCTGGGCTCAAGTGAACGTTGACCTCCTGGTTTCCATTTTTATACTTTTTATATGCTGACACCATGGCGGCTTCGAGGCTGGAGGCTATTATCTCCACCGGCAAGCCCTTCTCCACCTCTATCTGCTTCAAGGCCTTTATGAAATCCTTCCCAAGCTGCATCTAAATTCTCCTCCTCGTTGTGTTGGAAGAAGCCTCTATCGAATCCCGGAACTCCTGCCGCGCTTCCCGGTTCCTTTCTCCTCTATGTACAGGAGATTACCGCGCCTGATCTCGTCGAAACGCATTCGCACAAGTTCCCCCATGGCCCCGCCTGTGCCGGCTGTCTCCAACGACACGTTCCCCTCTTCGTCGCAAGAAGCTATGACTCCCTTGAGCTTTCTCCCGTTGACCAGCCTGACAGATGCCAGTTTGCCGACAAAACGAGCGTAGTGCTCGGGCGTGAACAACGGCCTTTCCAGCCCTGGAGAACTCACCTCGACGAGGTATTTGCCCTTGAACCAGGCATTCCCTTCTTCGTCGCATTTGTCGAGATATTCAGTCACTGTCCGCGATACGGCAACGCAGTCGGAATGCCCGACACCGGCCGTGGAATCTATATAAATACGAAGCAGATCAGCAGAAGCGGAAGCCGACGCGTCAACTCCCACGCACTCGTAGCCCATACACACTATCATGCCTCTCAAGGCTTCTTTGAGTTTTCCAATCCTGTTCCTCTCCGCCACTCGATTACATCTCCCCCCACCCTTGATCTATAAAAAACAAAGAGTGGGGAAACCCACTCTTCAAACGAACTTCCGGCAGCACAACTAAATAATTATATCACCATTTCGGAGAATCATCAACTCATGCGCATAAAGAGTCAACGCACCTCCAGCCTACAAATTAGAACCGGCGATAAAGTCTCCCCACCAGTCATCCAGACCTGCCACGTAAGACTCCTCCAGATCCGGTATCAGGATGTCCACAAAGAAAACGTCTTCCTCAAGGTCAGGCAGCAACTCTATACACTCGTACTCTAACATTCGATCGCCCTTAGACATACCGAGAACTGCCATCGTACGCACCCCCTGCCCTGATACCATCTCCGCGTCAGGGTATTATACTACAGAATGAAAAATTATTCTACAGCGTAATTCGGGGCCTCCTTCGTTATGACAACGTCATGAGGGTGGCTCTCCTTCATGGACGCGGGCGTCACCTCTATGAAGCGGGAGCGCGCGTGAAGTTCCTCTATATTTGCCGTGCCGCAGTATCCCATCCCGGAACGTATGCCGCCAAGCATCTGAAAGACTATGCCGCTCAGCGAACCTTTGTGCGGCACCAAGCCTTCTATCCCCTCAGGGACAAGTTTATCCTCCGGCGTCCCCTCCTGGAAATATCTGTCCTTGCTCGACCCCTCCTTCATGGCCCCGAGGGATCCCATGCCGCGATAACTCTTGAACGAACGGCCATGATATATGACGGCCTCGCCCGGACTCTCCTCCGTCCCAGCGAATAGCGAACCTATCATCACGCTGTCTGCCCCTGCCGCGAGTGCCTTCACTATGTCTCCGGAGTATCTTATTCCGCCGTCCGCTATCACCTTGCAGCCGGCCTTATGGGCGACGGCCGCCACGTTGAGGATGGCCGCCACCTGGGGTACCCCTATGCCGGCCACTATTCTGGTCGTGCATATCGATCCGGGTCCTATTCCAACCTTGACAGCATCGACGCCGGCCTCGATCAGGGCTTCTGCGGCCTGGGCCGTAGCTATGTTGCCCCCAATGAGCTGCAGGTCGGGGTACTTTCGCCTCACGGCCTTTATTACGTCGAGGACGGACTTCGAGTGGCCGTGGGCAGTGTCCACAGCGATGACGTCGATTGACTCCGCCACCAGAGCCTCGAGCCGCGCCATGGCGTCCGCCCCCGTTCCTATGGCCGCGCCAACCCGCAGCCTGCCATGGGAGTCCTTTGTAGCATTGGGGAAGTCCTTCACCTTCTGTATGTCCTTGATCGTGATCAGGCCCTTGAGCCTGCCGTTCCCGTCGACTATAGGCAGTTTCTCAACCTTCCTGCTGCTCAGGATCTTCTTTGCGCTTTCGAGGTCGGTGCCAACGGGGGCGGTCACTATGCTTTCCTTTGTCATAACGTTATCTATGGGTTGATCATAGTGCGTTATGAACCTGAGATCCCTGTTGGTAATTATGCCCACGAGCTTGAGGCTGTGATCAACTATTGGAACACCAGAGATGTGATAATGGGCCATCAGCTCCATTGCGCCCGTCACCATGTCCTCGGGATAGAGATAGAATGGATCTACAATGACGCCAGACTCCGACCGCTTGACCTTGTCAACCTCTCCAGCCTGATCCTCTATCGCCAGGTTCCTGTGCAGGATACCTATACCTCCCTCTCGTGCCAGAGCTATCGCGAGGCGGGCTTCCGTAACGGTGTCCATCGCTGCGCTGCATATCGGAGCGGAGAGAGCTATCTCCCTGGTTAAAAAAGTACCAGTGTCGACCTGTGACGGCAACACCTCGCTATAACCTGGCTCAAGCAGCAGATCGTCAAATGTAAAGCCCTTGTAGCTGGCAAATTTCCCCTGGTATCCGTTAAATTCTACGTTGCTCACAGGATTCTCTCCTTTTTATATTTTTTGCGACTCAGATCCCTAACGCCCCATCCTCTCAAGCGACCTCTCTCTTCCAAGGCAGGACATAATCAGTGTTAGGGGCGCGCCAGCCTCCCGGCCGGTGACGAGAACCCTCAGCGTGTGGTAGAGATCGCGGCTCTTCAACCCCCTCTCCTTCTGAAAACGCTTCAGCGAATTTTTAATTTCATCCGACGTCCACTCGTCCTCTCTCAATCCGATCAGGAACTCCCGCGCTTCGGCTATCCATGCATGAGGCTCCTGGAGAAGCGCGTCCGACACGAGAAACGTCAGCTTTATCCCGTTCCCAAGCTCATCAATAGTCGCGCACGACGGCGCCAGTTCGGCAACCAGTGCCTCCCTGTCCCTGCGAAGCCCCTCCCCCGCGTGAGGCTCGTACGGAAACAGCTCGTCGTACTTGGCGCAGACCTCCTCCGGAGACGCGCTTGCGATCGACATCCTTCCGAAATGGCGCATTCTCTCGGGATCGTGGATGGGCGACGTCAGCGCTACTGAGTCGAGATCGAACGAGCGGGACAGCTCCAGCGGGCTTTTGAGTTCATCCGCGGGCGCTCCGGCCCAGCTCAGAGTCGCGATATACGAAACCACCGCCTCAGGCAGCCAGCCCGCCTCCCTATACGAACCGATCGAGATCGCTCCGCTCCTCTTGCTCAGTTTATGCCTCTCCGAGTCCAGTATCATTGGTATGTGTACCCACTCTGGGACATCCCAACCCAAAGCCCTGTATATCATCTCCTGTTTCGGAGTATTAGGCAGATGTTCCTCGCCCCTTATGACGTGGGTCACCGAGGAGTCGTGATCGTCTACAACCACCGCAAAAAGATAGGTCATCGACCCGTCCCCGCGAGCTAAAACGAAGTCCCCTATCTGCGGCTCGGCAATCTCCATGCTCCCTCTCAGTCTGTCCGTGAAGCGAAAAATCCCATCGACGCACCGTGCCCTGAAGCGCCAGCAGTGCGTCTGGCCGGAGGCCGCCCGTCCCAATGCCTCGCTTTGGGGAATCCGCCCGCAGTGACAGATGCCATGCGAGTCGCCAAGACTGGAATGAGGGCAGAAACATGGATACGCAACGTCAAGGCGGACGAGCTCATCCAGTACGCTCCTATGTCTCGTTTGGTTCTCAGTCTGCCGTGTCACCTCTCCGTCCGGCTTTATGCCCAGCCATCTCAGATCGTTCAAAATGGATTCCTCGTGTTCCGGAGACGACCTCGCCATGTCAGTGTCCTCGAAGCGCAGAAGAAACTTCCCCTCGCGCCTCCTGGCCCAGAGATAGTTAAATAGGGCGGTTCTAGCCCCCCCTATATGAAGCGACCCCGTCGGAGACGGGGCAAACCTCGTTACGACCTCTGAGTTTTCGCTACCTTCCTCCAACTTTATCCACTCTTCCAATTACTTTTACCGTAACCTTGGCCACCCCCATGCCCTTTATGCCCAGGAGTTCAGCGGCTGCCTGCGAGAGATCCAGCACCCTGTTTTTGTGTTCCTTGAAGCGATCCGTTATCCTGACAACAACAGATTTTCCTGTGGCGGGGGTCGTTATCTTCACCAGGGTGCCGAATGGCAAATTCTTTGCCGCCGCTGAGAGATGGCTCTCGGTAAAGTACTCGCCATTGGCGAATTTTTTACCCAGCATCCGTTTTCCCCCATACCAGGATACGGACGTGCTGAGATCATACGCACCGCCCAGCTTATACGTCGGAGTCAGCTGCTGCGCGTGCAGCGAACCGACTGCCTCGTAAACTCTGGACAGCCAAGTCAGGCCCATGAGGTGCGGACTCATGCCAGCATTTGCCACATATCTCGGAAGAGCTGTCGCTATCATCCTGTCGCCGACGCCGAGCGTCCAGGTTTCACCTTTCTTGAGAACCTGGATGTCGTCAAGGTCGAACCCCTTGGAATACAGTGCGTTAAAGCGGTCCGATATCGTAGTCGCCTCGATCGCATATAACGACGGAAAACGCCATACCGCGACCGCCCCAATTTTCCAGACCGCCGTCACCCCCTCCAGCACGATATTCGACGGGGCCGAAAACGCGGCGCCCGAGACCAGCAAAGAAAATACCATCCCAAAGAAAATGGATCTCGTTATTCTTACAGCCATATTCATATCTCAACCTCCCCGGCCTACACAAAACGCTCCGCCGTGGCCGCCGCGTAGCACTCCATACACTCGGCCCTTCCGACGCTTCCGACGAACTCCCCCGATTTGACGCTCAAGTTAAGTTTAATCTCAGTTGACGCGTTAGTAAAGACTTTTTGCAAATTATCAGCAATTCTTGATATTTCATGTCCAATTCTTGGAATTTGGGCCTTTAAAATGATGTCAAGCCACGTAATCCGCCATTTTTTTATAGTTACTAATTCTATGACGCGCGAGAGCAGAACCGTGCTGTCGGCGTCCCTGTATTTCTCGTCGGAGGCTGGAAACAAGGTCCCGATATCCCCCTCCCCAGTCGCGCCAAGCAACGCGTCAGCCACGGCGTGGCAAATCACGTCCGCGTCCGAGTGGCCAAGCAGGCCGAGCGGCGACGCAATCAGGACGCCACCCAGTATCAGCCTGCGCCCAGGGACGAGTTCGTGTACGTCGTACCCAATCCCGACTCTTACCTCGCGGCGCTCGTTCACCAACGACCTCGCCACAAGCCAGTCGAACTCGGTAGTGACCTTGAAATTTTCCTCGGAACCCTGGACATAGGTCAAGTCCATGGAGGACTCAAGCCATAAAGACGCCTCATCCGTGCCCCCTTCAGCGGAAACTTCCAGGATGCCGGCAAGCGTCCCCCTGTGAAAACATTGGGGCGTTTGTGTCCTCATGACCTCGTCCCTCGACAATATTGAAATGACGCCCCCGTTCACCTTTTTAAGGGAATCGACTGACGCGAGCAGCGGTATGGCGCCCCGAGCCGCCGTAGTCGCCTTTATCAGTTCGGAGCAGATTTCCGCGCTCACAAAGGGCCTCGCCGCGTCGTGAATCATGACGTAATCCGAGCTTGAAGCGGCTACGCCGTTTTTAACGGACTCGGTCCTGCTCGAGCCGCCCTCGATATAAACAGATGGGCATTTAAAAGCGCGCCCTTCGCCATGAGCGCCGCAACCGCTGGGGAATACGACGACGAGTTCGTCTATCAGGCCTCGGCTGAAAAGTTCGTCGGCCACGTCCGCAGACCAAATCCACATCGCACGATCCCCCAAAGTGCGGAACTGCTTTGGCACACCGCCTATCCGGCTCCCCGCGCCAGCGGCCACGAGAATGAAGGACCACGTCCTCCCGGCTTTGCTCATCTTCTCAGTTTTCCGAACACCATTCTGCCTGCGGCTGTCTGGAGCATGGAGGTGATCACGACCTCGACCGTCTCTCCAATCGCCCCCGCGCCGTCCTCCACAACCAGCATCGTGCCGTCCTCCAGATAGCCTATGCCCTGCCCATGTTCCTTGCCGGGCCGGATGATGTCTATCTTGACGAACTCGCCCGGCAGAAACTGCGGCTTGAGTGAATTTGCCAGCTCGTTTACGTTGAGGACCTCTATGCCCTCTATTCTGGATATCTGGTTGAGGTTGTAATCAGTCGTTATGATCTTAGCGTCGAGTTTCTTGCATAGCTCCACCAAGGCCTCGTCCACCTTGTCCCGCTTTAGATCCCTCATGCCGATGTCGTCTATCAGCACCGTCATGCTCTCGATCTTCTGGAGGTCCGAAACGACGCTCAAACCCTTTCTTCCCCGGGTCCTCCTGGCCGGATCGGAGGAATCCGCGACGCCCTGAAGCTCCGTCAGCACAAATCGCGGCAGCACCAGCGTCCCCTCCAGAAACCCGGTAGTGGCTATGTCGAGAATCCTGCCGTCGATCAGGGCGCTGGTGTCGAGCACTTTTTTGGTCGCATCGGAGTGTCCGCCATACAAGGACATCACGGCACCCTGTTGAGGTTCTCCGGCGTGCGAGGCCCCTTGGCCGCCCTTCCTTCTTGCCGACAGCCGTCCGCCCAGCCCGACTATCCCGAGAGTCAGGGTCCATATATCGTCCCTCCTCTTCAGGAACGCGCGCACTCCAACGTAAGCGAACAGTATGTTGAGCGCTATAGCGATGTAAAACCCTATCCCCGGAATTCCAATGAAAGGTATCGCCAGGAGGTTTGCAAGGAGCAGGCTCACTATGAGTCCCATTAGAGTTACAGCGATATCAGGAATGCTAACGTTTTGGAGCATGTTCTCAAAAAACAGACCGATCTTCTTCAACGCCCACCATACCAGCGGAGTCAGCATGAAACCACACAGGGCAAACAACAGTATTGAAAAAGCCGTCCATATATTAGGGTGGCCGATCTTGGCCGCCCATTCAGGCTGCAGCTGCAGCAGAAGCAGGGATATTTGATAGCCGGCTATCCCGAATACGAGCGTCATAAGAAACCTGAGCGCTGCTCGCATTATGCCGTTTATTCCAGTCTCTGGCACATTGCCCTCTCCCTTCATACAAAAATACGGCGCATACACGAAATCTTAGGCTTCCTATCGGCCCTCCTCCTTATCCACCTCCATCTCTCGCCTCGACTCCAGGGCTATGTGGAGAGTAACCCTGTCGGCGTACCCAATGCTCCCGCCAACGGGGAGTCCATACGAGAGGCGCGTGATCTTCACCGCCATTCCAGCGAGTGCTTCCTGCACGACATAAGCTGTCATATCACCCTCTATCCTTGGATTGAGCGCAAGGATGACCTCCGCCGTGCCGTTCTCCCGAATCCGCATCCTGAGCCTCTCCAAGCTCTCTGACGGCACCTCCTCATCCTCAAGGGGAGAACATCTGCCACCGAGGACATGGTAGACGCCTCCGAACACCCCTGACTGCTCCATTGCTACGCAGTCCTCCTGCGTTTCAACGACGCAAATTTGCGTCCTGTCCCTCGTTCGGTCGGAGCACGTCCCACACAGGGGTCCGGTAGCTATGGCGCCGCACACCTCGCAGGACGCGACTCTCTCCCTAAGCTCTCCGATCGAGTGGGCCAGAGCGTCCACCCATGACCGATCGGAACTCAGCATGAAAAAAACCATCCTCCGGGCGGTCTTCTCGCCGACGCCCGGAAAATGTCCTAGCAGCCCGATAAGCTCTTCAAAGGAATCCGGCAGGCTCAAAACAGGCCAGGGATGTTGAGGCCGCCGGTGATGCCGCCCATGCGTTTCTCCGCAATCTCGTGACCGAGGCGCAGTGCCTCTTTAACCGCGGAGAGCACGAGATCTTCCAGCATCTCGATATCCTCCGGATCCACTACCTCCTTTGATATCGACACCGAGACCACGTCGCCGTGGCCATTCGCCCTGACCTTGACCATGCCGCCTCCGCTCGTGGCCTCTACTACCTCGTTCGCAAGCTCCTCCTGCATCAGCGTCATCTGAGCCTGCATCTTCTGTACCTGCTTCAGCATCTTGTCCATCTTCATGATACCGATACTCCCCCTCAATAATGATAAAGTCAAGGTCAAGATCACCGGGTTCCTCCCGGTTTTTTTATCGCGCGTCACGACAGCATAAGGCCATGCCTACATCGGCGGCTGCCACGTGTCCAGGTGCAGCTTCCGTAAAAAGACCAGCATGACAAAGACTGGCAGCCTTGCTACGCGCCTCCACCTCGCCGGCTCCTGTATCGCCCTGTAGAGCCACTCCAGATGCATCTGCCTCCAGCTGGCCGGAGCTCGCTTGAGCGCGCCGGATATTACGTCGAAGCTGCCTCCCACTCCCATACCCACTATGCCCCCAATGTGCGGCATGTTTTCGTCCATCCATAACTCCTGCTTAGGCGCGCCCATCGCGACAAATAGGAGGCGCGCGCCGGACTTCTTTATCTCGGCGCATATTTCGCCGTTCTCTACAGGCTTGAAGTAGCCGTTTCTGAAGCCGGCGACGATGAGTCCGGGGTATTTCTCAGCAAGCTTCTCAGACGCCCTCTTAGCTATGCCAGGTTTTCCGCCGAAGAAATAGACGGGCCAGCCGTGGCTCGCCGCCAAGCGGCAGATGTGATCCATGAAGTCGACGCCGGATATCCTCTCCTGCACTGTAAATCCGAGAAATCGCAGGGCCCACACGAGTCCCGATCCGTCAGGCAGGACAAGGCCCGCACGGCGGACCACGTCCGCGTAACGTTTGTCGAGCCTGCTCCGGAGCGTCGCAAGTGCGTCCGGCGTAACTATCATCTGCGGCGAACAGGCGGAGGAAACCCACCCGCTCACACGCCCAAGCGCGTAATCCAGAGAGAAGTTATCTACGGCCACCCCCCATAGGCACGGGCGCTCCGCCGGCCCATCACCTGAATCCCTGGTGCTGGCTATGGCGATGTGGACGCCGGCGCTGAGAAAGATGACTGTCAGGAACAGGGAGAGCGGATCCATGAGCTTCATTTGGAGTATCGCCATGGAGATGCCGCAAACGCCGCAGATCGCGCTCACTATGAAAACCGCCGACGGGTGATCGATGCCCCTGTTGACGAGCTTCCTGTAGAATATCATGTTGCCGAGCGGCTTCGGCAAAAAAGCGGCCGACAGGACGCTCAGCGACGTCTCTATTATCGGTATCGCGAAGAGTCCGAGCGGCAGAACCATTACAGTGGCAAAGGCCACGCCCTTGCTCGCGCCGAGCATCGAAGTGCCCGCGAGGAGCATCCCCCACATGGCGGCAAGGGGAGAGCCAAGCCTTCTGTATACGTTTACGTGCCTGCTCCAGAAGACGAGAATGAGGGCCAGCCCGCAGAATGACATCATGAGCGCGTCGGAGAGTCCCTTCGACGAAATGGCGGTGACTATGACCATTAGCACCCAGCTCACCAGGAGAAGTCCTCCCCCCATGCCAGGTATCTCGTCGAGTTCCTGGAACAATATGGGGAAAAAGCCCATCCAGAGCGTGCTGAGGATGATAATCGTGGTGAAGCTCGACAGGTACATAAACTCTCCGTCCGGCTGCCCTATGAACGTTATCCGCGGTCCCAGCAGAGCCACTCCGAAACCTATGGCAAGAAAACATATCCTCAGGTCCCAGTTCTTGACGACCTTCTGACAAAAGCCGACTAACCCGGCTATCACCCCCGCCGTTATCGTCAGTTTCATCGGAGAGTTTTGTGTCCAGATGCCGCAGATGGCCCATGAGGCGATAAGGCAGATGTCCCTTAGATAATAGTACTGGTCGCTCTCCAGGTCACGCCTGAATATTCGCTGGATGAAGGCGCAGGCAACCACCACCGCTACTATGACCGCCATCATCGTCAGGTAAGAGTCGACCTTTATGAAAGGGGAGAGGAATAAACTCAGCATCCTCTATCTGCCCCTGGCCTCGGCCGCCTGTATCAGCCAGAGGACGTCAAGGCCGAGGCCGTTTTCCTTTTTTTTAAGCGATTCGAGCATCAGTTTTCTTCCATTCCGAGAGAGCGCCTTGCGGCTGTCAGCAAATTCGCCATCTCGAGAGCGGCTATCGCGGCATCCGCGCCCTTATTCCCCGACTTGCTCCCGGCGCGTATAAGCGCCTGCTCAAGATTGAGGCACGTTAGTACCCCAAATCCAATCGGAACCCTCTGTTCGAGGCTCACGCTCGCCAGCCCCTTCGATACTTCCGCGCATATATAATCCGCGTGAGGCGTGTCGCCGCGGATCACAGCGCCTATGGCCACTATCCCGTCGTATCTGCCGGAGAGCGCGATTTCCTTCGCGATCAGCGGCAGTTCCCACGCTCCAGGAACCCTATAGACCTCTATATCCTGCTGCTTGACGTCGTGGCGGGTCAGAACATCCACAGCTCCGTCAAGCAGCCTGCTTATTATGAGATCGTTGAAACGGGAAGCGATTATGGCAAACCGCAGCCCGGACCCAATGAAAGATCCCTCTATAGTTCTCATGGCTCATAACCTCCTGCCTGCATCAGATGTGCAGAATGTGCCCCATCTTGCTGCACTTTGTCTGCAAATATTTCCTGTTGTGCTCGTTCGGCGGGAACTCCAGCGGGACTCGCTCATCGATCTCGAGGCCGTAGCCCTCCAGCCCCACGACCTTCCTCGGGTTGTTTGTCATGAGCCTTATCCTTTTTATGCCCAGATCGACCAGGATCTGAGCGCCGACCCCGTAATCCCTCAGATCCGCCCCAAAACCGAGGGCGATATTTGCCTCCTCTGTGTCCATCCCCCTATCCTGAAGCTCGTAAGCCTTCAGCTTGGACAGGAGTCCAATTCCCCGGCCCTCCTGCCTGAGATATAGCACCGCCCCAACTCCCTCGCGCCCTATCATGCTCATGGCGCTGTGCAGCTGAGGCCCGCAATCGCACCTCAGAGACCCGAGGGCGTCCCCGGTGAGGCATTCGGAGTGTACTCTCACGAGTACGCTGGAAACCGACGACACGTCGCCCCGGATCAGCGCCACATGAACCGTATCGTGGCTCTCGTCCCCGACGTACCTGTAAGCGTGAGCCGTAAAATCCCCATATTCAGTCGGAAACGCGACAGAAGCCTCTCTGACTACCAGTTTCTCCCTGCTCAGTCGGTACTTTATGAGATCGGCGACCGACGCTATCCTGAGGCCGTTTTCCCTCGCGAATTTCATCAGCTGCGGCAGACGGGCCATGGAACCGTCCTCGTTCAACACCTCGCAGATCGCCCCCGCGCCCCTCAGGCCCGCCAGCCGCGCGAAATCCACCGCTGCCTCCGTGTGTCCGGCTCGCTTGAGGACTCCGCCATGACGGGCTATCAGCGGAAAAACATGTCCAGGCTTCCTGAAGTCCCCCGGTTTTGACTCCGGGTCGGCGAGCCGCCTCACGGTTACGGAGCGTTCGCCCGCGGATATTCCGGTAGTTGTGCCATCCATTGCGTCAACCGACACGGTGAACGCAGTCCCGTGCAGGTCGGTATTTTTCTCGACCATGAGGTCCAGCTTCAATGACGCGGCTATAGCCGCGTCCACTGGAGCGCAAACCAGCCCGCGCGCCTGCCGAACCATGAAGTTCATCCGCTCCGTCGTGCAGAACTCCGCCGCCATGAGCATGTCGCCCTCGTTTTCGCGGTCGACGTCGTCGACAACTATGATAATTTTACCCGCCGCTATGTCTTTTATGGCATCCTCGATCGAGTCGAGACTCATGATTTCATCGTTCATTCGTTGCCTCCCAGGTCCCAGCCGTAGTCCAGCAGCTTCTCGCGTGAAAGGGCGTCACTGGCGCCATCCGATTCCCCGTCGGCGCGAAGCAGCCTGGCCGCGTATCTTATCAGGACGTCGATCTCTATGTTCACCGCGCGCCCCTCCGTCAGATCTCCTATCGTCGTCTCTCTCAGCGTGGTCGGTATCACTCCTATGGAGAAGTCGTAGCTGTGCTCGCCGGGCTGGTCTATAACCGTCAGGCTCACCCCATCCACCGCGATGGAACCCTTTGCCGCCACTCCCCACGCTATGTCGTCCGGCGGTGTTATCCATATCTTTTTTGTGACTCCCTCGTCCTCCAACCGGGACACCTTGCCGACTCCGTCCACGTGGCCGAGCACCATGTGGCCGTCCAGCCTGTCGCCCACTCTGAGTGGCCGTTCAAGGTTCAGCCTGTCCCCTGGCTTTATCATTCCAAGCCGTGTCGCGCCCATGGTCTCGCTCATCATCTGGGCGTAAAATGTGTCCCCCCATGACTCCACCACGGTGAGGCAAGCGCCGGACACCGACACCGACTCCCCTCGTTTCAGAAACTGGGCTATGGAGGGAGCGTCTATGCCTATCCTGTGGACTCCGCCCCCTTCGTAAGAGACGGAGCGGACGACACCGACGCACTCTACAAGGCCGGTGAACAAGACGGAATCCCCTCAAACCAGATATCGTCGCCGGTTCTTCTTATCCTCAGCCGCTTCATAGATACCGCCTCCTCCATGTGTTTGAAGGTCATCCCGCCCAACAGGTCCAGTCCTTGCCCAAGCAATCTAGGGGCCACGAACAGCGAGAACTCGTCCACGAGGCGCGAGCTGATGAACGAACCTATCAGCTTCGCCCCACCCTCCACCATGAGGTTGTTTATGCCGTACGGGACGAGTCGGCCCAATAGCTCATCTATGGACAGACGCCGCTCCATAGGCCCCTCTTGGCGCATTATGGCCGCTCCGCGCCGGCTCAGCTCGCCGGCCCTGCCCTCATCGGACGACGGGCTGGTGAAAAACATACACTTTCCCTCGTCAAGCACCTTGGCGTCAGGCGGCGTGTCGAGGTCCCTGTCCATTATTATCTTCATCGGAGACCTCCCATCCGCGTTCCTCACTGTAAGCTCCGGATCATCCTTCAAAATAGTTCCCACTCCGACTAAAACCGCGTCGTTTTCGGCCCTCATCAGGTGCGCGCGCTTCCTGGACTCGCTGCCGCTTATCCATCTGCTCTCGCCGTTTTGCAGCGCCATCTCGCCGTCGATGGATATGGCGGCCTTTACCGTGACCCAGGGTCTGCCCATAGTCATAGCTCTTATGAACCCCCTGTTGAGCCATCGGCATTCCTCCTCGAGAACCCCGACCGACACGTCGATCCCGGCCCCGCGAAGTGACGCCGCGCCTCCCCCGGATACCTTGGGGTTGGGATCCTCGGCGCCTATGACGACGCGAGAAACGCCCGCTTTTATCAACGCTTCGCTGCACGGAGGCGTCTTTCCCTCATGACAGCACGGCTCTAAATTTACATAGACCGTACACCCAGCGGCGCGTCCTCCCGCCTTCCTCAATGCCTCCACCTCAGCGTGAGGCCCTCCATATATCCTGTGATAACCCCACGCCGTCAAACGTCCGCCAGAGACGCTCTCATCCACAATGACACAGCCCACCTTTGGATTGGGACTCACGCTTGCGGCCCCTCTCATCGCAAAACTCAGAGCCATCCTCATGAAACGTTCTTCCCTGGCGTGATCCCGCTTAATTCCCTCTGTCAAAAGTACATGTCCTCCCCAATTTAAGTATAACGCCGTCACGCCGAGATATCGAGCGCCGATAAGATGCGCTCCGCCAGGACCGGCCCTATTCCCGGCACTGACGCCAGCTCGTCCTGATGCAGTCCGGCTATGGCCCTTATGCTGCCAAATCTGCTCAGGAGTTGAGACACCCTATTTTTACCCATTCCAGGAATATCTTCAAGTGCGCTCTTCGAAAATTTTTTATCGCGTTTCCTCCTATGGGAAGTTATAGCGAACCTATGGGCTTCATCCCTCACCCTCTGAAGCAGCTTGAGTCCTGGATCGTTAAGGCCGAGCCTTATCGGTTCGTGCCTTCCGGGGATGAAGATCTCCTCCTCGCGTTTCGCCAGGGCCACTGTGGCTGTCGACCCCAGGCCCAGCCCCACCAGCGCGCGGCGGGCAAAGTCGAGCTGAATCGGGCCGCCGTCTATCATTATGAGCTGAGGCAGAGGTTCCTGTGAATCGAGACAGCGCTTGTACCTGCGGGAGAGAGTCTCTTCCATGGACCTGAAGTCGTCGACATCCTCCACTGTGACAACGTTGAAGCGCCTGTAGAGCGAGGGGTTCGAAACCCCCTGCTCGAACACGACGACGACCCCGACTGTGCTTTCCCCCGCCGTGTGCGATATGTCAAACCCATCTATCCTCCACGGCAGCAGCGGCAGGCCAAGGGCCTCCTTCAAGCGCTTGAGAGGGACCCACTCGTCACCGGCGTCGTCAGTCATCACAGGATTGGAAACCTTCTGCCTGTTCACGCGCCAGATAGCCCTTATCGTATCGCGGAGCCGGGCCGCCTCCTCGAACTCGAGCCGTTTCGCCGAGGCGTCCATCCTCTTGTGCAGCCTGTTCGCGAGATCCGCCCCCTTGCCCTGCAGCAGCAGTATTAGATCCGCGACACGCTCCCGATACTGGGCCTCGGTACAGAGAGCCGCGCATGGGCCAAGGCAAAGGCCAAGTGTCTGCCTCATGCATGGGCGGACCTTTGCCGGCAGTTTATCCTTCTTGAGCGGCAGCGCGCAGGTTCGCAGTGGAAAATAGCGCTCCGCCAACCGAACGAGGACCCTGAGATCTCTCACCCTTACGAACGGCCCGATGTAAACGGAGTCGTCGTCCTGTCTGTGACGAGTGACAATCACCCTTGGAAAATCCTCGGACGTTATCTTTATGAAGGGATACTTCTCCCCCATCTTCAGCTCTACGTTGAAAAACGGCTGGTAAACCTTTATCAGGCGGGACTCCAGTATCATCGCCTCGGCGTCGCTCTCCGTCCTTATGGTGGAGATGTCGTCTATTCCGTCCACAAGTTTTGCGAGTCTCGGCGACGCAAACGAGGCATGCCTGAAATATGACGAGACCCGCTTTTTCAGCGATTTGGCCTTGCCTATGTAAATCGTCCGCCCGCTCGCGTCGTGCATCAGGTAGACGCCAGGCTTATCTGGGAAACGCCGAATCATCTTGAGCAAACTTTCTCGGTCCATCGCACACTCCCTCGGCCTGTCGGCAGTCCCACTTCGAAACAAAACTGGCGCCGGCGTCGCGCCGCACGTATATAGTATACCAGCAATTCATGTAGTTTGCCTCGCGTTCGCGCCTCTGGAGCGATCCGTGAGCGCGAATTGCGTAATTTTGCTGTGCCGGCCCTTCAAAAAAATCAGCCCTTCCCCAGTTTTTTGCAAAAATTATCTGGCGTCTATGGGAATTATAGTATAAGATCTCCATCGAAGAGACGCATTCCACAGGAGGTGCAACCTCGTTTGAGTTTACAATTATATAACGACATGTCTGCCGGCAAGGAGTCCTTTGAACCCTTAGAACCGGGAGCCGTGAGTTTTTACGTCTGCGGCCCAACAGTCTATGATTATTTCCACATCGGCAACGCCAGGCCTTTCATAGTATTTGACGTCCTCAGGCGCTACCTGGAGTTCAATGGACTGAAGGTAAATTTCGTGCAAAACTTCACAGATGTGGACGATAAGATGATTCAGAGGGCCCACCAGCTCGGGATAACGGTCCCTGAGCTTGCCGAACGCTTCATCGAAGCCTATTATGAGGACGCCGACGCCCTGGGTATAAGGAGGGCGACCCATAACCCCAGGGCTACGCAGGAGATACCCGCTATAATAGCGATCATCGAAAAGTTGATCGACAGGGGACACGCTTACGAGGCGGGAGGTGACATCTACTTCGAGGTCTCTACGTTCCAGAATTACGGAAAACTTTCAAAGCAGAATCTGGAGGATCTCGACTCCGGCGCCAGGGTGGAGGTGGACGAGCGAAAGCGCCACCCGCTGGACTTCGCGCTCTGGAAGGCACAGAAGCCCGGCGAGCCGGCGTGGGAGAGTCCATGGAGCATGGGGAGACCGGGCTGGCACATCGAATGCAGCGCAATGGCGACACGCTACCTTGGAGAAACGATAGACATACATGGCGGTGGCAGCGACTTGATATTCCCCCACCACGAAAACGAAGTCGCGCAGAGCGAGTGCGCTCACGGCCGCACATTCGCCCGCTTTTGGATCCACAACGGATACGTGATGCTGGACCGCGAGAAGATGTCCAAATCTCTTGGCAACTTCTTCACTGTGAGGGAAGTCCGGGCAAAGTACTCCACACCTGTGATAAGGCTTTTCATGCTCTCCGCCCATTACAGATCCCCAATAAATTTCTCGGAGGAGACGCTGGAGCAGGCCAAGAGCGCTTACGAGCGCCTGAGAAATGGATGGGCCGAGATATCCTACGCTCTCGAGGCCCGTCCCTGCGACGTCGTTCCTTGCGAGCGGGACGATGGGCTGAGGGAGGCCATAAAAGACGCCATGGAACTCTTCGTAGAATCCATGGACGACGACTTCAACACCGCCGGAGCGATAGGCGCGATCTTCGACATCATCCGCGCCACGAACAGCTCGCTGGGCCGCCAGGGCGGAATAGACTACGAGACAGTTGAAGAGGCCGCGAATTTCCTTCGCTCGGTCGACGACATAATGGGAATATTGCAGATAGATTCTATGGAGCGCTCGCGCGAATCTGAAACGGACGAGATCGATACGCTAATCAAGGAGCGCAATGAGGCGAGGGCGCGAAAGGACTTTGCCCGCTCGGACGAAATCCGCAAATCCCTGTCCGACAGGGGAATAATCCTGGAGGACACGCCCCAGGGCACGAGGTGGAAGAAGGCGGAGGCGTGAGTAATCACAACATACCACAAAAAGGAGAACCATCGACATGGCAGAGCTGACGATCGACAGGGAGAGGTGCAAGGGGTGCGGTTTATGCGTACGCGCTTGTCCAAAACACATACTTGCGATATCCAGAAGTTTTATCAACCGGCAGGGCTTTCACCCCGCCGAGATTACGGATTCAGACGCCTGCGTGGCCTGTCTCTCCTGCGCGCTCACCTGTCCTGATATCTGTTTTGTGATCAAGAAGTAGGGAGGCAAGAAAATTGGCTAAAGTTCTGATGAAGGGCAGCGAAGCGCTGGCTGAAGCCGCTATACAGGCGGGCTGCAAGTTGTATTTCGGCTACCCGATTACGCCCCAGACCGAGCTTTCGGAGTATATGGCGTCTCGCCTGCCCAAAATAGAGGGAGGTTGTTTTTTACAGGCAGAGAGTGAAATAGCGGCCATCAACATGGTGTACGGCGCGGCGGGGACCGCCCATCGCTCGCTGACCAGCTCCTCCAGCCCAGGCATTTCCCTCAAGCAGGAGGGCATCTCCTACTGTGCCGCGGCGGAGCTGCCGGTCGTTTATATCAATGTTATGCGCGCGGGTCCCGGACTTGGAACAATCGTCCCATCCCAGACCGATTACTTTCAATCAACGCGAGGGGGCGGCAACGGAGGCTACCGCACCCTGGCATTGTCTCCCTCCTCAGTGCAGGAGGCCTGCGATCTGCTTCAGCTCGCTTTCGACCTGTCTGAGAAATATCGCCAGCCGATCTTGCTGCTCTGTGACGCTATAATTTCGCAGATGATGGAACCTGTCGAGATAAAAACACCGGCTCCAAAGGAATACGACATCAGTTGGGCCGCGCGTGGCTGGACGAAGGGGTCAAGCCGGCCCAAGGCGATAATCAACCCAAGGAGCAAGCCTGGGCTGGAGCTGCGGCTGACTGAAAAATACGCGCGCATGAGCCGGGAGGAAGTCCGGGTTGAGGAGACCGGCCTCAACGACGCGGAATTCGTGATTGCCGCCTACGGAACTGTGGCGCGTATCGCGAAAAACGCGATCAAGACGCTGGCTGGACAAGGGATCAAGGTTGGGCTGATTCGCCCCATAACGCTGTTCCCCTTTCCGTATGAGACGTTCCGGGTTTGCGCGGAGCGCGAGAGCGTAAGATCTTTTATCTCGGTGGAAATCTCAGAGGGTCAGATGATCGAGGATGTCAGGCTTGGCGTCAACGGAAAAAAACCTGTCGAGTTTCAAGGCTGGCTGGACCTGACGCTTCCGACCCCAGCACAGTTAGTCGAGTACGTCGTGAAGCTGAAGGAGGGGAAATGACATGGAAACTGTATTCCAGAAGACCGCCCTGCTCTCGGACGCGCAGTTTCACTACTGCCCTGGCTGCACCCACGGCGTGATACACAGGCTGGTGGCGGAATCGATAGAGGAGCTTGGTCTGGCCGACAGGACAATAGCAGTCGCGCCCGTAGGCTGCGCGTTGTATTGCTACGATTATTTCGAACTCGACATAATCGTGGCGGCACACGGGCGCGCTCCAGCCGTGGCGACCGGCGCAAAGCGAGCGGAACCAGGGAAGATCCTGTTTACTTACCAGGGCGACGGGGACCTCGCTTCCATTGGCTGTTCTGAGATCAACTATGCGGCTATCCGCGGCGAGAAGATAACCACTATTTTCGTTAACAACGCGATTTACGGAATGACCGGAGGGCAGATGAGCCCAACGACGCTGCCAGGACAAAAGGCGACGACGGCCCCCTACGGTCGTGACGTCGAGACTGCCGGTTGGCCAATTCGGGTGTGCGAGATGCTGGCTACGCACGAGGGCAGCTATTATCTGGAGAGAGTCGCCCTTGACACGACAGCCAACATACGCAAGGCAAAGAGCGCGATCAAAAAAGCCTTCCAATACCAGGCGGAGAATAAGGGCTTCAACCTCGTTGAGGTGCTGTCCACCTGCCCGACAAACTGGGGCCTCAGCCCATCCGAGTCCATGAGCTTCGTGCGAGAGCAGATGATCCCATACTTCCAGCTGGGCACCTTCAAAGACAAGGGAGCCAAAGGCCATGTATGAGCAAATTATCTTTGCTGGATTCGGAGGACAGGGCATACAGGCGATGTCAAAGATGCTGGCCCAAGCAGCAATGGATTCCGGACGGCAGGTGAGCTGGATGCCCGCTTATGGCGGAGCGGTGAGGGGCGGCACGTCCAACGTAACAGTGATGGTGGCGGATGAACCCATTGGTTCCCCAATGCCGAATGCTGGGGATATCACGACTGGGGTCGTAATGAACATCCCCTCCATGCTGAAATTCGAGAGCTATGTCGAGCCAGGAGGTCTCCTGCTGGTCAACAGCTCCCTGATTGACGTGGACTCCTCCCGCCAGGACATCGACGTCATCAGGATCCCTGTCAATGACATCGCGTCAGAAATGGGCAACGACAAGGTCGCGAATATGATTATGCTTGGCTGTATGCTGAGCAGGAAGAAAATTGTCGAAATCGACGCGCTGAAGAGGTTTGTCAAAGTCGCGTTCAAAAACAAACCAAGTATTATAGAAATCAACCACGAGGCCATCGACAGGGGCGCTTTGTACAGCGAACAAATGGGCGGCAGCGACGTATGAGGCCCGCCGTCATTGACTCTGGATCCGCCAGGCGATAAGGGGCTCGATATAAAGACGTCATGAACAGCGTAATCATCGGCAACTATGGAAGCGGCAAAACTGAGTTTTCCTTAAATTATGCGATTGCCGCGGCGCGCCGGGGAGAGCGCTCTATGCTCGTGGATCTCGATATCGTAAACCCTTTTTTTCGCTCAGGTTACCACAAGGAACTGCTGGAACGTGAGAATGTCCGGCTCGTTGCCTCGCGGTATACGCTGGAGGCGGCAGATGTCCCGGTTGTAGCGCCGGCTGTGGCGTCCGCGTTCGACGGAGATTACGACAGCGTAGTGTTTGACGTAGGGGGCAACCCGGTTGGGGCGACGGCGCTTGGACAGTACAATCATAGATTTCGCCAGGTCCCGCCTGAGAAATTGAAGGTCCTTTTCATAGTCAATACCTTCCGTCCCCTGACTGCCAGCGTTCCGGACATTCTTGAGATGTTGGGCAAGGTCGAACTATCCTCCCGGTTAAAAGTCACGGGAATAATCAACAACGCGAACCTGGCCGCGCTGACGGAGATCTCGCATTTGACAGAGGGCGAAAGGATAGTGGAGGAAGCGGCAGAGCGCGCCGGGCTTCCCATTTCGCATCATTGCGTGAGCCGGCGGCTGCTCGAAAATTCACCGGCCTCCGCGCTCGACGCTTTGGCTGGCGAGCGCGTAGTGTTGGAAATTTATACAAAACTGGACTGGGAGGATTACCGTCCGAGTTTTCCAACCTGATACCAATTTGGACCAGTATGACGCGTCTTCCGCGGGATGGCCATATAGCTTACGCGGTTGACAGCTCCTTCAGCCTGACGGCGAGCGCCCGGTCCAATGCCTCTATTCCGCCGGTCTCGATAGCGACGCCCTTTTTGAACATTACAAACCCATTTTGAGTGCCGGCTATTCCTATGTCGGCTGAGGCGGCTTCCTTGGGGCCGTTGACCTCGCACCCCATAACCGCCACGTCCAGCCCGTCCGGCAGGTTTCCGACGCCCGACAGGATTTCCCTTGTCCGCCGCTCCAGGTTCGCCACATCCACGCGCCTTCTGCCGCATCCGGGACAGCTTATGATATTGACTCCCCGTTTTCTCGTGCCGATGGAGCGTTGAATCATGTAAGCCACATCGACCTCGGTCCTGGAATCTCCCGTAAGGCTTACCCTCATAGTGTCGCCTATCCCCTGGCTCAACAGGATGCCGAGGCCTGCCGCGCTCTTTACGGCGCCGTCCATGCCGGCGCCCGCTTCTGTAATGCCTATGTGGAGAGGGTAGGGATACCTCTGCGACAGTATTGTGTTTGCAAGGACAGTCTCATTCACTGAGCTGGATTTCGCGGATATAATCACTTCCTCGAATCCTCTCTTCAAGAGCGGGACCAGCTGTTCCTCCACAGCCAGCACGAGCGCCAGGGCCCTGTCCCCGCCGCAGGCGTCCAGTTGGCGGCCGCTGAGCGAGCCTCCGTTAGCGCCTATCCTTATGACGACTCCGTTCGACTTAGCAGCGTCCAGCACCGACATCAGTCCCTCCGCGCCGCTCATGTTTCCGGGGTTTATCCTTATTGAGCCGCAGCCGCACTCCATCGCCGTCAGAGCCAGCTTGTGATTGAAGTGAATGTCGGCCATTAAGGGAACTTCAGCCCTCGACACGAGCTCGGTCAGGCTTGGGGCTAGATCCTCCGATGGGAACGCGACTCTGACGAGCTCGCATCCGGCCTCCCTTAACTCCGCCAATTCTTTCAAGCACGACTCCGTATCATCGAGGCGGCTCTTCAACATGCTCTCAACTCTAACCGGAGCCCCATCGCCAAATTGAACCCCGCCGATACGCACGCTTCTGCCGCTGCCCATTAGAATCCCTCCAGAAATAAAAAGCCGGCGATTGACGCCGGCATTGTTAAATAATACGCCGCAAAGAAAATCAGCCGTTCCTACAGGAACGTGCCGCGCATCTTGACGGCGTCGGCGACTCGTTTGATCGCTACGAGGAATGCGGCGCGGCGCATCTTGACTTCGTGCGTCTGGGAATAATTCCACACCCTGTAAAAGTTATCGGTCATTATGGGGATAAGCCTGCTGTTGTACTCCTCCTCGGTCCAGAAGAAACCGTTCAGGTTCTGCACCCACTCGAAGTAGGAGCCTATAACTCCGCCCGAGTTCGCAAGGAAGTCCGGCACCACAAGAATATTCTTTGAACTCAGGATTTCGTCAGCATCAGGAGTTATAGGCCCATTCGCGCCCTCCACTATATACTTCGCCTTTATGCTGGCCGCGTTCCTGGCGTTCACGGCGCCCTCGAGCGCGCACGGCGTCAGTACGTCAGCGTCCACGAGCAGGATGTCATCCCCCGGTATTTTTTGCAGCCCAGGCTGAGAATAGCCCTCCAGCAGTTTCTTGGGGTGCGAGTTGATATGCCCGAAAGCCTTTTGGACGTCGATGCCGTCAGGTGCGTGGTAGCCTCCGGTAACATCCGAAATGCCCACTATCTTCGCTCCTGATTGGGACATGGACAGCGCGGCGTAGGTTCCGACGTTGCCAAAGCCCTGCACTATGACGCGAGTACCCTTGACGTCCATTTTCACGGTCTTCAGGAGCTCCCTGACGCAGGTGGCGACACCGAGTCCTGTCGCTGCGGTGCGGCCGCGCGAACCCCATATCGAGATCGGCTTTCCCGTTACCACTCCCGGCTCGAGCCTTCCCCTCATCTTGCTGATAGTGTCCATGAACCACACCATCTCAGGCGCTCCAGTATTGACGTCCGGCGCTGGGATATCGGTCCACTCGCCGATTATCGGTGAGATGCGCGCCGCAAAAGTGCGCGTAAGGCGCTCCCTCTCGGCCGTCGACAGCTCCAGAGGGTCGCACGATACGCCGCCCTTGCCCCCTCCGTAGGGAATGCCGGCCAGTGAACACTTCCACGTCATAAGGCTGCCAAGCGCCTCGCACTCCTCTATGTCAACGTCCGGATGGTACCTGAAACCGCCCTTGGCCGGACCGAGTGCAGTCGAATGCTGAACCCTGTAACCTTCGAAAACACGAACGCTCCCGTCATCCATCACTACCGGCAGCGAAACGATTATCGATCGCTCAGGCCTGCTCAATATTTCGACCAGATCATCCTCAAGGCCCATTTCATCAGCCGCGCCGTAAAAATTATTGAGCGCGGTGTCGAGAAGAACGTTTTTGGAAGTGCGTTTTTTAACTGACATTTTATCTACCTCCTCGGTTTTTTGTGCTACAGGCAGAAACTATTACTGTATAACATTGTAATTCAGCCATCGTGTTGGGTAAGGTAGTATTTACTGAAAAAAACCGACTATTCATTAATATATCTATTTATTTTGGTAAATTCCAGCGGTGGTTCGCACGACACCACTGCCCCCCTCAAAATTTCAGGCAGCTCCTGAATGTCCGGAAACGTCAGGGAGTACGAATGAAGAAGCAGCCTCCCGGCCGCCGTTCCCCCATATTTTGCGTCTCCGGCTATGGGACACCCGATCGAAGACATATGCACCCTCGCCTGATGAGGTCTGCCTGTCACCAGCTCCAGATCCACCAGGGCGTGGCGCCCGTCGTTCCACAGCGTCCTGTACCTGGTCAATGCCGCTCTCCCGCGCTGGTCAACCTTGACGATATTCCTGGACTCATCCTTGAGAAGCGGCATGTTCACTTCCCCGCGTTCAGGCGGAGAACCCTCGACGATGGCCCTGTAGGTCTTCGTTATGCCACGCTCCCTCATCAGCTCCGATAGCAAGCGCAACAGCCGCGCGTTCATGGCTATTGCCATCACGCCGGAGACGTTGCGATCCAGCCTGTGTATCAGGGCTGGGCGAAAGTCGGACCTGTCCCATGACAACTCGGCCCATGCCCTGGTGATCACGGAGTCGTTGGTGCTTTTGTCGGGCTGACTGAGTAACCCGGCCGGCTTATCGACAAACCATACCCCGTCGTCTCTGAGCAGCGTTTTGAGTCCGCCGATACCTCTCGCGCCGCGGCTGCTGGCCGCAGCGGGAATCGGCCGCCTGATCTCCGGCTCGCCCCATGGCACGCCGACGACATCGCCTGAAACGAGACGGCAAGCGCCCTCGCTTTTCCTGCCGTTTACCCTGACTTCTCCCTTGCGTATCTTCCTCATTATAGCGGCGAGGGGAACGTCCGCGTACAGCCCGCGCAATACCCTGTCGAGCCTTCTCCCCTCCTGATCAGGGGTCGCCGCAAATCCCCGGAACTCAGCCCTCACCCTTCTCCTCCCCGCCTCCGGTCCTCCAGAACCGCCTTTGAGCCGCGAAATGGTATAACGAGATATCCTGATTCGGGGCAAGGTCCTTGACCGCGTCCTTCCAGCAGAACAGCCGAAAGTCGAGTTCGTCGGCGGACGATACTATGAGCGCCTCCGGCGTGGCCGGCAGCACGGGGGATCCGAATTCCTTCTGCCCATGATGGCTCAAGAGTATGTGACCGATCTGCATCCTGAGCGAATCCGAAAGACCGGCCTCTCCCGCCAGCCTGACGTATGTCGAGTATCCAAGCGCAATGTGATCGAGCACCGCCCCAGCCAGAGTAATCTCTGGGGTCGGGGACATGGAGTACGACTCTATCTTTCCGAGATCATGAAGCAGCGCTCCAGCCACGACGATATCCACGTCGATCGAAGGGTATGAATCCCTGTACGCCGCCGCGATTATCTTGGCACACTCCGTCACTGTCAGAGTATGCTCCAACAGGCCGTGGGCGTATGCGTGATGATTGGAGACCGCTGCCGGCGCGTCTCCGAACGCGCGGACCCTCTCCCCGCTGAATACGAACTTGAGAAAATTACGTATTTCAAGCCCGCAGCCCTCGATTATGGATTCAAGCCGCTGCAAAAGCACCGGCAGAGGCACGTCCGAATGGGCCACGAAGCTCGCGGGAGGAAACTTACTCTGATTCAGGAGTGATATGCCGTTGAAGTTGTACTGCAGCTGCCCCCTGAAGTCAGCCACCTTCCCGGTGATTCCTACCGTCTTCCCCTTGAGGTCCATTACCTGCGCGTCCGTCAGCATGTCGGGCTTGTTCTCCAGCTCGAGGTTCGACCTGTCCCACCACCCCGCGTCGGACCAGATCTTCGCGCCGAGGTCGCCTGCCGTGTCCGACACCGTGATCTCCCAGTACGGGCGCCCATTTTTGTCAGTCTTCTTTATGAGACTTTTTACGACAAAGATCCCCTTGAACACATCGGCCGCGGCAAGGCGCTTTAGCTCGGAAGTATTAAGGAGCCTTGAAGATGGCGATGTTGTCATTCCAGTCCTCCCCTCCGCTCTTGGCAATATCCGTAACTATTTTACATCAAAACAGACGGCGAGTCGCGCCGGAAATAGCGAATGAAAAATACCATATATCATGAAGCAAAATCATGCACACAAAAAAACCCGGACTTGTCGCACCGGGTTTTATGCCAAATTTTAAATCAAAGTTATGCCATAAGAGCCGCATCCTCTCAGTCGTCGAAATTTCCGCCTTTTCCCGTGGTCTGATTTGGCGCATCCGCTGGGCCATACTTCGCCCTTGGGCTTCTGATGACCCTCTCAGGTGAAGAATTATGGTCTCTCCTGCGGGAGACGACCTCGAGGACGTGCTCTGCTGTGCCCTCTCCGCCAAAAGCCTTTATGAAGCGCTTCGCCCACTCGGAAACCTCGTCCACTATCCGGCCCACTATGTGATCCGGCTCTGCAAGGATCTTGGCATGGAACGGGAGATTCAGCTTCTTGTAGTCGCCGCTCTTGCGGCCAATCCCCTTCGAATCGGCCTCATGCACCAACTCGTTCCACAGCTTGTCCGATATCCCCCGGTCGCTCTCCTTTATATAGGTCCCGCCCTCAGTGACGGCATTTCCGGTCTCGGGGTCCATCTTTATTCCGAACACCACGTTCTGGAAAAGCGTCGCCACGTTGCCCTTGTTGATTCCAAACTTCGAGAACTGGGAAACCTTTGAAAACGGAGTGCCGGATATGCCGTGTTGAGCTATCGACACCCCATACGGCGCCACCGCGTCGGCAATTTCCTTCGTGCGGACGAGGTCGATGCCCTCGATGACTCCGGCCGCCGGGTCGTATGTGCCGTGCAGGCTGCCGTTCGATATCGCCAGGTAGTCGGGGAATACGCCCCACGCGTTCAAGCCGCCAATGAAGTAGAGCGCCTCCTCCACTGTTGTCAGCTCACCGGCTCCTTTTATCTCGCCAACCTCGGCCTCGAGCCCTATCGCCGATGGAAGCCACGTCCCAAGATCCCTGGTCGCCGCAAGGTTCGCGTAGTCATCGAGATGCGACGCGTCTATGGCCACCGACGTGAATCCGTTCGTTATTATCTTAGTCAAATGCCCCGCGCCCTTCATCAGGTCCTCTTTGCCCTTTATGGCATAGTGATCGACGTGCAGGGCGAATATCACCCCATGCCCAAGCTCGGCCGAGTATTTCATGGCATAATCCGCTACATTGTCGTACGTCGTGCCGCAGTATGAGTCCTCCGACTTGGCCAGCTCGATCAAAAGCGACGAATTCAGCTCGTGTGCCGCCTTGAGCAACCCCTTGATGATCAGCGCGTTGCGAGCGTTGCCAGCCAAAACTATCGTCCCGGTTTCCTTGGCGGACGTCGCTATATCGCGCCCGCTGACCAATCCGAGGGGTTCGTTTCCATAAAGGACCTGAACGTTGAGCGGACGCCTTGCCAGAAGATCCTTGTAGCCTTTGCTTCCTATATCCATGCGAATGCCCTCCCTGTAGTTTTGCTTTTTTGAGGCAACCCGACGCAAGTTGTCATGCATATATTAACAGACAAATCCATTGATTGGGAGAATTCAATCAAATTATTTTTCAATAATCAGTATGGGGCGTTTTTGTTGTCGGGCCGGCTCGGGCGGCGAGCCACCGCCTCCTGGCAGACTCGGACTCGCTCCTCCTTCATAAGGACCCTCAACGCGCAGTTCGCCATCGACCTCAATTCATCCTCGCCGGGGTACACTAGGATGCGGCTCTTTATCCAGGATATGCCGTCCTTTATCATATCGACGAAGAGCTCCTCCATAGCGCATCCCCCAGTGAGTATTATCCCGTCCACGCGCCCAGAGAGTGCGGTAGACTGAGAGGCAATCTCCTGCGCTATTTGATACGCCATGCTTTTCATCACAAGCCCGGCGAAGGAATCGCCGCCCATGCTGCGCATCGCGATCTCCTGAAGGCTGTACGCGCCGGTATAGCTCATCATGCCTCCGAGAAACTTGACCTGTTCCAACAGCGCGTCCCTGGACCACAGTCCGCTGTAGGCCATTCGGATTATCTCAGCCGCGGGCGCCGAGCCAGTCATGACCGGCGAGAACGGCCCCCGCTCATTGGAGGTCGATAGGTCGATAACCCTGCCGCCCCTGTGCGAGCATATCGAAAAGCCCTTGCCAAGGTGCGCGACCACCACCGATAATTCGGAGTCAGGTATGCTGAGATCGTAGGACGCCCTGTGTACCGCGTCGCTTATGCTGAGAGTGTGAGATACGCAGCCGAAAGGGAGTTCGGGAAGGCCTGAGATCCGCGATATCGGGTCCAAGTCTTCGCTCGCGATTTCGGCCACCGCGAACGCGGGGGCTTTTCGGGGCTGTGCCAGAGAATCCGCCAGGGACGCGCCAAGGCCTGCCCGGCCTTCCTCGGGCTCTATTGTTTTCAGCATATCGAGGAGATCCCCATCGACTGAGTAAGCGCCTCCGGGGGCGTAAACCGGAAGCGCCGCGAGAGCGATGACCGCGTCTGTCGGCGCGTCGTCCGCCGACAGTTTCAGCTCAGAGAGCAGCTCCTCCAGAGCGCGGAGCCTATGGCTCCATTGTTCGGCCATCGACTGAAACTTCGACAGCTCGGCCTCATCGTGGTGAATCTCCCTGCAAACGATCTCTTCGCGTCCTGAAAAGAACCCTATCTTAGTCGTAGATTTGCGCGGATTTACCGCCAGAACCCTCAAACTCATCCCAGTTTCCTCCATGACACTTACCAGCGGCGTATGTCAATAGAATTTTAACACCATAACCGCCTCATTAATACAGACTTTGCTGTATACTTATCGGGACATCGACGTAACTTCGATGTCCATGTTTATGCTGAAAGAATGGGGAGAGTTGAGATATGTCAATATGTTTTATAGACGGCAGATGGCGCCCGACAGGCGAGTGCTGCCTGCCGGTGACAGATCTGGTCATTCAACGTGGAGTAGGGGTTTTCGACAGCATCAGGATATACGACAGGCGGCTTTTCGCGCTCGACGAACACATGAAGCGCCTGGCGCAGAGCGCCGCCATGGCGGGAATCGAATGCGGCACTGTAGTCGACAGGCTGCGCGACATAGTGCGGGAGGGCGCAAAACGCGACGACTACCCCGGAAATGGCGACTGTATTGCCAAAGTATACATAACAGGCGGGGATGAAAATAATTTCGGCAAATTCCCAAAGCCGAGATACTTCGGGATATTAGAGGAATGTGCCGCGCCGTCCCAGGAGGAATATGAAAAGGGGGTCGTGGTGCTGCCGACTCCGGTTGGCCGCCCTTATCCCCTGATGAAGAGCGTCAACTACCTCTTCGGCATGATAGAACACGCCGGCCGCGACGACATGGAGGAATGCCTGTACTGCCCTGAAGGCGAGGTCACCGAGACGCTGAGGAGTTCGTTCTTCATGAGCCGCGGC
>JAITNX010000191.1 GCA_031290235.1 Synergistaceae bacterium | reverse complement strand
CACCGGGGATGGAGGAAGACATGAAGATCAGAAGCGTTGAAGTTTTTTTGGTAAACCCGCCTAAATACGATAAATTCGATCCATTGTACGGATTTTCGCCCGTGGTGGCGAAGATCAACACAGACGAGGGCATCAGCGGCTACGGAGAGGCGATTGCGTACGGGGAGGGGACACAAGCGATATTCGGCATCACCCAGGATTTGGCGAGGGTTATCCTTGGGTCGGACCCATTCGACAGCGAGCGTATTTGGGAAAGGCTGCGGAGCGGATGGGTTTTGACCGGCGGCCCAATTACATATTCCGGCGTCAGTGCCATCGATATCGCATTATGGGATATAAAAGGAAAGGCGCTTGGGGTGCCCGTATACAAACTATTGGGCGGGAAAAATCGCGACAAAATCAAAGTTTATCTGAGCCACACCGAATTCGGCTGGCCAGATATGGGGAAACCGCTCGGCACGCCTGAGGATTATTATAAATCAGCGAAGATTGCCTCAGACGCTGGTTATACCGCTCTGAAAGCCAACTTTTTCCGCTATGACAGGGACGGGAAATGGGCCGACAGCTCGCTGTACACAGAATATAAGATCGATCCGGATCACCTGAAGCTTATGTCTGAACGGGTTGAAGCGGTTCAGGAGGCACTGGGTCCGAAGGGGAGCGTGATATTGGACAATAACGCGCTCACCAGTGTGGAAGGCGCTATTGAGACAATCAAGGCAACGGAGAACAGCCGTATACTGTTTTTTGAAGAACCGATCGTCCCCAATTTACCGGACAGCATGAAGTTGGTCGCCGACAACACAGATGTGCCAATCGCAACAGGGGAGCGGCTGAGTACCCGCTGGGGGTTTTACCCATATTTGCAAAATGGCTCCATACGGGTCGTTCAGCCGGACTTGGGTAACACGGGAGGTCTCAGCGAAGCGAAAAAAATCGCCGATCTCGCGCTTCTGTTCGGCGCTCAAGTATCCACCCATGTCTGCGGCGGCCCATTGGCTGAAGCCGCAGCCTTGCATTTCGCGGCGGCCGTCCCCAATTTCCTGCTGCATGAGCATCACGCGATGACATTTGTGCCCGAGAACCGCAAGTTCGCAAAATACTCTTATGAGGCAAAAAACGGATATCTCGACATCCCGGAGATTCCAGGGATTGGGCAGGAGCTTTCGGAGTACGCCGTCAGCAAATCGGTCTCTGTCCTCGTAGAATAATGCCAGGCCGCGTTCAAACGGTCGCTATTAGCTGACCTAAACGAAGGTATACTCCATTTCCCTGGCGATTCGTAATCGTGGAGGAAATGCCGCTGAAGGAGGTTTTATCTATGCCGAATGAAATCAGTGAAATTCATTACACCATATGCCCGGTAGGGAACGCGAGCTACATTGCGGCAAACAAAGGTTGGTTCAAGGAAGGACTCCGACCGCTGGGAGTGGAGCCGGTGCTGCTGCCGAGCCTTCCGCGGGAGTATTGGAAGGCGCATTTCGACTATTCCGATCCCGTGTTGTTCAGGGAGGGAGGGAACATTCCGCCTATCTGGGCAAAATCCAACGGCGCCGATGTCGTTTTAATAGGGACGGCCCTGCTGGCGCAGAGGCAGTATATCATCGTCCGGGCCGATTCCACGATTGGCAGCGTGGACGAACTTATTCATTGTAAACTGGGTATACCTGTCCGCTCGAAGGCCCTCATCGACTTCCACAAAGCGACTGCGGAGCATGGCTTTTCCATCGCCTTAGAATCAAGGGGTTTCCGTCTGGCCGACGAGAACAGAGTGGAGATCATAACGGAGGGGGACTTTCATTCGACTCCCATCAACCAGAAGGGCGATTATAAATCGCGCGAGTTCTACGCGCTTGAAAGCGGCGAAGTGGACGCGCTTTATGTCAAGCTGTCCACTATTCAGCAGTTTTTGGACACTGGGAAGTTCCGCGTACTCTTCGACCTCACCTCCGGCAAGGAGCATATATTGCCAATAAACAACGAATACCCAGAGGCTTTTACCGTCAGCCGCAGTCTGGCTGAGAAACGGCCGGAGGTCGTCGTCGCGTACGTGAAACAAGTTCTTCGCGCCGCACGGTGGGCAAAGACAAATTATCCAGGGGCTCTCGCTTGTCTGGCGGCCCAGACCCATGCCACTCGAATCCAGGCCGCGGCGTCCTTTGCCTTCGATTTTCACAGGCATCTGGATTTAAATTTGTCCGAGGAAAATCTGTCGTTTTTGGATGCGCAGAAACGATTTCTCTATGACAGTGGGTACATAACGAAGGATTTCGACATCTCCGCATGGGCGGACGGCAGTTTTCTCAGGGCGGCGGATGCAGAGCTGCTGGAGGAGGACGCGGCTTGAAAATCAGGTTTGCGATTCATCCAGTGAACCGGACGGATGTTTGCTCTGCCCGTTGGGTTCATCGAACGCCGAAAACCGTCAGTTTTTCAATCTTTAAACGGGCCCCTCCCCGTCGCTACTCGCCAATCATGCGGTCGGAGTTAGAGGGGAATGTAGAGTGCTGTTGGACGATTTTCGAACCCGCCGGTATGTCGTTCGTTATCCATACGTTGCCGCCTATCATAGAGTCCGCCCCTATAGTGACGCGGCCCAGGATGGTCGCGCCGGCGTAGACTACAACGTTGTCTTCCAGGATAGGGTGGCGGGGCAGCCCTTTTATAGGGTTCCCGGCGGTGTCCTTTGGAAACGAAAGCGCGCCAAGCGTCACACCTTGGTAAAGCTGGCAGTGTCTGCCTATGATGGATGTCTCTCCGATCACCACTCCGGTGCCATGGTCTATGAAAAATTCCTCGCCGATCGAGGCGCCGGGATGGATGTCTATCCCGGTGCGTGAGTGCGCCATTTCGCTTATTATCCGAGGGATTACAGGGGCTGACAGCCTGTATAGCTCGTGTGCGACACGATGGTTCGCCATGATATATATGGACGGATAGCAAAAAATAGTCTCTGCTCTGCTCTTGGCGGCTGGGTCGCCCTCGTAGGCCGCCAACACGTCGCTGTCGAGCAGGTTGCGCAGATCAGGAAGCCTCCTCAGGAGGTCGCTCGCCATGTCGAACGATTTTTCGCTGCATTTCTGGCACGCTTCCGCGTCGTCAGGGTTTGTGAAGCATATGCCGAGGCGTATCTGC
>JAITNX010000132.1 GCA_031290235.1 Synergistaceae bacterium | reverse complement strand
AGGGGCTTGTTGTTGAACGTGACTTTGCCGAGGATGTCAAAGACCTTGCCTTTGAGAGCTTCTCTCTCCTGTTCCAGTTTTTCAAAGAGGCGCTGAAATACCATGCCTTCCCGCGTTTCTATTGAAACAAGGTTCCAAAGGTGACAGACTTCGGTCTGGCCTATAAGGTAACGGAGCGTATCGCGATGCTCTGTAAAAATTATCAGCTTTTCCCTGGCGCCCTCCGTGCCGAACATATTCTCGTTGTCCTGCAAGAGCTGAGAGAGTTCATCCCATTTTCTGTCCTTGCCGCTGGCGCGCACGTCATTTGCCATGCGCTCCAGCTTCTTGAGCATCAATATCTCGGCCTCCAGCTCGGAAATTGTGGACGCGGCAGAAGCCTGATCCGCGACTTTTTCCTCGGGATCGTCGGCCAGAATATATCGAAGGGGAAGCCTCGGCAGCATCTCCTGATAAACGGCGGATATCTGATGGGGAAGCGGCTCTATCGTTGAAGTATGCACGGCCAGGTCGAAACTCCATTTGACAGCGACAACGATGACAGGCGCGTTGCCAGCAATGCCAATCACACTGCTGCCGACTGTAACATCCTCAAGACACGCCATTGTTTTTCCTCATTTCCATAACAAAAATCTCAGTGACAGTCAGCGAAAATCTCTACGAGTATTGTACAGCAAACAGACAGATTAGTGCGCACACATGCCGAGTGCATTACATAAAAACCGCCCCAGGGCAGGGGCGGTTTAAAGCGCTCGATTGTTCTTCAGGCGTAAAATGCCGTCAGGCTATGACGACGAGCGTATCGCCAGTGTTCACAGAGTCGCCCTCTTTGCAGCGAACCTGGGCCACCGTGCCAGCGGTCGGAGCGAATATCTCGTTCTCCATCTTCATGGCTTCGAGTATAAGCACCAGCTGTCCCTCCGTCACGACATCGCCCTCTTTGACATGCATCTTCCATATTTTGCCGGGCATCGGCGAGATTATAGGCGCCCCGCCTGCTGGTGCGGGAGCCGAAGCGACCGGGGCCGCCGGCGCTGGTGTTGAGGCAGGCGCGGGAACTGGCGCAACCGCGACCGGCGCGGGAATCGCGGCCGGTGCGGGAGCAGATGCGGAGGACGAGCCGAGTTCCTCCACCGCTACGTCGTATGATTTTCCGTTGACCGACACTCTGAAATTTCGAGCCATTTTTTTTATGACCTCCTCTTTCTGACCTGCGCGAAGCGCGCAGGGTAAGGACCGCGCTCCGAAGAAGCGATCACCGCGGGGTTAGCGCACCTGGGCTACAACCCCTCGAAGCTCTCGACCCTCGCGGCAGCGCGCCAGACGGAGCTAGGAGCGGTCCGCTCAGGCGTTGACGGGCCGATACCCACGACCCTGGCGCCCCCCCCGCACACAGCGGCTATGACCGCGCTGATCACTGACACTATTTCGTCGTCGTCGCCCGAGGCCGCAAGGGCGGCGGGCGGCGGCGGAACTGCCTGCTGCGGCGACGGAGCGCCCTGAGCAGGAGTTTCAGCCTCGCTCGAACGCCTGCCGCACGTTCTGGAGAAAATCGCGGTCACCATCAGGCCCGTTACGACTATGAAAGCCAAGCTGACAACGCTCATCGCGACGAGCAGAATTATCAGAAAATCAAAAGCATTCATCCAGCCCACCGCCTAGCCCGGTATTACGCCGTGCTTGCGCTTCGGCCGCAGTTCCTTCTTGTTCTCCGTCATGACGAGCGCCTGATAGAGCGCGCTTCTCGTCTCTTCGGGGAGGATGACCCTGTCCACAAACCCACGCGCCGCAGCCGCGTAGGGATTTGCGAAAGCCTCGCGGTATTCCTCTATCTTCTCGGCCCTTGTGGCTGCCTTGTCGGAGGCGGCCTCTATCTCCTTGCGGAAAATAATGTTCGCCGCGCCCTCCGCGCCCATGACCGCTATTTCGGCCTGGGGCCACGCGAGAACGACGTCAGCGCCGAGGTCCTTGCTGCACATGCCGAGGTATGAGCCGCCGTAGGCCTTGCGAAGCACGATGGTGATCTTCGGCGCCGTCGCCTCGCTGTACGCGTAAAGCAGCTTGGCGCCGTGCTTGATTATGCCGCCCATCTCCTGGTTGAGCCCCGGGAGATATCCTGGCACATCCTCGAACGTCACGATCGGTATGTTGAAGGAGTCGCATATCCTGATGTGGCGCGCGGCCTTGCAGGAAGCATCGATGTCGAGGCAACCGGCCATGACCTTCGCCTGGTTCGCGATGATGCCGATGACCTTCCCTCCAACCCTGGCGAAACCCGTCACTATATTCTTGGCGTAGAGCGGCTGGACCTCGAAGAAGTCTTCGCTGTCGACCACTTTTTTAATGACGTCCCTCACGTCGTAGCCCTTGTTCGGGTTTGGCGGAACAACCTCTCTCAGTGAGGGATCGATCCGCGTCGGGTCGTCCCCGGAGTCCTTTATAGGAGGCTCCTCCAGATTGTTGCTCGGGAGAAACGAGAGAGTTTTACGGACCTGATCGTAGCACTCGTCCTCGCTCGCGGCGAAGAAGTGGGCTACCCCGGAGGTCTGGTTGTGAGCGCGCGCGCCGCCGATCTGCTCGGACGTCACGTCCTCGCCCGTGACAGCCTTGATGACTTGGGGGCCAGTGATGTGCATGATCCCTACTTTGTCAACCATATACACGAAATCCGTCAGCG
>JAITNX010000029.1 GCA_031290235.1 Synergistaceae bacterium | reverse complement strand
TGCGATTCCGGTACAATCACCGGCGACAGCCGAATCTACGCCATCGACCTGCGCAGCGGCGCGGCGAAAAAATGGGAGGACGGCAGCAAATATCTCACGCTGCAAAACGTCAAGATAACTGGCATGACGTACTCGAAACAGGGGAAAAAGGGTCGCGTATTCGTCACTTACAACAAGCTGACTGGCGAAAACAACCTGGACACCCTGCACGACAAGAACGTGTCTCACGTGACGACCTTCGATATGGACGCGGCGGTGATAGACGTATCGCACGGGGGAGAAAGAAAGCTGTCGCCTGGCGAGACCGTGATCTATTACTGGCTCAGTAAATGATGTAAATCAAAAAAATTAAAAAATCAAAATGGCTCAATCCGGGGATGCGGCCATCATCTCCGGATTGAGTTGATAATGACGGACAGCCGGATTTCAAAGTTCCCCCGGCTGCCCGTCATTTTATGCTATCCTGGCGTCGATTCCTCACGCAGACGGGCCAGCCTCGTTATGTACAGGGCAAACGCGGCGAGGGCGAATCCCGCCATCACGTCCACGAAGTAGTGATATCGCAGGTATATGGTCGAAAACCAGATGCCGGCGCACGGCAACAGGCATATCCAAAATCGCGCGCGCCGCCATTTCATGTCGAAAAACAGCAGATACGCGCTGACAGCGACGTGCAAACTTGGGAAGATATCCGTATAGTTGGTGCCGGATGGATAGATTGCTGTCAGGAAATCGGTCAAAAACCATCCGTTCAGAGGAACAGAAAACCGGTCGGCGTAGACTATATACGGCCCAATCGCGGGAACCAGGGTATAGCCGAAATATCCTATTCCATAAAGGCTAAACAGGCCCGAGTAGAAAATCCTTGCTGTCTTTATGTTTGAAAACAGCCATGCTAACATCGACAGGAAAAGATAGATCATGAAGAACATGTAGCAGAAACTCAAGAGTTCGGTAAGAGCCGGAGAAATAAACTGCTGCAGTCTGATAGACAGGCTGCCGCCGACGAGCAGGCGATCTATCTCCCACAATACAGAGTCCCTTTTGCCGTCGTTTATCAGCGGCGAGACGGCTCGCATATCGACAAACAGGACATTCATCAGTATCGGGTATATGACAAGCCGAGATCGTTGCGCCCAGGATGAATCGCTGACTCTAGTGACCACCGTCCCAAACGCTATCAGCATCAGTGATCCCGTGTAAAGGGCGATGTGCGGCGAGTGAGGCGAGTGAGGCGAGAATCCCCCCGCGGCAATCCACAGCCTGATCAATGTGAAAAGGACAAAGGAGGCGAATATTCGCTCATGATACATCGACTCACGCCACAAGTTGATCACAGCCAAGAATCGTCACACATATACTCATATACGCGGCATAGGATAAATTCAATCATTTTGACGCGTCATTGTTTTGGCCCAGGACATCTTCCAGCTTTTTCTGGATGGCGTCGTACTCCAGATACTCCAGTTGTTCGCTCAGCCACTCCACCAGCTCCCCGCCTGACTCGTAAGCGCAGGCATCCAGTTTTACGACGATTTTTTTCATTGCGCTCCAATCGAAGTTCTTGGTGGCGTCCAACATCTCCTCCAGCAGTGCGGCATCCGGAGAGGGCGACTTTTTTTTCACCATTTCGCTTTCACGCGATTCTTTCAGCATCATTTCAAGGTTTTGCAGAAACCTTTCGGCAGTCTGAACAAAACCTTCTTTTTTTGCGTTCACGGTTTCAAAGTCGTCTGCTTTGGCCGCGATTTCCAATTCCGCGGCGTATGCGCCTATCTCATCAGCGCATATACCGTAACTGCTGCCCTTCAATCCGTGTACGATCACAGCAAAGGAGTCCAGCGTCTCCCTGGAGACGCCGCTAAGCTCATGAAGCAAAGCAGGCGTGTGTTTGGCATAAGACGCGAGAATGCCCAGATAGACCTCCTCGCTGCCATAACGCTCTACTCCGGCGTCGAAGTCAATCTCCTCCGGGACGTGCCCGCAAAATACGTCCGTTGAGGAGTCGCGGCGGTCCTGATCCGTATGCGCCAGCTCACCTGACGCCGGAGTATCCTCGCTCCGCTTGTCGCGCACCCATTTATTCAGCGCCATGTCCAGGCGCATTATGTCGATGGGCTTCGATATGAAAGCGTCGAAACCATTATTGAGAAACATTTCCTCGTTGCCTTTGACAGCATTTGCGGTGAGGGCGACGATGGGCACGGTTCGCGCGTACTCGGTGCCGATGTCGCTGCGGATGATGCGCGTGGCCTCTATGCCGTCCATCTCCGGCATCATATGGTCCATAAGAACCATGTCAAAGCGCACTGCCCCCTTCCGAATCATTTCTATAGCTTCCGCCCCGCTTCCGGCGCAGTAAATCGAAAGACCGTATGGCATCAAAAGACCCTTCGCCACGTCGAGATTGGTGGGGATGTCATCCACCACCAGAACGCTGCCGTATGGCATTTGGGCACGCACGATGCTCGTGCCGCTTGTATGTTTGCCCTCGAATAAGCGGAACATTTTCATGTCCGTGACCATATCCTCGCCGATGGCCGTCTCGTCCACGATCTTCTGAGGGATTGTCACGAAGAACGTCGAACCCTTGCCGTATTCGCTCTCCACCGCGATGGTCCCATTCATCAACGTCACCAGCCTTTTGGTAATGGAGAGACCCAACCCAGTTCCCTCTATGCTTCTGTTGGTCCTGGCGTCAAGCTGGCTGTACTTCAAAAAGAGCTTCCCTGTATCCTCTTTGCGGATGCCGATGCCGGTGTCTCTCACGATGAAAGTGAGACTCGCGTCGCCGTCCCTTTTTTCCCAAAGGATTTGAAGCGACACCCTCCCCTCATTTGTGTACTTGAACGCATTGGATAGAATGTTGCCCATTACCTGTTTTATGCGCAGATCGTCGCCGTACATCCGCTCTGGAATCGTAGGGTCGACCTCCAGGTCGAAGGTTATATTCTTGGAGCCTATGCGCACAATGTTGAGCTGCACTATGTTGCTAACAAGGCTAGGAGTATCGTACTCCACGAGAATGAGTTTCAGGTTGCCGGTTTCTATTTTGGAGATGTCCAGAATATCGTTGATGATCCCCAACAGGTTCATGCCGGATCCGTATATTTTTTCTATGTCGTTGCGGGCATCCCGCGGCAGTTTCTTCTGCAATTGTATCTCCGACAGGCCGATGATGGCGTTGAGCGGCGTGCGAATTTCGTGACTCATCGTGGCGAGGAAATCGCTCTTCGCCCGCGAAGCCGCTTCCGCGTCGGTCCTGGCCCTGGAAAGCTGGGTCACATCGTTCAGGATCAGCATGACGCAAACATGGCTCCCGCTCCAGTTTTCCACTGTAGGCATATCGCCGCCAACCCGCCACAGACTGAGATCGTAATTGCGCTCTTCGCCATCGGCATCCATGATACTCACATCGGTTTTAAATGTGTTGCCCTCTCCGCCATGGGGAGTGAATAAAGACGCGGCCTCGAGGGACAGATCGCCGGAGGCGGTCAATAATACGGACAGCAGGCGAGGAGCGTCTTTGTCCAGACCGTGGCGTTTCAGCAGATGGCTCATGGTCCTGTTCAGGTAGAGAACTCTGCTCGGTGAATCCAGAAACATCAGTGCTTCAGGCATGGCGTCCAAATATGAACAAAATACGTCGAGAGTAGCGTTGATCCCAGACATTATAAGCCGGTAATCTCCTTGGTACGCGGTAGAATCAGCACGTTCTTCCAATTTTCCTTCCCTTGCCCAGCTGGTTAGCCGGTCGATGTCATGAATCAGTTTATGGATGGAATTGGACATGGTGATAAAGGTCGCGCCGAGTCGCCCAATTTCGTCTCGCCGGTTGATGAGGTTCGGCGGCAGCAGGTTTCCGAATCCCCCGCCGGCCAGTTTATCCGCGCTGTCGGTGATGGCTCCCAGAGGAACGGAAAGAATTCTGCGGATGAGATATGTCATAAAAATGGAGCATACCGCAATGGATGCAACGGTAATAAGCGTTCCGATGGTCAGAGCCTGGTTTTCGGAGGAGGTGAAATCGCTGCGTGGCACCTGAATACCCAGTGACCACAGAGTACCCTGGATGGGTGAAAAGCTGACGAACATTTTGCCGCTGGCGCCGAGTATCTCCATGGCGCCTGTCAACCCTTGTTTCATGGACAGGAGTACCGCCTCCGACTCCGGGCCGAAAGCGAAACTGTCGTCGACGGCTTCCCAGCTCAACACTTTGCCCAGATCCTTGTGCGCTATCAGCCGGCCCTGGTTGTTGATGATAAATGCCATGCCGTTGGGACCGACTTTGATATTGTGCAGAATGTCATTGAGGACTTCATAATTGTAGCCGCCCACAAGATAATACGCCGGTTTTTCATCGTCTCCGCCGACATGCTCTGTCAATATTACGGGCAGGCCCATCGTGATTTCCGGACCTTGGGAACCGATGGAAGTATCCTCTATCACCAGATTATTCGTCATCCTTACGGAAGCGAACAGCCTCCTGCCGGAAATGTTGCGGGGGCACTCCTGGCTCCCGGTTAGCAGTCTGCCGTTGGGTTCATAGAGACCTATCCACGTGAATTCTATGCTGGAGAGGATCCGCTCAAGAGCCTGCCGTTTCTCGGCTGTTGTGGAGGTGGGAGATGAAATGACCGTGTTGTCCCGAATCATAAAAAATCGCTCGGCAAGGATGTGCAGATTCCCCTCGATGCTCTGGGCGGCTGTTTTAGCCATTGGTTGTAGTGTCTCCAGCATGATGCTGCCTGTTAGGGAGTTCATGAAAAATCCCATGACGAACATCAGGCCGGTAGCCAGGGTAATGATGATCAACAGTGCGGTGGCGCTGATCTTTGTGGTGACGCTTGTCGTTTGCGCACGTTGTGCCCGGCGCCAGGCCATTATCAGTTTCCCTCCCAGGTTTCCGTCAGGTCGACATAGGCAATTCCTTTGTCCCCGGCTTTCACTTTGGCAATCGCCGATTTCGCCAGAAGCTGAAAAATCTTATGTAGTCGTTCCATGCCTGCTAAAAGAAGCACCCTGGCGGGATCCTGCCTGCTAATTGGACACATAAATAGTGATGAAATCTTTCCAGCCCTCGCCGCCATACCCGACCGCTTCGGAGACGCAATGGACACCGAACATTTCCCCAGTGTGGCACTCGTCCCCAGCGAGTGAAAAGACAAGAAGCGTAATGACTATCGATACTATTGACAGGCAAAAAACCACAAGCAGTGTCAAAAAAAGAAACATCCATTTTTTAACATATTCAGTCTCCTTATAGAATAAGCAACACCTTATATTTTAGCATAGTAAGGTCTCCCGCGCATTGTTGTCAAGATCACCAGACCAGCACCCGGGACAGCATTTACTCGGGAACACTTGATATGACTAACTTTAGCACTTGTGTAAAAATACCCGTATTAATACACAAAGCTAGTTCTCGCAATGCTTTATAGAAAGTAAATACTGTTGCCCTGCCTGTGGGGGC
>JAITNX010000204.1 GCA_031290235.1 Synergistaceae bacterium | reverse complement strand
CGGCGGAACTAAGACATAGTTCTCCCGTAGCCCGTAGCCCGTAGCCCGTAGCCCGTAGCCCGTAGCCCGTAGCCCGTAGCCCGTAGCCCGTAGCCCGTAGCCCGTAGCCCGTAGCCCGTAGGATTGTATTCGGCTTAATCAGGTTGTCAAGGGGACTTCGCGGCATTTTATATCTCCCCGATAATTCTTTAGTTCCAGTTCCTGGGCTGTGGGTTTACTGCTTGACTCCCAATATTACGTGCGACGCCTTGACCATGGCCACCAGCCTCATCCCGGCCTCTATCCCCATGCTATTCAACGAGCTTTCGATCACTCCGATCGTCATGGACTCGCCGCCGTCGAGCCTCATGTTCACCTCGGCGTTGACGACGCCCTTTTTCACCGAGACCACTGTGCCGGGCAGTTGGTTGCGGGCCGAGTACCTGATTCCATCGAGGCCGTCAACCAGGATCACCCACTGCGCCTTTATGAGGGCAATCACTTTTTTTCCAGGTTCAAGCCCCAGGGATTTTGTGCTGTTGCTCGTTATAATCGCCGTCATTCGCGTGTTGCTGCTATCCAGGACTATCTCGACCTCGTCGTTCACGGCCCCATGGTTTATGCACAACACCGCGCCTTCAAAGTAATTTCTAGCGCTCGTCTTCATCGATGACACCTCCTAAAAAATCGCTCTGCCGCCAATCAACTGTATTATCAACCATAGATCATGATGGCGCAAGCTGATATGGATAAAATCAGCCGCGCTGTCATATTGCGGCGTAACTGATTTTGCGGGTTTAACTCATCATCCGATCAGTAAAAATCACTATTTTGTTACGGTGGTTTTAAAGATAAGATAACAACAGACATTGAGACACAACGCACGAGGAAAACAATTTCCACTTTATAATAAAATTAGCCATAGTCAACATTGGGAGTCGCTATCGATCTCGATGTCAAAAAAACCAAGGAGGAATGAGACATGAAAAGAACCATTCTGTTTTTGGCACTGACAACGCTGCTGGGAGTTTTGTTTGGCGGTTGCGCGTTTGCCGCGGAGCCAGTTTACGGAGGGGTAGTCCAATGGCACGAAATAGCCAATCCCCCAAAGCTCGACCCTCACATGAAGACCGACACCACGTCGTCCCGCGTCTGCTTGGGCATCTTTGACACCCTCGTCTCGAACAGCCTCGACGGCACGAAAATCGAGCCATGGCTCGCCGAGAGCTGGAACACGTCGAAGGATGGATTGACCTGGACGTTCAAGCTCCATAAGGGAGTTTATTTCCACAAGGAGACCGAAGGCGGCAAACCGACGGAGAACGGCGGGCGCGAGGTCACAGCTGAGGATTGGAAGTGGTCGTTCGACCGCATGATCCGCGACAAGTCCCCGCGCGCTTACTTCCTGGACTGCATCGCCGGATACCAGGAGATGTTCGACGGCAAGGCCGATGAATGGGCCGGCGTCAAGGTTGTGGACAAATATACGCTGGAATTTACACTGAGCAAACCATTCGCGCCGTTCGTGTCGGCCCTGGCGTACAGCTCGTTCGTCGTCGTCCCCAGGGAGGATGTTCTCAAGTGGGGCGCCGACTTCAATTTCCACCCAGTGGGAACCGGCGCTTTCACCTTCGAGGAGTGGCGTCAGGATCAGAGAATCATCCTCAAGAGGAATCCCAACTACTGGCTGAAGGATGAAAAGGGCAATCAGCTTCCATACCTCGATGGGTGGGAGATGGTAATAATCCCGGACAGCACAGTCGCATGGGAAGAACTGAAGAAGGGCAACATCGACATGATGCGCGAGGTGCCGAGCCGCCTGGTCGCGGAGGCCCGCGGCCTTTTTGGAAAAAACATGCTCGAATCCCCGCAGCCTGGAACGTACTATTACGGCTTCAACATGACAAAGGAACCCTACAAGAACAACAAGGCGCTTAGGCATGCTTTCAACTATGCCATAGACCGCCAGAGGATAAACGAACTGGTCCTCGACGGACTCTGGTTCCCGGCGAAGGGAATACTCCCGCCGTCGATTCCCGGACACAACCCGAACCTCAGGAGTTATGAGTACAACCCGGAGAAGGCGAAGGAACTCATGAAGGAGGCTGGATTCGAGAAGGGATTCGAGGCCACTCTGACGGTCGCCCAGAACGTGCTGCACAGAACTATCGCGGAGGCTATACAGGCGCAGGTTTCGGAGCTTGGAATAAAGCTCAACGTCCAGGTCATGGACTGGGGCGTTCAGCTCGATATGCTCGACCGCGGCGAGTCTGACATCTATCGCATGGGTTGGATCGCCGACTACCTCGACGCCGACAACTTCCTGTACGTGCTGCAGCACTCCAGCAACATAGGAGTCAAAGGAAACTATTCCCGCTACGGCAGCCCCGAGGTTGACAAACTCCTCGATGAGGGACGCACTGAGACCGATCCCGCGAAGCGCGCCGAAATATATCAGAAGGCGGAACAGCTGATAGTGGACGACGCCCCATGGATATACCTGTTCTACTACTATAATAACGTCGCGGCTCAAAATTGGGTCCACGGCGCCACCATTCCGGCGTTCGGAGGCTACACCGCTCACATGGAAACGGTCTGGGTCGACAAACACTAAATATAACCGAGACTAAGGGGGGGATCGTATGTTTACTCATATCATGAGAAAACTCCTGTACACGATTCCAGTGGTATGGGGTGTGGTGACGATGATATTCATCCTGATGGCCGTCGTACCCGGGGATCCGGCGCAAATTATGACAGGACAGCGCGGCGACCCCGCTACTCTGGAGAAGATCCGCCACGACCTCGGACTCGATCTGCCCATAACCCAACAGTATACAAAGTTTTTGGGCGAGCTGATCCGCGGGGATCTCGGCATGTCGTACCGCAACAACGAGAAGGTCGCGTCCGCGATAAAAACCAGGTTCATAGCGACTATGAAGCTGACCGCGTGCGCTATGGCTCTCGCAATAGCCGTCGGACTCACCGCTGGAATAATATCGGCCGCCAAACAGTATTCGGTCTTTGACTACACGGCCATGTTCATCGCCGTCTCAGGAGTGAGCGCTCCGGTTTTCTGGGTGGGACTGCTGCTTCTGCTGGTGTTCGCTTATAATCTCGGATGGGTTCCTGGCATCGGCGAAGGAGACGGCGGCTGGAGGTATCTCATTCTTCCATCCGTAGCATTGGGAGTGAGGCCTGCCGCGCTCCTGGCCCGCCTCACGAGGTCGTGTATGCTGGAGGTCCTGAACCAGGACTATATTCGCACCGCCAGGGCAAAAGGAATAAGGGAAAACCTGGTGATTATGAAGCACGCCCTCAAAAACGCCATGATACCGGTCATCACTATAATCGGGACGCAGATCTCAGACCTTTTGTCCGGCGCCGTTCTGACGGAGAGCATATTCGCGTGGCCCGGAGTTGGGCGTCTCGCGGTCGAGGCTCTGATCAACAGAGATTTCCCGATGATACGCGGAACAGTGATCGTGCTGGCTCTTACCTTCCTCATAGCAAACCTCATAGTTGACATCTCGTATGGGTTCTTCGACCCAAGAGTCCGCTTCGAGAGTAAGTGAGGCGAAAAAACTATGACTGAAAACACCGCAGCAGCCATAAAAGCCGAGGCGGGAGAAAGCCTGCTGAGAGAGGCATGGGTCCGCTTCAGGAGGAACAAACTTGCGATGCTCGGGCTTGCCATGACGGTCACGATAATACTGGCCGCGATCTTCGCGGGAACGCTGGCGCCGTACGATCCCATAAAACAGCTCATCTGGACGGAGGGGGCGTCCGCCAAACTGGCGCCTCCCGCCGGAACGCACATAATGGGGACCGACCTGTACGGGCGCGACGTCTTCAGCCGCGTGCTATATGGGGCGCGCATCTCGCTCCAGATAGGAATATTCGCGACCTTAGTCTCGGTCCTGATTGGCGTTCCGCTCGGCGCCATAGCCGGCTACAAGGGAGGCGTCTCCGACGACCTCATCTCGTGGCTCGTGAACGTCATCTTCGCGTTCCCTTTTATACTGTTCGTGCTGGCTGTCGTGTCGGTCTTTCAGAACCCGAGCCTGTACCTGATCTTTGTGGCCATAGGCCTTGTAAACTGGGTCAATATTTGCAGGGTTACGAGGGGCCAGTTCATCTCGCTTCGCGGACGGGAGTTCGTGGAGGCGGCATACGCGCTTGGGCTTCCGAGCTGGAAGATAATATTCCGCCATATTTTGCCCAACGCCATGGCGCCGATAACAGTGCAGGCCACTCTGGGGATGGGCAGCATCATAACGCTGGAGGCCGGCCTTGCCTACCTCGGCTTTGGAGCGCAGCCTCCGACCCCGTCGTGGGGCCTGATGATTTCGGAGGGACAGCAGTACATAGCGCAGGGACAGTGGTGGTGGTCGATATTCCCTGGACTCGCCATAATGTACACCGTACTCGCCTTCAATTTTCTCGGCGACGGCCTTCGTGACGCGCTTGACGTGCGTCAGAAAAGGTAGGTGAGATATATGGCCCTGCTTGAGATACGAGATCTTCGCACAGTATTCGACTCGGACAAGGGAGAAGTGAAGGCCGTCGACGGTGTCACCATGTCCATAGAACCCGGCGAAACGCTGGGAGTGGTCGGAGAATCGGGCTGCGGCAAAAGCGTGACGGCTCTGTCGATCCTCCGTCTCGTACAAAAACCAACAGGCAGAATAGCGGGCGGCAGCATAACCATGGAGGGACGAGAGCTGCTCTCTCTCTCCGAGCGTGAGATGAGGAGCATCAGAGGCAACAGGATATCGATGATATTCCAGGAGCCAATGACGAGCCTGAACCCTGTCTACACTGTGTGCAACCAGATATCCGAACCGCTGATCCTGCATCAAAAAATGAACAGGAAAGAAGCCAAGGAACGGGCGATAGAGATGCTGGAAATCGTGGGCATCCCAAATGCGAGGTCCCGCATAGACGAATACCCACACCAGTTCTCAGGGGGACAGAGACAGCGCATCATGATAGCGATGGCGCTGGCCTGCAAACCGGCGCTTCTGATAGCGGACGAGCCGACTACAGCTCTCGACGTGACCGTACAGGCTCAGATACTGGACCTCATGAACGCGCTGAAGGCGGAATTTGGTTCGTCAGTCATGCTCATAACCCACTCTCTCGGAGTTATTGCCGAAACAGCTCAGCGAGTCGTGGTAATGTACGCCGCGAAGGTCGTGGAGGAGGCCCCGGTGCGCCCAGCCTTCAAGGACCCTCTGCACCCATACACGAGAGGACTGCTCACGTCGATACCGAGGATGGACCAGACAGTGGACCGCCTCCCCGTTATACCAGGCATAGTTCCGAATCCGCTGGATTTTCCTGACGGATGCCGCTTCCACAGCCGCTGTCCTGAGTACATGAAATTGTGCGGCGATACGCCGCCTCCTCTGTTTAAGACGCGCGACGGAAGGAAGGTACGCTGCTGGCTGTACGACGGGAAGGGGGAGATTCAGAGTGAGGGCTGAGAATAACGCGAGCGAAGGCAAGTACCTGGAGGTAAATCACCTCAGTCAGTTCTATCCCATCAGGCGCGGGATACTCAAGCGTGTCGTCGGCCACGTCAAAGCGGTCAGCAATGTGTCGTTCGAAATCAAAAAAGGAGAGACGCTTGGCCTAGTCGGTGAATCAGGGTGCGGCAAGACAACGATTGGGCGAACTATCCTTCACCTCATAAAACCGACGGGCGGGGATGTAAAGTTAAAGGGGTTCGACGTAGGCGCCATGCAAAAAAATGACAACGCCTCCCTGCGCCGGCTGATGCAGATAATATTCCAGGATCCTTATGGCAGCCTCAACCCCAGGATGAATGTGGCGGACATAATCGGAGAGGCTCCGCTCTATCATGGAATAGTATCGAGGACGGAGCTGACGGGATACGTGAACGATATCATGGAGAAGGTCGGCCTGCGTCCGGAGAGCCGCGCAAAGTACCCCCACGAATTTTCCGGGGGACAGAGACAACGCATAGGGATAGCGCGTGTCTTGGCAATGAAACCCGAGTTCGTCGTGTGCGACGAGCCTGTCTCCGCCCTCGACGTATCGATACAGAGCCAGGTGCTGAACTTGCTGGTCGATCTGCGCGAGGAGTTTTCCCTGACGTACCTCTTCATATCGCACGACCTATCGGTCGTCCGCCACATATCGGACAGGGTCGCGGTGCTCTACCTGGGCAAGCTGGTCGAGCTGGCGCCAAAGGAGGAGTTCTTCGGCAATCCGATGCACCCATACGCTCGAGCCCTGATATCGGCAATACCTCAGCCCGACCCCGACGCGGGGAAAAACAGGATAATCCTCGAGGGCGACGTGCCATCCCCCATAAATCCACCGGAGGGATGCATATTCTCTACAAGGTGCCGAAACGCCGCGGATCGCTGCATAGCGGAGGAGCCGAGGTTAAAAGACGCAGTGGGCAACGGACACCAAGTAGCGTGTTTTATGTGCGAATAGCCAAAACTACCGCAAAACGCGGGCCGCGCTTTGTCGATTGCCCTTGCTCGCGCCGCGTTTGGTGGGTGAGCGTCACGGCCAGGAGAGGTTTTTCGTTCATCGAACTCTCAATCGCGATTCTCGTCTCGACCATCTTGATGACGGCGATCGCGACAGCCCTGACTTATCTCGCCGCCTCCACGCGGATAGTGCTGGACTCGGACGCCGCGCTGACAAGAGCCGAGACGGTCTTCGCGATACTCAGGCACCCGGCCGAGCACTGCGGCTATGGCATGCCCAAAGAACCGGAAAAATATAAACTGGCTTTCAACAGCGGCGCGACCCAACCCTTTACCTGGGAGGGTCCAATAAGCGTGACCTATAATACGGTCGGGAGGCCGGCCAGGCTCTCCGCAAGGTGCAGGCTGGTCTACGGCATCGCTACCAACATCCGCACAAACGAGGAAAGAAAAACTTCAGACCCACAATTAACGCCGCCCCTCACCCTCAATGGCAACCCGAGCAGGTTGGATGTAGTATCCAGCGGAGCCAAACCGGCCTCGACAAAAAACTGGCTGCTCTTCGGCTCGATGCTGCCTGAATGTTATCCGCTTTGGTTAAGCGGCCCGCCCCAGGGCTACGCATTGGGAACTCTCTTGCCGCTCAAATGGGTAGAGCCTCTGGCGGAAGACATAGAGATCCTGATCCCGGAGAACGACGAGGCGTTTTATCTCCAGGCCATGGAGTGCGAGGCCGATACGTACACGGCTGGCGATTTCGTTTTTTTCACAAACGACCACACGGGTTCGGGCAGACAGCCCCGCGTTTTCGGCGTTATCGACGCGCGCTTCGAACTGGCCGCCGGAAATCGCCTGCTGCGGGTCTTTCTCATAACGAGGGGTAACTTCAGATACGAGAACGAAATATCGACCCAACCGCCCCGTGGTTGGCCGGATAGGTTCCCAACTAACATAACCGACGAGGCAAGACACTACAAATTATATATGTACACAGCGTCCTTCGAGCTGAAAAATCTCTAAGGAAGGGCTGATTTATCGCTAGGGGCCTAAAGGGTAAAGATTAAAACCCTAAAATCTCGTTTTCGTGATTTAATCAGCTCTTCCCTAAGTCCGCAGCCCAGGTTAATTTGCGAAAGTCACACCAGATGTATCGCAGAACTCGCCCGAAACCCACCCTCGGACGACCTTTCTTCTGTCGTCCACCAGCAGAAACCAGCGATTGCCGGAGGAAGCCTCGTCATTTGCCCACATGAGAACATCGTACGCCGCGCCCTTGTTGGCCTTTGCTATCACTGAATTTGACACAGCCGGGCCGCTCCTGATGTTGAGCGACGTCTCGGACGTCCGGACTATGATATTACCCGAACACTGGTTCGCGCGCAAAGCTCCATACTTCTCGACGGAACGGCGCAGAGCCGAACTCGCCCCGGTCGGAAACCCAAACTGTTTCACCCTCTCGCTCCAATTGTCAAAACTATCTCTGGGAACGGTCACGGCGATCGGGATCTCATCCGGTTGCGTATCCCAGGCATCCGGATTCGGTATCAACGTTCCATCCCTATCCTCCGACATCGGCCCAGCCCGAGGAACATTATCGATCGTCTCCGTAATTACAAGCGGACCAGCCGGCTCATCCGGAACCTCCACGCCTCGGTCCTTCGTTATAAAGTTGAACGCCAGAAAACCAAGCAACAGAACCGCTATAGGCAGGATATATTTCACCTGCAGCAGATTCCCCTTTTCCTCGTAATTTTCATGTTTTCTCATTATTCAACACCAACCATTTATTCAGTCGTGCCTTACGTTGGTTCTATTATATTCTATTAGCAAAAAAACATCCACAGCGCGCGCTGCGCTTTTTTGTCGATAGTCGATTCTCCTGAGCTTCAACGAGTCGTCATCGGCCTCCAGGCGCGGTATCGGCCGGGAAGACGAGCATGGCTATCTTGTCTATGAAGAGGCTTGAAGCAGGCCTGTTCTTTATCTCAGCCCCCGCTTTTAGGCTCGTCACAGCCGCTTTGCCGATCACCGCGCGCCCCGCCTGCCCATTGCCGGAGTTGACGCGGACGCCCCACGCGTTATGAAAAACCACTGGCTCGGCGCCGTAGAATCCGAGGTATAGCATTATGTGGCCTGGCATGTGTATAAGCGTCGCAAATGGGATCGCATTCTCCTTTATCGCGCGGGGGCGCTCTCCTACAGGCACTTCCTTGAGTGGGATTGAAACTCCGGTCCTTGCCTGATCGGCCGAGTTGCGCGGAAGCCACGTGCCGAAGACCGCGAAGTAATCCCTTGTCATTGCCGAGCAGTCGCGGTATCCGCCGCTCCCCCCCCAGCCATAAGGCTCCCCCATCAGTTCATCTATAACGGAGACCGCGTTGCGTGGGGTAAATGGCATCGGAAAAGGAGCGGAGACTCCCTGCTCCGGCTTCAGCTTCATTATCGCGGCCATGCCGTCCTTACCTTTTGTCGGAATTGCGAGGCCGTCCTCAAACACTGGCAGCAGCGTGCCAAGCCTGAGGGTACAGAGCCGTTTTCCGTTCGAGTCCAGCACCCGCGCATTGTCCTTCACCACGACCGAGTGGGACGAGCTGAGATATTTGTTCATAAACTCGGCGCCGACCTTTGTGACCTTGTTCGACGGAACCCAGCCAACGACGCTCCCAGTGGCGACGAAGAGCCATGACGAGTCCTTCGAGGCGCCCAAAATCGCCAGCGGCTCGCCGGGTTTCATAGTGGAGTTCTGCATGGCGTCCAGCTTGAGAAGCCCCCTGCGCCCAAGGGCGCTCGCCTGCGAAGTGTAGAGAGGCGCGGCTACCGGCAGCACTCGCATGTCAGCCTCCGCCAACGCTATGCCTGGACGAAGCTCAGCCTTCGGATCGAGCTTACCGTTTGCGATCACCTTGTTCATGGAAGCCTTAGGATATGCCTTCGCGTCCGCCGTGTAGTACTGCTTTTTAGCCATAGCTTTGTGAAACTCGATTACCTTGTCGAGCGAGACGTCCATGTACGAAAGGTCCTCGTTCTGCCATGGAGCGTAATGATTCCTGACGTACTCGCCGGCATGGAGGCCCTGGTCCGCGAAATCGATTATGGGTTCGTCCGGCTTGGATGGCAGATAGGACGAAGCCTCCTGTGGAAAGCGCTCCAGATCCGCGACGCTCTCAGCCCCGTTCGCTGGCAGAGCCGCCGCGCACAGGAGCAAAAAAACGCGGACGGATACGCGGAAGTTTTTTTTCAAGCTGCTTGGCAAAAAAAACCTGACAAACTTTGTCAACTGATGACACCCCAATCCAGCGGCGTTATCCAGCCGCTCGTAATCACCATTAAAGTATATTGCTCAGCCTTAATTTTCTCAATAGTTTTAATTATTACTAAAATCTGCCGCGAATCTGCTCATATTAACCGGCAGTTAAGATCAATAAAAATCAACCTTGCCGTACTCTTTTATGAGTGATTTAAATCCCAGGGTAAAAGAATATGACTACCAACTTGTCTCAGTGTGATATCTTGGCTGTGCCTGATTACCGGCTCTCTACGCGAATCATACCAAGTCGCGATCGAAGGTTTGTTTTTGATTTGCCTGAACGATGGTATAGCCTGGTTTTTATTCCAATTTTGAGTCAAATATGCTTTTATTTGACTCAAAATTGGAATGCGCGGCATTGCGGCTTCTCTAAGTCAAACGCGCAGGATGCGCGTTTGACTTAGAATTAGACGTTGCCCAGGTGGACGTGTTTCAAGTGCGCGGACGCGTGCGCGGAGAACTTCCTCATCAGGGCAACGTCGGTCGGCGGCGCATTGCACCTGAAAGAGGGGAAATATCTCGATATATGGAGGGGGATTTCCCGCGATATGCCCTCTATCCATTCGACCAAACGAACGAAATCCTCCATTGAATCGCTGACGCCCGGAACTATCAGGTTCGTCAGCTCGACGTGCACCCCGCCCGTCGCCAGGCGCTCAACATTTGACTTGACCGCCTCCAGCTTGCCGCCAAGCGCGCGGTACGTTTCCGGGTCAAACGTCTTCACGTCGACGTTGGCGGCGCTTATAGCGCCGCTCATCTCTCCGCAGAGGGCTTCAGAAAACATCCCGTTCGTGACCAGTACAGACGCTATCCCGTTTTCCTCCAGCACGGGAGAAGCGGCCAAAATATACTCGACCTGCATGGTCGGCTCGTTGTACGTGTAGGCCACGGATGAGAGGCCGGCGTCGACCGTCAGCCTGACCAGCGCCTCCGGCGTTATCTCGCTCAGTTCATCGGGCGACGGCATCCTCGCCGGGTGCGAGATGTGGTGGTTCTGGCAGAAGGGGCAGACCATGTTACACCCGACTCCCCCAAGCGACATTATCCTCGTGCCGGGACGCCAGTGGTGGAGCGGTTTTTTCTCAATGGGATCTATGGCGGCCGATATGAAACGCCCCAGGTAGGGGGAGGAGAATCCTTCTGACTGAGCAAAGAACCTGACCCCGCATCTGCCGCCTCCTCCTGTCCTTATGAGGCATTCATGGCGGCACAGGCCGCAGCGCGCCGCGGAGGAATCGCCGCTCCTCTCAACGCGCCACCAGCCAGCCTCTATCGCGTTGGGGCTCATCCGGCGCTAATCCTCCTCCTTATACCTTTTTACGGAGAACCTATCTATGCTCACCCCGTCAGTCCCGCGTATCCCGGCCTTTTGAGACGCTATATCTATCTGGAGGTTTACGCTGTCAACCCCATCCAGATCAGGAAGCAGCACTCCGCGCCGCATCCCTCTGGAGACGATGACTCCCCATCGCTTTGGGTCAAGCTGATCCAAGCTCGATATCCTCTCCGGCTCGCTCAGGACGTCCACCGAGAATACAACGCCCAGCAGCTCGCCCGATGTCATGGGGGGAAATCTGGGATCCCTCGTCGATGAGGAGATCGCGTTGGAAATTATCTCAAGGTCGATCGTCGGCTGTACTGGCTCTATCGTTCCTATGCAGCCCCTGAGATCTCCGCGTTTCGTCTTGATCGAGACAAAACACGCCCTCCTCACGCCCCAGATGTCGGGACCGTCCGCGATCTCGATACCTCCGCGAACCGGCGTCTCCCCGGCGAGGCGCCGGCGCACTGTCTCCCTGGCCAACAGAACATAAGGATGCGAAGAATTTTTTTCTGCCATCCAATCTCACTCCCTCATTCAGACGCAAGGTCTAATTCTAATTCCAAGTCAAACGCGCATCCTGCGCGCTTGACTTGGAAAAGCCGCAATGCTGTGCATTGCGCGGCGCGACATCGTGTCGCGCATTCCAATTTTGAGTCAAATAAAAGCATCTTTGACTCAAAATTGGAATAAAATCAATCAGGCGTCAGGCCGTCCATAGCGCGTTGCAGTAACCGACGCCAAACGGCCCCTCATAGGAGAGCGTTTCGATTTTGCCCCCCATCTCCGAGACGAGTCCAAGCATCGCAAGTACCGAGCGCATGCCGCACTCCCCCGCCTCCTCCACTGTTATCTCCGGCAGCCCCATAATGATGGAGGCGTCGGCGTTTCTCAAGGATTCCACCACCGCCCTGTCGAATTTTTCGCCGCTGGGGCTGTATCCCGCCGGCGCACCCGGCTTTAGCCTGTGAGAGAGATCTCCGCTCGCGAGCAGCCCCCACTTACCGTCTCCCGCGAACGAGGCGAGGAGACGGCCAAGTTCGTACGCCTCCTTGGGATCGAGACCTATGGGGCTGGCTAAGATGACTGGGGGCAGCTCGCCGTAGCAGCCATCCAGAAAATAAAGCGGAACCATCGAGCCCTGGTCACGTGTCATGTCCCTTGCCTCGCTGAATGATGCCCGAACCCCGCCTGAAGTCAGAAAATCATACAACGAATCCAGGTCGGCCCCAGGCGTCCTGATGTCGAAAGCGATCCGCGGGGCGCCGAACAACGCGAAACTTCCTCTTATTGCACTGGCTCTGTTCAGAGCGAGATTTCCACATACATACGGCTGATGAGGCGAGAGCAGCAGTATTACATCGGGCTTCCCAATTTTTTTAAGTTTCTTCATGAGATCGTCGGCCCCCGCGATTGTGACCGCCGCCTCCCTCTCGCGCCCTCCCCCGACGTCAGGAATTACTATTGGGGGGTGCGGCATCAACGCAGCCCAGCTCCATGACATAATCTCCACCTCCGTTAGCGCAAAAACGCCATATTAAGTTCAGCTCAAATATGAGATTCTATTACATGTTAAAGTATAAACGTTATCTGGTGAAGGGGGAACTCAGTTGGAAAATTCAATGAAAAACGATGAAATTTTGACTTTGACAATTCGCTTTGAGGATGAGGACGGCGTCAGAGTCATTCACCCCGCAATTATAAAAGACGAGAGGGAGACGGTGTTGGTGGATTGCGGATATCCTGGCTTTCTCCCCCTGTTGGAGCGCGCGGCCCTGTCTCGGAGTATTCCGTTCGGCGAAATTACATCCATAGTCGTCACGCATCACGATTACGACCACTACGGCGCCCTGCACGAGATAAGGGAGAAATATCCGAAAATTCGAGTTATGGCGTCGGAGCTTGACGCTCCGCATATTGACGGCAGAAAAAAATCGCTGAGGCTGCGCCAAGCCGATGAGATGCGAGACTCGATACCAGAGAGCGACCGAGCCAGGGCCATGGATTTCGAGAGGGCACTGGAAGCGGTGAAGCCGGCTGCCATCGACGACACACTCAGAGATGGCGACGTACTCCCCTGGTGTGGCGGAACGGAGATAATAGCCACCCCTGGCCACATGCCCGGCCATATATCCCTATACGTAAGGCGTCTCAAAACGCTGATAACCGGAGACGCGTTCGTCGTCGCGCGCGGCAGGCTCAGAATGGCAAACCCGAACTACGCGATGGACATAGACGAGGCTAAGGCGTCGATAAAAAAACTCGCCAGGTACGACATAGGAACGTTCGTCTGTTACCATGGAGGGCTGGTGAAAACGAGCCTTACCAACAGGGAAAACAGACGGCTTTTGATGTAGCAGGGCGAGCAATTTATTTGAATATTTTTTTAATTCGCGCACGCCCATTATACTTAGGAAATATGCCGATTAGGCATAGCGCAAAAATAAATTTTATGATAACCTGAGTCACGCGTTTTAGAAGCTGAGACCATCGTAGAGAACCATGAGGATACTTTGCGTTGCTTGGCCCAACGAGTCCGCCCTCTCGCCCCAACACGGGAGGGCGGTTTTTTAGCGGCCCATTATTAACTTTGGCAAAAACATAGATATCGACGGGTACGAGCGGTCCGATTCGCGTAGAGAACCGGCAGTCAGGCACAGCCAAGACATCACACTGCAGGACACCGACTCGCTGTGAGATCTTTTGAAAGCAATTTCACTTGCGGTAATTCGCGCACAGATAGTGTGCGAGACGCCAAAAGCAATGTTTCTTTATCTGGTTGAGACAGTTTTTGTAAATCTCCACCGTGAAAATAAGTCATGGCTTTGAGGCTTTCGGAAGGAGGAAATTGTTTTCCATATAGTGTGAGTGCCCCGGCTAATCCTTTTTCCAAACTCATACCATTTTTTAACATAGCAGCGAGGTCTTTATAATCTTTTGCTTCCACTCGCTGTAATATTGTGGCGAGTTTCATTGCCATAAGATCATCCAGGGACGCCACTTGCAAAACACCATCATCTGTAGTCAAAGGTTCACCTATTCTCCCCAAATGGATACAGCCAAAAAATGAAAACTTTACGTTTGTCGCGGTTAAATACGAACGCGTATTTTGCGTAACTTGTATTCTCTCGGAAGTATTTAAGAATGGTAATGCCGACAAGACTTTCTTTTCTTTTTTCTCATCCAACGGCAGATGAGAAAAGAAATCAAAGTCAACGGACGAGCGATGTCCTATCTGCAGCGCTATAGCCGTACCGCCGTACAAAACGAATCCCAAATCTTTACATGGAGAAAGCTCATTCCATAACGCTTTTTGCGCGTCAGGTAAAATATCGACGCGAGGGTTGAATTGTTTCATTCAAGAACTCTTTTGGGCATGGATGGGATCTTCTCAGACAAGCGATTATGCCAAAAATGCCATGACTTTTCGTTGAATTGCCCTATTTCCGCCTTATCGAGGACATTCAACAGCTCTTGCGGAGGGAAAAGTTCAACCAGTTTACACATGTCATTCCATACCCCGATATTCATGACTTGAGCCAGTATCTTTTGAGGATATGCCATTGCGCCATTCGTGGTTTCCCACCAAATATAACGTCGCGCCGCATGAAGCAGAAACGTTTTTTGTGCCTCTTTTTTGTTTGTTGTTCCTGCAATGCCCGATTCCGGCATAGTTCTCACCTCTTTTCAAATAGTACAACTTTCGTTCCTCCGCATCAAGAATAAAATGGCTCATCATCCCTATTTTATCGAGTCCGCTACCACCCTCTTCCGCCTCCGCCGCCTCCTCCTCCCCCGGAGTGCCCTCCTCCGCCTAAACCGCTGCCACCGGAGTATGAGGACCTCGTCGTTCTAAGCGAGGCGGCGTGGTCGGCGATGGACGTTCGAATGCCGCCCGAGAGTCCGCCGGACAGGCGAGTGGAGAGGAGGAACCAGTTATAGTTCGTTTTCGCGAATGACCTGTCCCAGTCCGGCCTATATGACGCTTTCTTCAGCGTCTCGGCAAATCCGTTCGCCCACGTCTCTGCGCAGTCAAGCGCAAAGGCGTATGGCAGCAGCGCCTCAAAGAGCTGCGGCGTCTCGTCCGGCGGGGCTAACATGGCAAGCCTGTGGCGTTCGGCCGTGTTCATGTACATGGAGAGTCCCTCTATCTCCGCCTCGATTCTCGCCCCTTTTGCGGTGCGGGCCGGCATTATCGTGGAGAACCCGAACGCGATCAGCGATGCCGCGGCAAGACCGGCACAGGCTATCGGATCATGCCTGTAAAGCACAAAAAGGGACACAGCGGCAATCACGGCAACTACGACCTTGGCCGTCAAACGCGAAATACGACCGCTAAATCTGGATGCGAACATGCCTAAGCGGGCGCCGATGCCGAGCGCCAGCGGGGCTGAGCGCAGCAGCCATGGCAATAGTCTCGAGAACAGCAGAGGGGCAAACGGTATGAACAACAGCAGGCCGGCCCTTCCAAGCCACTTGTTGAGAGAAAAAAACTCTACGCCATTCGCCTCGTACTTATATTTAAGATTCATGGAGGCGCGCTGGAAGATCCCCCCATTGACTTTGTCTACCAAAAAACCGTGTTTCCCCGGTCCCGCGATCATGGACGACAGCATTGCGTGAAGCGGTTCGGAGAACTCCTTCAGCTCACTCATCTTATCGGTCCCTTCGTCTCCTGTCGCCGCGGGGGTCGGCACAATTCTTATCTTCCCGTTTTCATCCTCGAAGTACAGATAACCCATAATCGCAAGCTGGATTATGTCCGCGGCCATGCAATCATCGGAGTACTCCATTCGCCTCAGATAACGGGCAAAACCTGGCTCTATGCCCTTTGGCGGCCTGTAAAGAGGTATGATCACTCCCATTTCCGGGTCCCTGCCGAATATATACCAGGCGCCGGCGTAGTAAACGAATACCAAGGTCACGAACAAAACCGTGAACACCAGGCTGTTTGACGTGATAAAATCGTATGCCGCTTCCCAAAAACCAGCGGCTGGCGGCGTGACAAAGCCCTTCTTCCAGGCAAAGGCCACAGTAAACCCCTCCCCTGGCGAGAGAGTTCGCGTGGTCTCCGCGAAATTTTCGCGAATGTTGAAGTCGCCGCCGCGCTCGCCCTTCCGACCCGTGAAGGCTGCCCTCTGCAATATATCGGCGCCGCCTGGCAAGGTCAGCCGGAACGTCGCGTGATCTATGGGAAACGTCCACTCATCACCGGTCGCGTTCCAATAAAGCTCGTCGTACGATTCCCTGAACGCCACCCAGCCGAGGGCCTTGTACGTGATTTCGAAGACGTGGGTCCCTCTCGGGAGAGTCCTGTCCGGGTCGCCTATCCGTACCTCCACGTTACGGCCTGAACGCTCCAGCTGAACCCCTGTCCTGCTTCCGTCTATGAGTGCCGAGACTAACTCGAAACCGGTTCTGTTCACCCTTCCGGCTGAATCTGAGTAGTCAGTCGGGATGGAGCGGATTATTCCCCGCCTTATGTCAAAGCCCTCGACCCTCGCCTTTATCGTCTCATGCACGAGCATAACCGAATCTGGGCCTATGGACGCCGTTACGTTCATCTCCATTATCCGTTCCGAGGCTTCGGCCCGGAACATAAGCGGCGCCATAATCACAAAGGCCGCCGCGAAGGCGATAATCGGGGCTTTTAATCCCTTTAGGCGTAAAATCATATCCATAACCCCCAATTGTCACGTATCATCAATAATTTTATCATCAAAAACCGAACTACGTGATATACTCTACCACGATAATGCCAGCGGAAGAGAGGGGATAGACAATAATGACCACGACCTCCGTCCTAGTCGGAATCGCCGTAGTAGCGGCGTTGCTTTTGCTTTGGGGCATCAAGGTCTACAACGGTCTCGTACACCGCTTCAATCTCAAGGCTGAAGCCTGGAGCGGGGTGGACGTCCAGCTCCGGAGAAGATTCGATCTCGTGCCAAACCTGGTCGAGACAGTGAAGGGCTATGCCTCTCACGAGCAAGGCACGCTCCAGAAGGTGGTGGAAGCCAGGTCCGCGATATCGTCCACCACGACCCAGGACGCGCGTATAGACGCCGAAAACGCCCTGTCCTCCACGCTTCGCAGCCTATTTGCCGTAGCCGAGGCCTACCCGGAGTTGAAGGCCAACTCAAACTTCGCGCAGCTCCAGAGCGAACTCTCTTCCCTTGAAAACGAGCTGCAGCTTGCGAGACGATACTACAACGGCGCGGTCAGGGAGTTCAACAGCGCGATACAGGTCTTCCCCTCGATACTCATTTCACGCAGGCTTGGCTACGAAGAGGCCCCATTCTTCAGCACCGACGAGGAGTCAAAAGAACCTGTCAAGGTCACATTTTGAAGGAGTGTTGCAGCGTGCCCAGGGTCATAAACGCCGTAAAAATTTTCCTTTTTGCCTTCATCTGCGCGGCCATTTTACTCACGGCCGGCCGTCACACTGAAGCGGCAACTGATTCAAGCCGCGCGATCGCTCCCCCTCGGCCCGATATACCGTATTATATCTTCGCCGACTTCCAAGACGTAAAGAAAATAGCCCCCCGCCTTCAAAGATCCGAGCTGCTGGGCCTCTTGGATGCCGATTCCGGGATGCCGTTGCTGGAGATGATAAGGAACTTTTCAGACGGGCAGATTTCGCTGATGACCACCGACGACGATCTGTCGTTCCAGATGTCATGGAAGTGCGGCGAAGCGGAGCTGTTGGACAAAATAGAGAAAGGGACGGCCTCGGGCGAGGAAGCGGCCGGGATTTTTGGCAGAGCCGGCGCTGAGTTTTTTTCCGGGATAACCCCTCCGTCCGGCCCCAGCGAACCCAATTACAGGCTCCCCCAGGGCCATCCGTATTTTACCGCCTACGATGGGCTGCTCATATTGGGCGACAGCGCCGAGTCCGTCACAAAATCACTCGTCGCCGTCACGCATAGCGGCAGGCGTTACAATGTCAAGACACAAACTTCCGGGGACGTCACCCTTCTCCTGAGCTTTGGGGAAAAACTTACCGGTGAATTTTTATCAAATTTCGACATCGTCGATAACGACTATAATGAAAAAACCGCTGGGAAGAGGCTCGACGTGGAAATAGGCGCCTCGCCAGTGCGGGACGGATGGGACTTCGACATAGCTACCAACGCGAATGAGTTCATTGCGGAGGGCGGCTTTGACAGAAGGTCCTCCAGCGTGGATTCACTGCCGTTTTTCAGAGCTGGCGGCGGCGAACTGGTGGCGATGCTCGACTTTACAGTTGACCTTGGACAAAAAATTGGGACAAAGGACGGCAAAACACTGCTGGAGTGCGTCTGCGAAGCCATGGCGCCTGGATCGGAGGGACTCGGGGCTCTGAGGAACATAGTTTACATGCTGCTGGCTGGGACAGGAAACAGCGCGCAATCGACCGAGGAGGATACGGACATCCTGCTCGAGGCCCTGTCGTCGCCAAATCGCTTTAACGCCGCGGTTACGGCGGACAGGGAAAACCCTCTGGAGTACAGGGCATACGCGATGATGTCGAGCGAAATTCCCGGCGCTTCGCTGGGAATAGGCAGGATCCTTGCCAATCTCATAGAGTTGTACAACGAAATGTCAAGCGGCAGCAGCGATTTCGAAATGGTTGACGTGGACGGATGGGAGTCAGTGTACACAATGAGGACCCCCATGGAAGGCCTTACCGGGGCGCCGGCCCATTTAACATTGGCGTTCGGAGATAGCGGCATACTCGTCGGGTTTATAGCGCCGTCCCTGCTGTCCGAGAAATTTTCGTCAGGCTCCGAACTGTTCCGCAATGTCTCGGCCGGTGAGACTCCTGAAAAAATTTATCTCGACATGAGCGCGGTGAGAAAGTTAGCGCGAGTCATAGCCATGAGCGATCTGCTGTCGCCGCGCCAGCGCCAATCCATCAGCCAGATGATGCTGCCGTTTATAGACATTCAAGAGATATCGGCGCACAGCACCGCGGCCAACCACATCCTAATCAACGCCAAAACCAGCGGCCTGGACTCTCTGGAGAGGGACTACTATCGGGAAGTCCTAAAATAATATAATTCACACCTGTTCAAATATCCGCTTTACCATGCGCCGAGACTCGGATTCGTCGGTCTCCTCCAGGTAGTTCCCATCGAAACAGGCCGTGCAGAGCCTGTTGTCCGGTATGCCTATGGATTTCACCATGTCCTCCCTGCTGAGGTAAAAAAGGGAGTCCGCGCCAACCGATTCAGCTATTTCCTTTATAGTGCACCTGGCAGCGACAAGGTCTCCCTTCGACGGAGTGTCTATCCCGTAGAAGCAGGGATACCGCACGGGCGGAGAGGAAATGCGGAGGTGAATGCCGCGCGTCTTGCACTCGCGTATCATGGAAACCACCAGGCCAGCGGTGGTTCCCCTCACTATGGAATCGTCAACCAGAATGGCGCTGCGATCCCTGAAGAGGTCTGGACTGGGGCTGAGCTTGATTCGCACGCCAAGCTCGCGGACGCGCTGAGTCGGCTGGATGAAAGTGCGGCCAACGTAGCGGTTTCGGACCACGGCGGCCTCATACGGAAGCCGGGACTCCTCGGCGTAACCCAGCGCCGCCGTCGTGCCGCTGTCCGGCATCGACGCCACGAAGTCGGCGTCGGCGACGCCATCTGTCAGCACGCACCGCTCTCCCCCTTCGCCCCTGGCCAGCCTGCGGCCCATCTCCTGCCTGGCCCTGTAGACCGATCTGCCCTCGATCACGCTGTCAGGACGAGCGAGGTATACATACTCGAACGAGCAGAGACACTTTCGGCTTGTCTCGATCGGGATTTTATAGGACGATAACCCGCGCTCGTTTATCAGAAGCACCTCGCCCGGCTCTATATCGCGGACAAATGTCGCCCCTAAGAGGTTGAACGCGCAGCTCTCGGAAGCGACATAATAATTATCGCCCCTCCTGCCGATCGAAAGAGGCCTGAATCCCCACGGGTCGCGGGCTGCGACAAGTCCCTCCTCCATAAGCACCACGAGGCTGTACGCGCCCGTCACTCCCGCAAGGGCGCGCCTCAGCGCATCGAGAGGCGTACGCTTTGGCTGATGGGCGAGAAGCTGCAGTATGGCCTCCGTGTCACTCGTGGATTGGAAGATCGCTCCTCTGCTCTCCAGTTCCTCGCGCAGAATCTTAAAATTAGTGAGGTTGCCATTATGCGCGATTGCGACCGGACCCTGGGCGTAGTTCGCGCAGATCGGCTGGGCGTTCTGCTCATGCGAACCGCCCGCGGTCGAATAGCGAACATGTCCGATAGCGGCCTTCGCCTTGACATTCGCCAGTCTTCCCTGGTCGAGCGCCTCGTGGACCAGGCCCATCCCCTTTATCACGTTGATTCGCCTGTCGCCGTTTATCCAGGCAACGCCCGCCGACTCCTGTCCGCGATGCTGCAGGGCGGAGAGTCCGAGATAAATCTCCTCCGCCACGTAATCCTTGCCGCTGTAAGCGCCCAACACTCCGCACATCAGTGATCTACCTCTTCTTGAGGGCTATTTATGAACATCAGCGTTTCAGCAGAAGGCGATCGCCGTCGTAGAAGGCCCTCCGCAGCTCCCGCGACGAAAGTTCGAACGCGCCCTTGACGATCAATGAATCACCGCCGGCCTGCCCCAGCCTGACGATCGGGTAGCCATCCCATATCGCGAGAAACTTGTCCTCGCTGTCCGGCCGGACCATGTAGACCGCCCGGGGACCTCCCTCGCTGAACAAGACCTCCGTTATGCCGTGCTTCGCTATTTCCTCAGTGTCTATCTCAAAGCCAACGCCAGAGAATATCGTCTCTTTCGCGAGGGCAACTGCCAATCCCCCTCCGGCTATCACTCGCGCGCTTGCCGCGCAGGATTTCCTGGACGTCGCGAGAGTCCTCTCGGCAAAGGATTTCTCGATCTCCGGGTCATACCTCCAGGTCGCGCCGCGAGGCCCCGCGCCATATCCGCCGTGACAAACGATCTGCCAGCGGCTTGCGCCAAGCGATCCCTGGGCCGGCCCTGCCAGGTAGACGATGTCTCCCGCCCTGGCCTCGCCGCAGGAGAGATAGTAGGCGCAGTGAGAGACCAGCCCCGCTGTCACGACGAGTGGTGTCGGATATATTCCGCCTCTGGACGTCTCATTGTACAGGCTGACGTTGCCGGATACCACCGGACACTCCATGTCACGGCAAACTGTGGCCAGCCCCCTCACGCACTCGGAGAGTTCGTAAAAATTGGCCGGGTCCTCCGGCGACGGGAAGTTCAGGCACTGAGTCATCCCAAGCGGCGTCGCGCCAGCCAGAACCAGCTGCCTCAGAGATTGGGCCATGGTCTCCGCCGCGCCAAGATAAGGCTCCGCGCGGCACTTCCACGGCTCCCCCTCCATAGCGAAGATGATGAGCGCGTCGGAGTCCGGGAGCGTCATCGCGGATACGGGGAACCCGGGCTCCTCGGCGGTGCGAAGCTGCACCTGGCAGTCGTATTGCTCCCATATCTCCCTGCGTTCGCGTCCGCTCTCTGAACCGAGCAGCCTCAACAGGTCGCCGGCCGGGTCCGCGCTCGACATATTCTCCGGCAAAGTTCGCCTCGTTTCCGCGTCTGCCGATGCCGCCGACGGCCAGTTTACCAGCGGCGCGTCCCCCAGGATAGAGACCGGCAGATCGGCGATCAGGACGCCTTTTTCGAACACCCTGTAGCGGTCGCCCTCAACTATGCTGCCGACAGCCACGCACTCCAGCGCATAATGGTCGGCCACGGCCTTTACCGAGTCCAGCTTCTCCGGGGAGACGATCAGCAGCATTCGCTCCTGCGACTCGGAGAGGAATATCTCCCACGGCGCCATGCTCTCGCGCAACGGTATCTTGTCGCAGAATACCTCTATCCCAACCCCGCTCTTGTGGGCTATCTCACTTGAGGACGAAAGGATCCCGGCCGCCCCCATATCCTGCATGGAGGCTATCAGGCCGCCGTCTCTTAGGTCGAGACAGCACTCTATCAGCAGCTTCTCCTCGAACGGGTCCCCTATCTGTATCTGCGGTCTGCTCTCCTTGCTGTTCTCGTTCAGCTCCTTCGAGGCGAACGACGCTCCGGCTATTCCGTCGCGCCCGGTCTTGGAACCCAGGAGGACTGCCAGGTCGCCAGGCCTCGCTGTCTTGGAGCTGACGATGGAATCCAGCCTCACGAGACCGCAATTGAATGCGTTGACGAGGGGATTGCCCTCGAAGCATGGATCGTAGAAGGTTTTTCCACCGATGGTCGGAACGCCGACGGCGTTGCCGTAGCCGGCTATGCCCTTCACAATCCCCTCGGCCAGGTTGACGGCCTTCGAGGAGTCCGGACAGCCGAAAAAAAGTCCGTCCATCGACGCGGCCGGCCTCGCTCCCATGGCCAGTATGTCCCTTATTATTCCCCCAACCCCCGTTGCCGCACCCTGATAAGGGGCGACAGCCGACGGATGGTTGTGGCTCTCCACCTTGAACGCGAGTCCCCAGCCGCCTCCGCAGTCCACAACGCCGGCGTTCTCCCCTGGTCCCTGCACGACAGAACTCCCGCTCTGAGGGAACTGCGAGAGGAGTCCCCGCGTCGATTTATAACTGCAATGCTCGGACCACATGACGCCAATCAGCGCCGTCTCCAACTCGTTCGGCTCTCTCCCGAGAATTTCCTTTATCCTCCCGTACTCGCCATCTGAAAGGCCAGCGTCCCTGTAATTCATCTGACACCCTCCCTGCCCTGCTGAAGGCCAAAGACGCCAAAATGCTCTCCCAGTGACTGCCATATACCCCTGCCGTCGGCGCCGCGAATGATGTTCTTCAATGTCGCCCGCTCCGGATGAGGCATCAGCCCAAGCACATTGCCCTCGCGGCTGATTATGCCGGCAATTCCATTCAACGCTCCATTGGGCGAGTAATCCGCGCCCGCCTCCCTCGTGGCCGGGTCCGCGTACCTGAAGACCACCTGATTCCTCTCCTCCAGCTCCTCGAGGCCGTCCGGCGGCAAAAAGAATAGCCCCTCGTGATGGGCTATCGGGACCTGGACTATCTGCTTTTCCGGAAAAGACCTCGTGAAAGGCGTGTTGTTGCGCTCCACCCGAATGTAGCAGGGCCTGCATATAAAACGGAGGTTAGCGTTCGGGAGCAGAGCCCCTGGCAGAAGCCTGGCCTCCGTAAGTATCTGAAATCCATTGCATATCCCAAGAAGAAGCCCGCCGGACAGGGCGTGAGTCCTGACAGCCTTCATAATTTTAGACTTCGCCGCGAGCGCCCCGCTGCGGAGGTAATCTCCATACGAGAAACCGCCAGGCAGGATGACGAGGTCCGGTTTTTCGGGAAAGGTGTCCTCGTCGTGCCAGACCATGTCAACAGGCCCGAGTTCCATGTCCTGTATCGCGCTCCTGGCGTCTCTGTCACAGTTGCTGCCCGGAAATACGACTACGGCTGTCCTCACGGCAGCGGCTCCAGGATAAAAGTGCAGGACTCCACAAGATCGTTTACCAGAAGATCGTCAGCCGCCGCCCGCACGATATCGCTCGCCGACGACTCGTCCCCCGCCTCGACCACGAAGCGGATGAACCTTCCGACGCGAACCTCGCCGACCGACTCGTACCCATTGGAGACCAGGGTCCGTTCGACGGCCTTGCCCTGGATATCCAATACCCCATCCTTTGGAATAACGGTCACTTCAGCCTTGTACCTGCTCATATAAACTCAGCCTCCCGAGCATGATGTTACTGATATTATCAGCTTGTTCGGCCCAATTGTCAAATTCTACGTCCCATATTCTTCCACAATAAATATATAATGTAAATAATAAAGATTGTGGGTGATGCGGTCAGGGAGTGCGCGGAAATAAACTATGCAATGGCTGCCGGGTTTGATGTCGTCTTGGGACGGGTTTGACGGGGTCGTTGGTGTGTCCGGGGCTGTTGGGGTGTCCGGGTTTGGCGGGGAGGTGTTCGCCACAGTGACGACGGAGCGGAGATATTTATAACTCTCGTTTTGAGCCGCCGCGAAAATTACGGCCTCACCAGCAGCAAGCGCCGTGATCCCTCCGGCGTCGGACACGGAGACGATATCCGGGTCTGACGACGACCAGCCCAAATCCGCCGCCAACCCCGGCGCGGGGCTGGCGGCGAATTTTTGGGCTTTTGGGGTGATTTTTCTTTTTTTAAATCTACGGGTTCGGCCCCTGGACTATCTCCGTGTCGGGGTCTCCGCACCAGGCCTGGTAGGACACGTCGTAGTTGCGGGCGTTTTTATAGCCGGCGAGGCGGAACGCCATGGTCACGTAGGCCGAGCGGACGCCGGATGTGTCGTAGAGGACTATCGTCTGCTCCTTGTCGGGGAACGTCGCCTCTATCTTGGCCCTCAGCTCGGCGTCGGGCAGCAGCTTGTAGTCGGGCGTAAAGACGTTGTCCATCGGGAAGTTGACCGCGCCGGGGATGTGGCCCGGACGGCGCTCGCCGAAATAGCGGACCTCGCCGGTGTACTCCTGCGCGCCGCGCACGTCCACAATGCGGATTTCAGGGCTGCTGACGTTCTCCTTGAGCCAGTCCGTCCTCACTATGTACGACTCGTCGTATTTTGCGTTGGGGTAGGCCACAGCCGTATTTGTGCGGGTAGTGGGGTCCGTTTTGCCGCCAGCGGCGCGCCACGCCGTGAAACCGCCGTCGAGGATCTTGGCATCTTTAAAGCCAGTCATGCGGAGAATCCAGACGATCCAGCCGTCAGGCCCCCAACCGCCGCCGTCTCCGTACACCACGACAGGTTTCTTGCCATCGATTCCGAGGGCGCCGATCTTCTTGGCCATAGCCGCCGCGTCGACCACCGCGCCCCATGCCGGGTCGCCAGCCTTGCCGTTCATGTTCGCGAAGTACGTCCACTCCGCGTTGACGGCCCCCGGCAGATGTCCCTGCTGTCCCTTGTAGAGCGACTGCGCGCGCGCGTCTATCAGTATCACCTTATCCACGTTCACCTTTAGCCACTCCGGCGTCACTACATACGACAGGAACGTTTCAGTCCCATCCGCCGGAGATTCGGCCGCAAACGCTCCCCCGGCCATGACAAACGCGACGATCGAGGCCAGCAGCAGCTTCGAAACAAATTTCCCGCAAAAGACATCGTGCTTCAAACTCATCAGACTCCTTAAATTTAGTATTTAAACTATTTATGACGCCGGTTCGCTTGGCGTCTCTTCATCGCTATAGGCATCCAGTTTTCTCAAATTCTCATAAAAATCGATAGTCTCGCACACCATCTCCCTCTCAGTGGGAAGTTTCAGGGTACATTTCAGCGACGGAACGAACAGTCCAACGAGAAATCTTCTCAAAACGCTCGTCCAAGCGGCGACATCGCCCGGCTTCACTAGCTCATCGGAGGGATGTCCGTCCGAGAGATCGGTCAATTCCCTCACCGCCGGAATGTCCGACGCGATCACAGGAGCGCCGGCCGACAAGGCCTCGATGAGCGCAAGAGGCAGCCCCTCTTCGAACGACGGGAAGAGAAACGCGTCGCAAGCCGACACGAACTCCTCCGCACGGTCACTGTGACCATGAAATGTAATTCTATCATATATTCCGGATTCCCGCGCCATTTTGCCGATCTCATCCAACATCGGCCCTTCTCCCACTATATCCAGAACCCAGTTCAAAGCGGCCAGGGCCGACAGGGCCTTGACCACCACGGCGATCCCCTTTTTTTTTGAAACCCTCCCCAGTATCAGCAGGCGTTTTGTATGGCCGCCGCTGCCCGTCCAGGGCACTGTGTTCGCCGGGGCAGGATTATAGATGATCTCGACCGCCGCCCTGTTCGGCAGCCAATCATAGAGGTGATCCCGCACCGACCTGGAGACGCATATCGCGCCGTCGGCCTTGCTCATGGGCCACAAGCCGTAGTTGAGCGAATAGCGCGAGTGGGCTGTGCATATAAACTTCACCCCGGTGAACGCGCGGACGAAATAGCTTATCCAGGCCGGGACCCGCGAGTGGGCGTGTACGACGTTTATGCCAAGGTCCCTGACGACGTCCGCCAGACGCCGCGCGCAGAGCATTCCGGTGAAGAAATTCTTCTTGTCCACCGGCATTTCTATGTGCCGCACCCCGCCGGCGAGTTCGCCGACCAAAGCGCCGCCGGCCGACGCCACCGTGACGTTGTACCCGAAGGAGACCAGCCCTGCCGAGAGAGAGAGGACGTGCCTTTCAACCCCGCCCTCCGCAAGCTCCGGCAGTATCAGCATCACCTTTTCAGTTAAAGGCATCCCGACACATGTCCGTCTATGCGAAAAAACATCATTTCTTCGGGGAACCGCATCTCAGCACCTTCTCGTATACCCCCATCATCTTATCGGCCACCGCTCCGCTCGTGAAGTCGGACAGTCTTGTCATGGCGTTCGAGGCCATTTTTTCGGCCGCCTCCGGGCCCATGCCCAACATTTTTGACATTGCGCCCGCGAACGCGGAGACGTCGCCCGCCGGCGCGACTATGCCGGCGCCGCGGTCCATGATGATCTCGCGCAGTCCGCCGGAGTCGGAGACGATCGACGGAAGACCCGACGCCATCGCCTCCAGCATAGCTATGCCGAACGGCTCCATTCTGGAGGGCATCACGTAATAATCGGCCCCCCACAGCCACGGCCTCACATCGTCCACAAAACCGTCCGTCATTATTACCTTCCCCGACAGACCAAGCTCACCAATCAGCTTCAGATAATCCCCTCTTAGAGATCCGTCGCCGACCAGCAGCAGACGCGTTCCGCCGCTGTCGCCGCTCGCAATGGCAAACGCCCTGATGAGTACGTCGAACGATTTCTCGCTGTCAAATCTGCCGACTCCGATGAAGGCCCGTTCCTCATCCCCTATGCCGTGAGATCCGCGAAATTCTTTCCTGGCGCCCTCATCGCGCCTGTAGCGATCTATGTCTACCGAATTGTAGACAATGTCTATTTTTTCGGACTGAAGCCCGAGGGAAACCATGTAATCCTTTATCCACCGTGAACAGGAAACGTAGTGGTCGGCGTTGAGGTAATACTTGCTTTTGGCGACCTTGTCCAACGTCGCTATTGTGGGAATCCCAAGACGCCCACCCCACCACCCGGCCATCGCGGCCGCGCTGGACAGCCTCGTGTGGACTATATCGGGGGATATCGACCTCACTATGGACGGATACCTCAGATTGACAGGCGGAACGCTCGACGCGAACGGCCTCCACGTGCGTGTCTTCACCCCGCGTTCCCTTGCCGCCCGTTCCATATTGCCCCCCGGCCTGCAGAGAAGAACCTGCTCCGCGCCCTTCGACTCCAGCTCCTTCATGAGATCGACCCAGGGAACCCGAAACGATAATTCATCGCTATCGACATAATGCAACACCCTCAAACGCTCCACCCCTTCCCATGCGAGTTGGAATCAGGCGATCGTTAGTGTATACTTTTAACCCGGTTATTTCAATGGGGAATCTGCCCCGGCTTGTCGCTAATACTAAGTCGCGATCAAGCGTTTGTTTTTAATTTGCCTGAACACTGGTATAGCCTGGTTTTTACGCTTTACCCTTCAGGCCTTTGATTTCAAATTGCTATATTAAGGAGTGTCTGCCAGTTGCACATAGAGAAGCTGTCGCTGTATATCATAACCCTGAATGAGGAAAAACGCCTTCCGATGGTCCTGGGGGCGGCAGCCTGCCTCGCGGATGAGATTGTGGTCGTCGACTCGGGAAGCACGGACGGGACGGAAGCTGTGGCGCGCTCTTACGGCGCGCGATTCCTGCGTCACGCCTGGAAGTCGGTGGACCATCAGGTGAAGTGGGCGGAGGAGCAGTGTTCTAACAGGTGGGTGCTTCGCCTCGACGCGGACGAGGTGATCCCGCCGGATCTGGCGGACGAGATAAGGAGGATACGGGAGGCGGGATGCGACGACGCGTATTACCTGAAAATCGCCGACATGGTCCCTGGGCGCGAGAGGCCGAATCCTCTGGTCAAACACTACAGATTGATACGTCTTTACAACAGGGATGCTTTCACCATGAGCGGCGAGCATGGGCACGACGACGTGGTGAAGATCAAACCGGACGCCACTACAGGACGGCTGGGCTGTTTCGTCCACCACTATTCATACATATCCATTCGCCAGCTGGTAGAGAAACATAACGCTGAGTCGGGCCTGCTGGCGGAACGAGCAATTATGCAGGGTAAGAATTACTCGCCCTGGCGGATGGTCGGGATGATGACACTGAACTTCCTGAAGAGCTTCTTCCTCTACCGCTTCTTCCTCTATGGCTTCTGGGGCTTTATACTGTCGGTCGAGTGCAGTTTTATGCGATTTCTGAAGTTCGCGAAGTTCCACGAACGCATGACACTGGAGAAACGGCCTCATCCGCCGCGGCATGACGCTTGATTTTTTCGCTTTATCCGCACATAATATTGGTAAATTCAGCGGGGAATATTTCTGTATTCTATATAAGGAGGTCAACATGGAAAAGTGCGTCATGCCAAAATCCGCGAGGATTGCGCGGCTGAATGAATTTGTGACTCGCCGGAGGACGAAAATCTCACAAATACTGGGGTGCGTATTCATTCTGGTATTCGCGTTCTCGGAGAAAAAACTGGAGATAGAGGCTCCGTTTGTTGTCGCGTGCATGTTTATCACAGGGTGCGTCCTCGTGGGACTCGCCACTGTAGGAAGATTGTGGTGCGCGCAGTACATTGCCGGATATAAAACCGAGGCGCTCATTACGGATGGCCCCTACTCCATCAAAACACC
>JAITNX010000177.1 GCA_031290235.1 Synergistaceae bacterium | reverse complement strand
GTGCCGAAGCAGGGCATTGTGACGGCCATGATGTCCGACATCGGCCTGCCGAGTTTCACCATCGCCCTCGACGTCACGAGCAGGGCCAGACAGCTGTCCAGCCCGCCGGATATGCCTACTACCGCCGTTCTGGAGTTTGTATGTTCGAGCCTCTTCTCCAGCCCTGCCACCTGCATGTCGAGAATTGCCTCGCAGCGCGCGTTTCTCTCGCTCTCATCGCTCGGGACGAATGGGCAGGGGTCTATTCTGCGGCGCAAATTCGAAAGCGGCCTTGTGCCGGGCAAATATTCTATCGTGGAGTATCCGGTTGAGTCCGGCCGCCATGTGTTCATGCGCCTTCTATCTTGCTCCAGCGCTCTAATGTCGATATCCGACACCGTCCATCCGCCGCCAAACGGGGGAGATTCCGCCAGAAGCGCGCCGTTTTCGCAGATCAGGTTGTGCCCGGAGAAGACCATGTCGGTGCTGCTCTCGCCATGGCCGGCGTTAGAATAGACGTAGCCGCATACGAGCCGCCCGGACTGAATTGCCGCGAGCTGTCTGCGATACGCCGACTTGCCGATGGTCTCGTCGCTCGCGGATGAGTTGACAATAACCAAGGCGCCAGCCATGGCGTGAAAACAGCTTGGGGGAGCTGGTATCCAGAGGTCCTCGCAGATCTCGGCCGCAAAGCGAAAGGAGCCTTCGCTCTCGCACCGGAATATCAGCTTCGTCCCCATCGGGACGTCGCTTCCGCATGTTCGGACTACCCGCGTCCCCTGTTGAGCGGGTAAAAAGTGCCTCAGTTCGTAGAACTCGCCGTAGTTGGGGAGATTCGCCTTTGGCACGATGCCGAACAGCCTCCCGCCGCCAAAGACGGCGGCCACGTTGAAGAGCTGGCCATCCAGAGGGAACGGCAAGCCGGCGACTACCGCGAGGGGTGACGAGGCGCTCTCGGCTACGAGGTATGACAGGGCGTCAAGGGCGCTGTTAAGGAGCTTCCTCTGAAGGAAGAGGTCGCCGCAGGTGTAACCGGTGATACAAAGCTCGGGCAGACATAGGAGGCCGACCTCCTCCTCCGCCGCGCGCCGCATGAGATCCAGAATCCTCTCAGCGTTATAGGCGCAATCCGCGACCCGGATGGACGGCGTAGCCGCCGCCACGCGGACATACCCGTCAATAGCCTGTGTCATCGTTTTTGCGCAAGCTTCGTCATACCGAATCGAACACGCTTCACCCTCACAAAGGCCACTCCCTTACATACAAAATTTCATGAGAGTATATACCAGTTGAAACAGAATTACCACGAAAAACACACTTTCCCATCAGCCGAGGTTGTCGTAAATTTCGCCGTCAATGATGGTTGTCTCGCACAGGGACAAATTACTGAAAGGATTACCGCTGAATATGGCGACGTCCGCATCCTTGCCTGCCTCCAGCGATCCCACGCGCTTATCGAGCCCAAGGAGCCTCGCGGGGCGAATGGTTACCGCCTCGAATGCGGTCCTCTCGGAAAGGCCCCTCGCAATGCAGAGACCGATATGAATCGGCAGATATTTAGTTCCGGAGGATGTGTCCTCCGTCAGGCAAAAATTGATGCCGGCATCCTCCATGACGCCAGGCGTTTCGAGCTTGCAGCCCCATATCTCCATCTTGGAGAGTCCCATAGTCAGCGGACCTATGACGCAGTCCACCTTGTTCTCCTTGAGGAAATCGAGGATCTTGTAGCCCTCTGTGCAGTGTTCTATTGAAAACTGGAGGTTGAACTCCTTGGCGACCCTTATGGCGGTGACCACGTCGTCGGCCCTGTGGGAATGAATCCGGCACTTCATCTCGCCGCGCACAACCGGGACAAGCGCCTCCAGCTTAAAATCAGGTTTCGGCGCCTTGTCCGGGTCCTTCTCGGCCTTCTTGAGCTGGTCGGAGTAAACTTTAGCGTTAAACAGCGTTTCCCTGAGCAACGCAGCCGTGCCCATGCGGGTTACCGGCATCTTCTTATCGGAACCATACACCCTCTTGGGGTTTTCCCCAAGAGCCATCTTCATGTGCTCAGAGCCTGGGATTACTATGTCGAAGACAGTGGCGCCCTTCTTGGTCTTGAAGCTGATGCCGGAGCCGCCTATCACATTGGCTGAGCCGGGGCCTGTGTAACACGTCGTAAAACCGGCCTTTCTGGTGTTCTCTATTCCGACGTCGTGTGGATTGAGGGCATCTATGCCCCTGATGTGCGGCGTCACTGGGTCGCTCATTTCATTGCCGTCGAGCATCCCCGGCAAAAGCGGCATGGTCTGCGGCTCGTTGAAGGTGGAAAGATGAGTATGGGCGTCTATGAGCCCCGGAGTCACCCATTTTCCCGACGCGTCGATTACCTGAGTGCCTCCGGGTATATCGACGCTGGCGCCGACGGCGGCTATCCTGCCGCCGTCGATCAACACCACACCGTTCTGGATTATCTCACTCGTGACAGTGACGACAATTCCGCCTTTAATCGCTATCATTGAATATCAACTCCCATTTTTTCTCTATCGCCGGAACTATTTGCCTATCATACCGCTCATCGCCGGCAAAAGCAAAAAAACTCGATCGATGTTCAATGGTTAAATATCGCGGGCGGACGTTTATAATAAGCTGATGAGAAATAATACCGCGCGCGGGACAATGGGTTCCGTGGGCGAATTATCGAGGGGAGAAAAAATGTCTTGCGAGGATAGATTTTCATGGGATGACATGCAGTCTCTGTTTAATTTTTTTGCCGGCTCGTTTTTATATCCTCCTCTCAAGGGCCGTGTCAGGGCTTTATCGCGGATGCGCGAGGTCCTGCCGAACCTTGAAAAGCTGGCTGCTGAGTTCGATGCGGCTGAAGCAAGCGATGATAAATGGGAGGCGCTCTCGGTGGAGTACGACGCCCTTTTTTGTGGGTTGCGCCTTCCGTCTTTGCCGCTCTGGGAGTCGTGCTACGGGGAGGAGGACCGCAGGCTGCTGAACGCCCTTACTATGGACGTCGTCCGTTCGTACCGCGAATCGAGGCTTTGCGTGGACGAATCTCTGGGACAGCCTGCCGACCACATAGGGCTCGAGTGCGCGTTTTTCGCGCACCTCCTTGGGGTTGGGGCCGATAAGGCGCGTTCATTCTTCGACGGACACCTGCGGCGTTTCGCGCGTAATTTTAGCGAAGCTCTTGAGAAAAAAACCGATTCATTGGCCTACTCGCTGCTGGCGCGCCTGCTTCGAGAGTCAGCGGAGCTTCTGACGGACGCGGATTGGACAACGGGCGAAGCCGCGGCTGATTTGACGCCCCCTGCCTGCTTCCGCCGCCTCTCTGACTCCGAGGCGCGCGAAACGCCGGACAGGCGGAGCGTCCCAGTGTGCGGTATAAACAACTGCGGCGGGAGATGCCCTCTCTTGGCGACGGTCTCGGACGGCTGCGTTTTGGGTCTGACGCCGGCTAAGGACCCTGGCGCAACGCGCGAGCCGCGGCTTACGATCTGTGCCAGAGGCGCCTCCTATCACAGGACGTTCCTTGGAGAAGACAGGCTGCGCTATCCCCTGAGGCGGACTGGCGAGAGGGGCGAGGCCCGATTCGAGCGGATCTCCTGGAATGAGGCGGCGCGAATTATCGCGTCGGAGAACGAACGGATCAGGGAGCGGTACGGCCCCAGTTCCAGGTATGTGAACTACGCGACCGGAATTAGCGGGGCAGCCAGCGGCAGCCTGTTCGTGCAGGCGCTTCTCTCGATCGACGGCGGATTCCTCGGCAGATATAACTCTTACAGCACCGCCTGCACGTCGGTCGCGACTCCCTATACTTATGGTACCGGCGAGACGGGCAACTGCGCGGCGGACCTGCTGAACTCAAAGCTAATAATACTGTGGGGACACAATCCGATGGAGAGCGTCTTCGGCTCGTCGCAGCGCTACTACCTCGCCGAGGCCCACAGGCGGGGGATAGAGATAATAGCCGTCGATCCTCGCCGCAGCGACACTGCCGCGGCGGTCGCCGACAGATGGATAGGCATCAGGCCGACGACGGACGGGGCCATGATGGACGCAATGGCATTCACGATACTTGCCGAGGGGCTTCAAGATCAGGAGTTCATGGACAGGTTCTGCATAGGATTCGACAGCTATCACATGCCGGATGGGTTTGAACGATGCGAGACCTACGTGGATTATGCGCTCGGCAAATCTGACGGGATTCCAAAGACACCCGAGTGGGCCGAAGGGATAACCGGCGTGGATGCGGATGTCATCAGGCAGCTGGCCCGAAAATACGCCCGCGCGAAACCCGCCGCGCTGCTCCAGGGTTTCGGTCCACAGAGAAATGGTAACGGCGAGCAGATAGCGAGGAGCGGCACGATGCTCGCCTGCCTCACTGGAAATGTCGGCGTCCCAGGAGGAGCTGCCAGCGGCTATGGATTGACCAGGCTGCACAGACAACCCGTCATAAAGACCGAGCCGAACCCATATCCAGGCAAAATACCGGCCTTCCTGTGGACGGAGGCAATAGTCAGAGGTTCGGAGATGACATCTGACCAGGACGGGGTGAGGGACGCCAATAAGCTCGACTCTGATATAAAGATGATCTTCAACCTAGCTGGGAACACCCTGATAAACCAGCACTCCGACATAAACAGGACCTCGTCCATACTGAGGGATACCAGCCGGTGCGAGTTCATCGTCTGTTCGGACCTGTTCATGACGCCGAGCGCCAGGTTCGCGGACATACTGCTGCCTGGAACGTCCATGTTCGAGGGGGAGAACATTGGCAGGCCGTGGTTGGAGGGCGACTATATCCTTTACTGCAATAAATCCGTCGAACCTCTCTTCGAGTGCCGCTTCGAGTACGACTGGCTGTCCGACCTCTCGCGCCTCATGGGTTGCTACGACGAGTTCACTCAGGGTGGCAAAAATCTACGCGAGCGGCTGATGGACAGCTATGAGGAACTCCGATCTGAGGCGCCTGACATGCCGGACTTCAATTCGTTCCGATCGAGCGGCGTCTGCCGTTACAAAGAGACGACGGATTTTGTCGCCTTCAGGGAGAACGTCCTGGACCCGGACAAATGTCCCTTTCCCACCCCGAGCGGCAAGATCGAGATCTTCTCGCCACGGCTGCACAACCGCGACAATCCGCTGGAGATCCCGGCCATACCCAAGTATGTACCGAGCTTCGAGGGACCGCAGGACCCAAGGATAAAAAAATATCCACTTCAGCTCGTTGGATGGCACACAAAAAAACGGACTCACTCCATACATGACAACAACCCCTGCATGGAGAGCCTGGAGCCGACTAAGTTGTGGATAAACCCAGAGGACGCGAAAAGGAGGGACATCGGGGATGGCGACCTAGTGACAGTGTTCAACGACAGGGGGCGCATAAGGATACAGGTTCACGTCACGAACAGGGTGATTCGCGGCGTTCTGGCCATGTCGCAGGGCGGCTGGTATACGCCGGACGGCGAGGGCGTGGACATCCGAGGCAGCATAAACACCATCACAACCCTGCGCCCAACCCCTCTGGCGAAGGGAAACCCTCAGCACAGCAACCTCGTCGATATAGAAAGGTATGTAAAGTAGTCGTATTCGTCGCGGAAATTTCAAGGAAGCCCTTGAAAATCATATCCGAGCTAGGTTATTATGTTAAGCGTAAATAAAAATTTTTCCAATTGCAAATCTTTCAAAATAATAATGCAACCTGTAAGGAGCGGTTTGTCGGTCGAAAGGTGGACGAAATTGGCGAAATTCAAGATAGGAAGCACCGTTTTCCTGGTAAGTTTCTTTCTGGTTCTGGCAGGCGTCACAATAACTTCGGCGGTCAGCAGCCTTGTGTTCGTCCAGTCGATGCGCACGGAGATGGACTATAACGTCCTAACCGCCGCCGATGGTCTTGGCAAGGAGATAGAGGCGACCATCTTACGCATGAACGTCTTCTGCCAGGAGTTCACAAACATGCATCAGCTCGCGTCGCTAATAAAACGGCGCGACACAGAGGAACTGAATAAATGGATGCTGTCCTACCTGAATGTATCAGGGTTGGATACCATCACTATCACCGACGACGAGGGCATTGTCCTGAGCCGGCCCCACGTACCGGACCGCGTCGGGGAGAATATAGCGGAAAAGAAATACGTAGGACCAGCGCTCAAAGGAGAGCCAGCACAGGCCGTAGAACAGGGAACTACGATAGATCTGGGGCTTTTTTACGGGGTACCCGTGACAAGCGGCGACGAAATCGTCGGCACGATAGTGGCCGGGATCAACCTCACGGATCCAAACATGCTTGACCGGCTCGCAAATATGTACAGGGCTGAGATGAGCATCTTCTACGGCACGAAGAGGGTCAGCACCACCCTCAAGGAGGACGGGCAGCGCATAATCGATTCGAAGGCCGACATGGAAGTAGCCGAGGCCGTCATCTTAAAGGGCAAGTCGCACTTCGGGGAAAAGATACTGGAGGACGGCACGCTGCTCCGCACTCTCAATACGCCGTTCGTATTCAACGGGGAGATGATTGGAATACTCTCCGCCGGCGTTCACACAAAACTCCTCAACCAGGCGATCAATGGCGCCGTGCTTCGCGTAGCCATTGCCGCAAGCGTCTTCATCCTGCTCGCCTGCGCCGCGTCCTTCTTCTTCGCAAAGCGCGTATCCAAATTATCCCAGGAGAAGACGAAACAGGAAATTTTTCTGAATCTGCTCATGAAAAACAGTCCGGACACAATACTCATTTTCGATGATGGCGGCAACTTCATCCACTGCACCGACGACTTTCTGCGGCAGGTTGGGGTCGCCAAGTTCAGCCAGATCAGCGGCAGGGCGCTTGCGGAGGTCTTCAGAAGTTTCCTTGACAAGTCCGAGATCAAGCGCCTGACCGACATCTTCAACGGCGCGATGGCGGAGAGGAAGAACACGTCGTTCGACATGACAATCGACTTCAGCAATGGGCACAATCCCCGCAGCTACACCGTCCGATTCACGCCTATGATAGACACTGACGACAATATGATAGGCGGCATGGCGCTGTTCCATGACCTGACAGATTTTCTCCTGGCACAGAGCGCCGAGGCGGCTTCTCAGGCCAAGAGCGCTTTCCTCGCGAATATAAGCCACGAGATACGCACCCCGCTAAACGCTGTAATAGGGCTGAGCGAGGTGGAGCTGCGAAACGACCTTCCCGAGGATACGCACAGCAATATCGAAAAAATATACACATCCGGCGCCACGCTGCTTGGCATCATAAACGACATTTTAGACATATCCAAGATCGAGTCCGGGAAATTCGAGATAATCCCAGCCGAATACGACTTCCAAAACCTTGTGAGCGACACGATTCACCTGAACATAGTGCGCATCGCGTCGAAGCCGATCAAGTTCGAGTCCGTGATAGACGAGGAGACACCGGCCAAGCTGTACGGCGATGAGATAAGAATCAAACAAATCTTGAACAACCTTCTGTCAAACGCCTTTAAGTACACCATGAAGGGGGTGGTGACCCTCAGGATATCATGCAAGAAGGAGGGGAACGACGTTCTGCTGGAGTATAAGGTGAGCGACACCGGCATCGGCATAAAACAGGAGGACATTGGGAAGCTGTTCTCGGAGTACAGCCAGCTCGACACGAAGGCCAACCGCAAAATAGAGGGAACGGGCCTTGGACTCTCCATCTGCAAGAACCTCGTCGACTTGATGGGGGGCAGCATCACAGCCGAGAGCGAATACGGCAAGGGTTCGGTTTTCACAGCCAAAATCAGCCAGAGGATAATCGACCCCACCCCGATAGGCATCGAGGGAGTCAGGAACCTGAAGACATTCCGCATTGCCGATAACCGCAGCGCCAGAAATTTGATACGAGCGAAAATACCCTATGGAAAGGTCCTGATCGTGGACGACGTAATAACAAACCTGGACGTAGCGAAGGGACTCATGATCCCCTACGAGATGACTATACACTGCGTCTCGAGCGGCAGGCAGGCGATAGAAAAAATCCGGGAGGCGAAAACCATATACGACGCGATATTCATGGACCACATGATGCCCGATATGGACGGCATCGAGGCCCTCCGCTTCATTCGCGGGATAGGCTCCGATTACGCTAGGAACGTGCCGGTCATAGCGCTGACGGCAAACGCGATTGTAGGCAATGAGGACATGTTCATGGAGAACGGGTTTCAGGGTTTTCTCTCCAAACCGATCGACATAATGAAGCTGGACGCCCTGCTCAATAAGTTGGTGCGCAAGGATGGCGGCGATTCGCAGCCCGACGCGGACGGCGAACCAAACGAGAACTCGCGCCTCTCCGTTGGGAAATGGCGCATATACGGTCTCGACATGGTGTCCGGCATATCTCGTTTCGGCGACGAGGCAGTTTATCTGAAGGTCATTCGCTCCTACATGACCCACACCCCCTCGCTGCTCGAAGAGCTGCGTACCGTGACTGCCGAGACCCTGCAAAATTACGCGGTCATAGTTCACGGGATAAAGGGTTCGAGTTACGGAATATGCGCCATAAAGGTGGGCCGTATGGCCGAGGAACTCGAAGCGCTTGCTAAAAAGGGCGATCTTGAAACAACCGTGGCAAAAAAAGACGCGTTTGTTCAGGCCACCGAGGAGCTGCTCTCGGACATAGGCGCGATGCTGGAGAAAATGGACGAGTCCGTCATGAGCCGCAAGGAGCGGAGAGCCGCCCCGGACGCCGCCCTTATCGAAAAACTTCTCGAACGCTGCAAGCACTACGACACAACTGGCATGGAGGAAGCGCTGGAGGCTCTTGAAAAATACACATACGACTCTGACGGCAACCTCGTGTAATGGCTGAGGTCAAAGATAATCTACCTGGAATACGAGGAGATTGGCGAACGCCTTCAAAAATTCGGCACCGAGCCCTGAAAAACCAGGCCATGCCACTGTTCAGGCAAAAACTTGGCATGACGCGGCGCCACTGACCGTCGGCCGCGTCTTATTCTAAGTCAAACGCTCATCCTGCGCGTTTGACTTAGAGAAGCCGCAATGCTGCGCATTGCGCGGCGCGACATCGTGTCGCGCATTCCAATTTTGAGTCAAATCACAGCATATTTGACTCAAAATTGGAATTATCCCCCAAGGTAAGCCAGCATTAATCCGCCGGCCAAAACCGAGCCTATCTGTCCGGCGACATTGGCGCCTACCGCGTGCATCAGCAAGAAGTTGCCGGGATCGGCTTCCTGCCCAAGGCGCTGAGCGACTCGCGAGGCCATTGGAAACGCGCTTATGCCGGCCGCCCCTACTATCGGATTGAACTTGAGGTTGGCCGGCAGGATGATGTTCAGGAGCTTGGCAGATATCACGCCGCCGGCAGTGTCGCAGATAAACGCGAAAAGACCCATCAGGATTATAGTCAGGGTGCTCAAGTTGACGAAGCGATCCCAGGTCATTGTGGCGGATATCGACAGCCCCAGCAGTATTGTCACTATGTTGGCCAACTCGTTCTGAGCGGCTTGGGCCAGCCTCTCGGTGACACCGCTTACCCTTATCAGGTTGCCGAACATGAGGAATCCTATCAGAGCGACTGACGCTGGCGCTACCAGCCCTGACACTATCGTTACGCCTATCGGGAAGAGCACCAGCACCTTGCGGCTCACCGGCCTTTCCGTGTAGGTCATGCGTATTGCCCGCTCGCTCTTGGTGGTCAGCAGCTTGACCACAGGCGGCTGTATCAGCGGCACTATTGCCATATAGGTGTAGGCCGCCACCGATATCGGCGGCAGAAGGTGCTGAGCGAAGCGGTTCGCCACGTATATCGACGTCGGACCGTCCGCCGCCCCGATTATCCCTATGGCGGCAGCCTCATGAATGCTGTAGCCAAGCTGCCTCGCGAGTAAAAACGTTATAAGTATTCCGACCTGGGCCGTTATGCCGAAGATGAGCATCCTCGGGTTCGATATCAGGGGGGTGAAGTCGCACATCGCCCCTATCGCTATGAAGATCAACAGGGGGAACAGCTCGTTAGCTATTCCGCCATTAAAGAGCAGAGTGAGCGCTCCCTCAGTCTCAACCCCACCTATCACTTGAGTGATGGCGGAAGACAATGGGAGGTTGGCCAACACAGTCCCAAAACCCATCGCCAGGAGAAGATTCGGCTCGAAGCCCTTGACTATAGCCATGTACATCAGCGCAAAACCAACGCCGATCATCACAATCTGCTGCCACTCAAACCCAGACAACCTCACCACGTCCTTTTACCAATTTGAAATCAAAGGCCTAAAGGCGTGCCTCTCGTGCCTAAGTTGCTACGATAGTATATTTAATACG
>JAITNX010000175.1 GCA_031290235.1 Synergistaceae bacterium | reverse complement strand
CCTTAAAACAAGACGCGTCCAGATGTTATAATTCAAGCGTGTACGGTTTGAAACTTGGATTGCGAAGGGTGTGGAGACTGCCATGCTGGACATTAAATTATTCAGGAATAATCCGGACCTCATAAGGGAAAATCTGAAAAAAAAGTTTCAGGAGAACAAATTGCCGATGGTTGACGAGATCATCGAACTGGACAAAAAACTTCGCGAGGCAATAGTAAAGAGGGACGCCCTGCGGAATCAGCGCAATTCGATCAGCAAAAACATAGGGGCGCTTTTCGCCAAAGGTTCCAAGGAAGAGGCGGAGGAGATGAAAAACCGCGTCACCGCTATGGCCGAGGAACTGGTTGAGATGGAGTCGCTGGAGGAAAAATTCAACGCGGAAATCAGGGAAAAACTTCTGATAATCCCAAACATCATCGATTCCTCCGTTCCAATAGGCAGGGACGACAGCGAAAATGTAGAGGTCGAGCGCTTCGGCGATCCCCTTGTCCCCGATTTTGAAATCCCTTATCATGTCGATATCATCGAAACGTTCGATGGTATAGATCTCGATAGCGCAAGAAGAACCAGCGGCAACGGATTCTACTATCTGTGCGGCGATATCGCGCTTTTGCACTCCGCGATACTCTCTTACGCGAGGGATTTTATGATAAACAAGGGTTTTCTCTATTGCGTTCCGCCCTTTATGATAAGGGGAAACGTGGTCAGCGGCGTCATGAGTTTCGCCGAAATGGAAAACATGATGTACAAAATTGAAGGCGAAGATTTGTATTTGATAGGAACCAGCGAACACTCGATGATAGGCAAATTTATCGACTCGTTTCTCGACGAGGAAAAGCTCCCCTATGCGTTGACGAGTTACTCGCCCTGCTTCAGAAAGGAAGTAGGCGCGCATGGGATTGAAGAACGCGGGATATATCGGATTCATCAATTCGAAAAACAGGAAATGATAGTAGTTTGCAAACCAGATGACAGCCCTTCATGGTTTAAAAAGCTGTATATTAACACCGTGGAGTTCTTCAGGACGCTGGATATACCGGTGCGGACGCTCGAGTGCTGTTCCGGAGATCTGGCAGACCTCAAGGTAAAGAGCATCGACGTGGAGGCATGGTCTCCAAGGCAGCGGAAGTACTTCGAAATCGGAAGCTGCTCGAATTTAGGGGACGCCCAGGCGAGGCGTCTTGGAATACGCGTTAAAAACAAGGAGAAGGGCAACTATTTCGCCCACACTCTGAACAACACGGTAGTCGCCCCCCCCAGAATGCTGATCGCGTTTTTGGAGAATAATATAGACGCGGACGGCACAGTCAGAATACCAACGGCGCTGCAAAAATACATGGGAGGGAAAATGGCGGTCAGCCGCAGCCAGTAACTATATAATTCTATAATTCCAATTTTGAGTCAAATAAAAGCATCTTTGATACCAATTTGAAATCAAAAACCTGAAGGGTAAAGCGTAAAAATCAGGCTATGCCATTGTTCAGGCAAATTAAAAACAAACGTTTGATCGCAGCTTGGTATGACTCAAAATTGGAATTACGCCGCACTTTAAGCTACAGAATATTCTTGTATAAGTTTCCGCGCAGCAGTATCACCTTTATGTTGTCCCTGTTTTTGAAGGCCTCCGGTTTCTCAAGCGGTTTCCCGTCCACAAGTATCATGTCGGCCCGCTTGCCGGCCTCTATCGTTCCTATTTTGTCCTCTTGAAAGATCAGCCTGGAGTTTTCCCTCGTCGCTGAGAGTATGGCTTTTCTGGCGCCCATGACCCTCGACTTCAGCTCTATCTCCATATTTTTGTGGGCCTGGCCGTCCCCGACCATGTCGGAACCGGAGCCTATGTTGAGGCCAGCGTTCATAGCTATCTTGACGGCCTCGAGGGCGTGTTCCCTCACTTGCTTCATCTTCCTGAGAAAATAGCCGGGGATACCGAGCTTCTCACCGTTATCGCTCATGAAGAAGTACGTGGATAGAGTGGGGACCAGCCAGCAGCCCTTGTCCTTGATCAGCTTCGCTGTCGCGGAGTCCAGATAGTTGCCGTGTTCTATGCTGTACACGCCGGCGTTGGCGCAGAGCCTCATGCTGTTGTTCGAGTAGCAGTGGGCCAGGACCTTCTTGCCGACGGCCGACGCCTCGTACACTATCGCCTCCATTTCGGCCGGCGTGTACTGCACCGTATCCGGTTCGTCAGCCTGGCTCGCGCATCCTCCGCCGGCCATCACCTTTATGTAATCGACTCCCTGGCGAAGCTGTTCGCGGGCTGCCTTCTGAACCTCCGGGACCCCGTCCGCTATCGACGAGGTAAATGGCCCGAAGACAGGGGGGCGCTGCTCGGTCGAGTAGCGGCAGTCAGCGTGCCCTCCCGTGATGCAAAGCGAGCTTCCGCAGACCGTTATGCTCGGGCCGGTTATGAGTCCCTGTTCCACGGCCACCCTGAATCCCGCGTCAGCGCCGCCGGCGTCTCGCACAGTGGTGAATCCCTGGTCCAGGGTATCCTTCAGGACGGCCATTGCCTTCACATAGTGCATGGCTGGGTAATACGCCCTGTGCTGGTTGCCGAGGTCGTTGTCGTAAAGGCTGACGTGGATGTGGGCGTCTATGAGTCCGGGCAGCAGCGTCAGCCCCCGGCAGTCCAAAATCTCCGCGTCCGGCGGCGAGGGGGGCTTGCCATCGCCGGTTTCCCTTATGACGTCGTCCTCCGTCAGTACCCAACCCTTCTCGACCGGGTCGGCTCCGGTGCAGTCAAACAAAAACGCGTTGGTAAACAGTTTCATCGTCATTTCGCATACCTCCCTGAATATCGCTGTGATAATACGCAGCTGGATACTTCTTTAACAGCTTTACAGCTCATCATCGCCAAAGTCAAGCAGCAGCTGCCGGTGCCCGATATTGTTTTTGTCCTCCGCGTTGCTCGCATAAAGGCCCATAAGGCGAATTTTATGCCCGCTTTCCACCTGTACCGAGTCTAACAGCTCTTTTGCCGCAGACAAAAAAAGGTCGAAATTTTTGACGGCCTGCGCGTAGGTTTTGCTTTTTGACATCTCCCGGAAGTCCTCGTACTTTATCTTCAACGTTACCGTCCTCCCCGCGAAATATTGCCTGGAGCAGCGCTCCCAGACCTCGCCGGCAATTTCCTGAAGCCGTTCCAGCAGCTCGCCCCTGTCGTCCAGGTCCGTCATGAAGGTTTTCTCGGCGCCGAGGGATTTTCGGACCCTCTCCGGGAGGACCTCCCGGTCGTCTATTCCCCTGGCGTTTAGATAATACATGTGCCCGGCCTTCCCGAAAATACGGACAAGTTCGGCCTCGTCGTGTTTTTTCAGATCGCTCCCGGTATTTATCCCAAGCCTGTGCATCTTCTCAGCCGTGACCCTGCCGACGCCCCAAAATTGCTCTATCTTCAGCGTACCCGCGAAATCCTCCGCCTCCTCGGGTCTTATGACGAACAGCCCGTCAGGTTTTTTGTAGTCAGACGCGACCTTCGCGAGAAATTTGTTTATGGAGACTCCGGCCGACGCGGTCAGCCCTGTGACCTCCTTTATGCGTCCGCGAATTTCCTGCGCTATCAGGGTTGCCGAGCGGGCCGCGAATTTATTGACGGTCACGTCCAGGTACGCTTCATCCAGCGATAACGGTTCCACGAGGTCGGTGTATTCGAGAAAAATTTTCCGTATCTGCATGGAGACCTCCCGATATACGTCGAACCTGAGCGGGACGAAGACCAGTTCCGGGCACCTCGCGAGGGCTGACATGGAGGACATCGCGGACCTCACGCCCCATTTTCGGGCCTCGTAGCTGGCGGCCGCCACGACGCCGCGCTCCGCCGCCCGCCCGACGGCCAGCGGCTTGCCCCTATACTCGGGGTGATCTCTCTGTTCTATGGAGGCGTAAAACGCGTCCATATCGACGTGGATAATTTTTCTCACCCTGGAATCCTCATAACTGCTCCAAAGAATTCATGGCGCAATTATATACCGTGCGGTATATTCAATAAAGGCATCCTGGCTCATAATACGATTGGTTTGGATGCTAACTCAAAAACTCAAAAACTCAAACATCAGCGGCGGGGGAGTGGGTACATTGAAGATCAGGGATTTTCAGCTCGAGAGGTATTTTGCGAAATACGAGTTCAACGTCAAGCATCTTTTAAGCCCGTCCGACTGCGAGACGCGGCCGGTCGGCGAGATCCTCGGGCTGCCGGGAGGGGAGTGGCGCGAACGCCTGAACTCTCTGCCGCTCTCCTACACCGAGTCGAGGGGAAACCCTGGGATAATCGGCGCGTTGGACGCGATCTATGGCGTCGGCAACGACGGAATAGTGGTCGGTTGTCCGGAGGAGCTGATATTCCTTTTCATGAACAGCTTTCTCGACGCGGGGGACAGGGTAGTCTGTTTATCGCCGGCCTATCAGTCGCTTTACGAGCTGCCACGCTCCATCGGCTGCGAGGTTGTCCTCTGGAAATTGACCGCGTCGGGCGGGCGCTGGTCTCTGGACCGCGACGAACTGAAGCCGCTGCTGAAAGATAGGACGAAGCTGCTGGTGGTCAATTTTCCACATAACCCGACGGGATACATGCCGACGCCGGAAGAGTTCGACATGATTGGAGACCTCGCCGAAGGGAGCGGCGCCGTCGTGTTCAGCGACGAGATGTACCGCGGGCTCGAGCTCGACGCCCCGAGGCTGCCGTCGTTCTGCGGGCGGGAGAACGCGGTAATTATGAGCGGCCTCTCCAAGGGGCCGGGCCTGCCCGGCCTTCGCACCGGGTGGCTGGCGTCAAAGCGCCACGGCCTGATCTCGTCCGTCCTGGCGATGAAGGACTACACTACGATATGCAATTCAGGACCTGGCGAGGTGCTGGCGGAGGCGGCAATTCGCAATATAGACGAGCTGATGGAGCGCAACAGGACCATTTTGCGGGCGAACGCGGAGCTGGCCGGAAAATTTTTTGCCGGGCGCCCGGACCTGATCGAGTGGATTCCGCCGGCAGGGGGCACTACGGCCTTTCCGCGTCTGCTCGATGGAAATATCGAGGATCTGTGCAGACGCGCTGTCGGTGAAAAGAGCCTGATGGTGCTGCCGGATTCCGTCTTCGACGCGAAGGACAATCGTTTTCGCGTGGGCATGGGACGCCTGAATTTTCCAGAAGCCCTCGGGCTGTTCGGCGAACTGCTGGAAGGCTAAATCATGCCTTGCTGAAGTGGACGAAGCCGCCGCCGTTATTGGTCGTGGCGAGCCAAAGCGTCAGGTCGATTGCCTTGATCGCTCCTCTGTCCAAGATCCGGACCATGATATGCTCGTCCGGCTCTTTTTGTTCAAGGGAAACTATCGTGACCCAGTGCCACTCATCGAGATTTTTTTCGTCCCCGTTGCAGAGGTTGAGGAACGCGACCGGGATGTCGAACGAGAGGGCCGCCTCGAGGAATTCTGTCAGCTCGCAATTAGACGGGCGAAGTTCTTTGTCCTCCGGAACCTCGCAGTGCGAGCACTTGATAGAAAATTTCCGCGCCGCTCCATAGGACTTCACGGACTCGCAGAGCATCTCCGTGGTCGGTATGCCTCTCTCGGTTGGGGTGACGTACTTCCATACGTCCTCCATCAAGGTCTCGGCGACGCCTTTTTTGCTGAGCCCCCCGTTTGGCCTGGCGTCAGATTGGCCGGGATAGTCGAGGTAGAGGAAGATATTGCTCACAGCGGACGGGCCGCACCCCGACCTGCGCTGCCACTCTGTGCCGAACCAGTCCTGGCTGCAGCCGTATGACACCTCACGGGTGTCGTCGTCAAGAATTTTGAACGCGTCAATGTTTTTCAGGGATAAATTTTTCATTTCACTCCTCGCTCTGAAAAAGCTAAAAAAGCTGAAAAAGCTAAAAAAGCTAAAAAAGAAATCGCGCCGGGACGGCCATCAAGAATGCCGCGCCTGCGCCCCATAACATTATATACGTATTTTAGCGTATCTTTGGCTGGTGTCAAAACATCGAGACATAATAATATCCCGATTAACACCGACTGTACGCGTGGCGCTGAACTGTCGCTCAGTCCAGCTGGTAATTGTTTTGTATCAAACTTTATGATAATCTATTATAACATTCTAAATGTTACTCGTTTAGAAAATATATATTTGGTGGAGGCGAATATCGATGCGAAAGTTAGAGCGTCCGTTTTCA
>JAITNX010000054.1 GCA_031290235.1 Synergistaceae bacterium | reverse complement strand
ACGCTGAAGGACACCTACGCACTCCTCAAGGTGAACAAGGGCAAAGGGATAAGGGCCTTGCAGGAGGCATTCATGAACGATTATTTCCTCTGGATCTCGAAGGAGCGCAAGGGCTATCGGATACTTCCCAAAGATGTCGGCAAGTGGTTCAAGGCATTCTTCAAACAAAAGACCGGCTCAAATTAGAAAGGTGATTTGACAGGCGTTGACGGGGGCCGCCTAAGCGGGGCGACCCTCCTTTTTTAGTCTCTTTATCGTATAATACATCGACAGTCCTGACGCGACAGTGCCGCCAATGTCCGACACAGGGAAGCTGCCCCAGGCGCCGTAAAGGCCGAAAATTCCCGGAAGTATCAACAGCGGCATCCACAAAAAGAGCCCAAACCTTATCGCGGCCAGTATCATGCCTTCACGTCCCCTGCCAAGCCCCTGCAGAAGCGACGAGTTCACTATCGAGATCCCCATGAAAGGTAAGCCGATGTTGGCAAATCGCATCGCTGTCGCCGTCGTCCTGATCAGTTCCTGGTCAGTGGAGTTGAACATTCTGACAAAAATCTCCGCGTTCGTCATGATGATGATGAAGCTCACCGCGTAAAAGACGCTCGTGATCAACACCCCTGTCCTGACTGTGGCGATGACCCTGTCTATCTTCTTTGCCCCATAGTTGAAGCCGACGATGGGTTGGCAGGCATCCGCTATCGCCACCGCCGGCATGAAGAGCAGGGAGTCGAGGCTGACGAATATGCCGGTCGCTGAGACAGCTAGATCGCCGCCGTATCTATTGGACGTGTAGGTAATCATTCCGTGAACGAGTACGAAGTTGAGCTGCACGAGACAGGATGGCACTCCCACCGCGAAAATCCGCGCGAATGCCTCCCTGTCCACTGATAACACGAACCTGCGACGCAGCCTGAGCGCGGCCCCTGGGAGGAAGAAATAGACGACGGCCCAGACTGCCGAGATGACCTGGCTGATGACAGTCGCCAGCGCCGCCCCCCTGACGCCCATGTCGAGGCAGACGACGAACAGCGCGTCGAGGACAATGTTCGCCATAGCCCCGATGGCCTGGCTCCCCATTGCGTATGAGGGGCTTCCGCTGGCCTTTATCCCGCATGACAGCGTAAAGCTCACTATCGAGAATAAAACGCCGTACAGCACGACTGAGAGATACTCGGATGCAATGGGATATATCGTCTCGCTCGCTCCTGACAACCCAAGTATCTGCCGAAACAAGAGACGCCCTCCGCACAGGAAAAGCACCCCGAGCACTAGCGATATGGAGAGGGAGTTGCCGAGCGTCTGCTCCGCCTTCTGCCGCTTACCCTCGCCCATTAGTATCGAAATCCTGGAGGCTGCTCCAATGCCTATCAAAAACCCTATCGAGGTCGAGAGAAGCATACATGGAAACGACACGGCAATTGCCGCTATCCCCTTGGCCCCGACGATGTGTCCCACGAATATCCTGTCCACTATGTTGTAGAGCGCATTCGCCAGCATCCCGATGAGCGCGGGACCCGCGAACCGTGTTATGAGACGGGAGATGCTCTCGTTTTCCATAAATACTTGTTGATTATTTTCTTGCATTGATGACTCCTTTTGCCGCTGAGCATGATATTTTCCATTGTACATGATTTTTCAGGAATTTTATAATGAAAATTGCGGAGACTAGATATAATTGCAGGGCTACCATCAAGGAAGGAAGCAGAATTAAAAGTAATGGTCAATAGTAAGCTGCCGCCTGGCTATCCAGGTCTGTATATGGCGCACCCCCGGAGGCAGGAAGAGCCATCGGACGTTCAGCGTAAAAAACATAGACCCAAACGCGCCGAGGGAGAATCTGGCCGCGTTCGTTGAAGCTATAAAGAAGCTCTTGGCGTTTCCGATAACGAAGGTCCGGCTAATCCGTAAGGACCGGCTGGTTTTAGCCGTTCGCCGCGCCCCCAACCCGCAGCCTCGTCTCAGGCGCCTATCGTCCAATATGTACTCGACAGGGTCCGATTCTGGAGAGTACGGCGGCAAAATCAGCATACGCATATTTTCCGGAACCCTGAGCAAGTGCGACTTATGCCAGCTGGCGCAATCCGCAACCATTATTATCTTTTCACCTGTATGGTGTGAGGATAGTGAGAGCTATCTACGCTCCAGTTCAGAGAATAGTCTCATAAGGTGTTTTTCTATCTCCAAATAGGCGTCAATCGCTTCTGGTATATTTTTTCTCAGCTCCTCCTCGTCCATGTCAATACCGTAGCCATGCGTTAAAAGGTGCCTAAAACGTCTCATTCCCTGCAACGTTGGCTCCATCTCCTGTGGCAGCAGTCCCTTTATATTCCCGGCTTCTATCAGTCGCCTGTGCCAGGAGTCATCTTTGACTATCCTTTCTCCGTAAACGTTTTCAATAAATAGCCTTAAAATACGCTCAATGCTCATATAGAGATTACCTAGAAGCGTTCCGACTCCAGCGCATACGGACAAACGCCACGGGCTTTGCGTGTCGCCTAAAACGGCTTCAATTTCCGAGATAGTTTGTCGGCTCTTGTCAAATATGTTCCAGAGCGCCAACCTGTGGCTTTCCTTCAGCATAAATTTCCATCCCTTCATCAAGGATTATCGGGACAAGAAAGCCATTATCCTCGATTCTCACAATATCGACTGACTTTCCCCCAAGTTCGTCAGACCACAGTAGACGCCGCCAGAAATCCCAATAATCGCTTTTCGATAGGCCTTCAACCGCAATATCAATATCGTCGGCGTCCTGTTCGAGGCAACCCAGGCATGAGCCAAAAAGAAAGACCCGCGTTGCGCCAAATTCTGTTGCTGCTTCTTGGATAAATTTCAAGCTGTTTTCTGTAAGCATGCGGTCCCCTCCTTATCTGTTCTTCTCTTGGCGTCTGATATCCAACCGACTTAAAGCGGTGTCGGCGATCTCCGCTCTAATCCCTTCCAGCTCATCGGCCAGCTTGGTTTTTTTCGGTTTGGGACCACGCTTGCCGGGGGTGTAGGATTCGACGGAGGCGCTGGGAATGAGCCATGTTTTGCCGATCTTCTCCGCGCCGGGTAGCTTTCCGGTTTCACATAATTTTGGAAATCAGTTCTAAAAGTTCAGGTATATCTTTTGTCACCGTTTCCCAAATATCTTCGAACCGTAGAGTTTGATACCTGTGAGCTGTAACGTCCCTGAGTCCCGCGATTGCCCTCCAAGGGATATGATTGTTTTCGTGCCTGAATTCGTCCGACAGAATTTTGACTAACTCGCCGATGTTTATCAAAGTCATGCAAATCGCTCGTCTTGTGCGTTCGTCCGAAGCAAAGCGCTCGAAATCGACCCCTTCGAGGAATTCGGCAATCAACGATGCCTCATTCGAGATTTTTTCCGAAATCTGCTTGTCTTTATTCACCATATACACGCACCGTATGACCAATATCTATGAAGGAGGATTCTGGCACAGGGCCATGCACAATGTCCACAGGTATATTCAA
>JAITNX010000178.1 GCA_031290235.1 Synergistaceae bacterium | reverse complement strand
GTTTATCTCCCCCGGCAGCTCTCCCCGCCGCCGCACATCCTGGAACTCCGCTTCCATGTCATCCGTATATATCGTCCGATCCAAATAACCCACGCCCATCCCCCCGCACATGCGTCAGGCGTAACTATCAGGCTAAACCTGGTTCTCCGCGACGCCGATTTCCTCCAATAGACGGCTCTTCGCAAGGATGGCATCCGGCGAGACGCCGCGACGCGTCATCTCGCCGCAAAGCATCTTCAGGAACTGGAGGCGCATTGCCGGCGGCAGATCCTTATCCGACGCCATCTCATCCGCTATGCGGGCAGCGACGCCGGCCGTCTTCTCGTCCTCGGCCACCATGCACTCGGCCAGCGACTCGGCCAGACATTCGAGGAGGCTCGCCGCCCAGTCCGGCTCGGTACCGCAATACTCCATCACGGCTCGCCGCGTTATCTCCAGATAGGACGCCCTGACGCCGGCCGAGTAGAGGTTCCTCCGGACCCGCGCCGTAAAGCGAAGCCACGCCGCTCTATCCATCGACTTGCGAAATATGCGCACATTTTGATAAAATTCTATAACTCCGTCCATTATCAAAACTATTAGAGGGTAAAGCGATTCGTCCATCCCGCAGAGCGCGACCACTCCGGCCAACATGATCTCGGCTTTATCGTAATCAGGACGGCAGGCGAGATCATGCGCCATCAGAATCCTTATGTAATCGCCGTAAATGGCGAGTACCTCGGAGCGGAGCAGATCTTGCCCCACCAAAACCTTCAGCACGCGCGCCATATACAGCCGCGCCTCCTCTGAGCGCTCCTCGTCATGGAGCAGCTTCGCCAGATTCCACACAATCCTCCAGTTCCACTTCAGCCTTGTTGGGTCGCATCTCGCCATGAGGTAGTCGAACTTTATCATCATGTCCTGGAGATCGTCTCCCTCGGCCGTTTCATACTCGTCGAACAGCCGCATGACCAACCCTATCGCCTCCTCGGATGTAAGAGGACGCATCTCGAACTTGTCATTCCAATAATGAACCACCGATCTTCTCATGTAGAGGAGCCACTTCTTGATCGCGGACATCACGCTTATTTGAACCGCCATCATATCTTTGTATATCTCATGCCATCGCTCCACTTGCTCGACGGTCTCCATTCTGTCCCTGGCGATATCGAGCTCGAAAGACATTTGATGAAAATAGCTCTGGTTTATCGTGACAAACTCGGGGCGGGCAGCCAGTAATTTGTTGAGCAAGAGGTTCGCTTCCCGCGCCAGGCTCGACCGCCTGGCCGGCGTCAACCCCGCAGATCTCGTCCTCTTGACAATTTCCCGGAGACTATCCAGTTCGACAGCTTCCGCATCCAGTTTTTTAAGATCCTCATCTATGCGTTTCACTATCATCTCCGTCGCGGCATTTCCTTCGGCGACCGCTTCACTGGACGCCACGACCTGGGCGGGCGTCTCGGCCATCGGCTCCAGATCCCTGACATATTCGTCTATAAAAGCCCTCAGCGGCTTGACTGCCGCGCCGGCTATGAGAGCGCCGCCCTCGGTGCAGTCGAACACCCTCTGGTGGGGCGCGGCGCGTATATACTCCTCGAGAAGCCTCAAATAAGACAGCCACGAAACTGTGGTGTAGACCTCTCCGCCCAGGGCGCCGGGAATCTTCATAACGCGCGGATCTCCCTCCAGCTTGGCTATGTTATCCTGGGCCGCCTTTGCCACGCCGCCGGCATGTGATTGGCCGTCCGACGCGTATGCGAGGTCCTGTCCTATGATCGCTATCGCGGAGGCGCCAAACGCCGCCGCTATGGAGTAGTTGGCGTGACCCACCGACGTCCCGGTGTTGTTCAAACCGTAGCCCCCAAGGATATCCCGAACCAGCCAGACGTCGAGGATGTTGTCCGTCTTCCCGACGATGCAAAGCTGGCCAGGCCAGCATCCGCCCAGCCTCGGCACGCAGACGCCGTGAGTGACCAGCAGGATATTTCGGCAGTCCTCGCGGTAATTCTCCAAGACATCGGAGAAAAACGCCTCGTAGATCGTCGCCGACTTGTCCAGGGCCAACACTACGTGCGGTCTTATCCCGTTCCTGAGCAATTTTTCAAGGACCGCGTCGGCGGCCACTATCACGCACCTGTCCTGGACGTCCCGCAGCTGCTCGAAATTTTTGTCGAGCGACGGCCCCGCCGCGACGCAGACGAACGGCCTGTCCTTGAAGCGGTCCCCTAACGAGTCGAGTCTGCGGCCGAACGCGATCCACGGCGACATCAGCGCGATATTCCTGACGCCCTTTAGCGCTTCCTCCGGCGAGAAGCCAACCGACTTTAGCATCGTGGCGACCCACTCCACCACTTTTTTGTCCACGTCCTTGAAGATCTGGCCGCAGGTCTCCGCCTCGCCGGGGTGCTCGGTCGCGAGAAAGCTGGATATGCTGTACAAGCCAACAGACTTCATCGTCGCCCGGAAAACCTCCTCAAACAGAATCCTGTTCAGAACAGCCGGTCCATCGTTTTGAATTTCGCCATTCGGCGCCACCGCGTCGGCTGTTCTCGCGAACAGGAAAAATATCTGACAATTTTTAGGCAGATTCGAGTAAGGCGACGCGACGTGCAGCGCGTAGGCCAGGAGCGGCAGGCTTGGCTCGACCACTACCATGATCCTCGCGTCGTTCGGCAGGGCCTCGATCGCTTGAGAGATGTACGGCGGAGCGCCAATGCCATAGAGGAAGAAGTTCAGCTCCTCTCCCCCCCGCTTGCTCCAGTTGAACTTCACCCCGCCCGACGACTGGAAGAAGGGTTTGTCCGTCAGCCCTTCGAACCACGTGCCGGCCGGGGTCTTTATCTCATAGTGGGCGAATTTACGCCCATGATCCTCCACATATTTGTCAAGCAGCCTGGCCAGCGTCGGCTGAAGCCCGCGAAGCGCCGCCATATTTTTGTTCCAAACCAGGTCGCCGTCCTGGGCGTAACATAACTCCTTCGCCATTAATTCCGTCCTCCCAATCCGCTTCGCGCTCTAAACTTAAACCTTATCCTCCACCTGGACGGCGTTCTCAACAGGAATGTCTTGTCCTTCAGGCGACTCGTCCCTCGCCCGTATCATCTCCGGCGGGACGCCGCGCCGCGTCAGCTCGTCGTAAAAGTCCCTCGGAAATGGAAGGGCCATTGTCCGCAGGAACTTCTCGCTGCCGGCGATCTCGTCCAAAATGCGGTCCGAGACCGCGGCTACATCCTGATCGGCGGCATTCAGGCAAGCCGTCAAAGTTTCCGCCAGCCAGTCGAGGTGGCTCATCGCCCAGCCCGGCACAGCGGTATAATAATCCCTTATTCCGCGCCACGAAAGTTCGAGAGCGCCGACCAGATCGCCCGAGTACAGCGCCTTCTGCGCATCCGTCCTCACGCGGAACCACGCCGTCTTTTCCTTCGACGAACCCAGCGTCTGCGTATCCTCGTACAATCTGATCTGCCCATCCATTATAGAATTCATGAGGCCGTGAAGCTCATCGTCCATGCCGCCAAGCTCGACCGCGCCGGCCAACACTATTTCGGCGCGCCGGAAATCCGGATGACAGCACATATCGCTTGTTATAAGGATCTCGATGTAATCCTTGTAGAAGGCCTTGATATAGTCGGAGGGCATTTCCTTTCCTTCGAAGGAGGCGGCCGCCTTCTCCATATATTTCCTGGCCTCCTCCGACCTGCCCTCCCTATATAGAAGGCCGGACAGGCGCCGCAAAATATCGCCGTCCCACCCCAGCCTCGTCGGGTCGCATCTTGTCATGAGGTCGTCGAACTCGACCAGTATGCCTGGGATCGCATCCTCATCGGCGCCGTCCATCTTCTCAAACAAAAAAGACGCCCTCTCCTTGGCTTCATCCGGCGTCAGTGGATCGCGCCTGAACTCGTTCTCAGCGTAGTGAGTCATGGCCGTCCTCACGTAATTCAGCCACACTCGCATGACGGAGAGCACTTTTCTGTGGGCGTTCACTATATCTCTGTGCAAAGCGCGCCAACGCTCGATCTGCTCGACGGTCTCCAGGCTCCTCACGAACGACAGCTCGATGGAGGCGACGTGCGTGTAGCTCTGGGCGATAAAACCGAGGACGTCGTGTACGGAGTGTATCCAGTCCAGCAGCTCGCCGCTCTCCCTCGCTATGTTGACCCTCCTGGCGGGCGTCAGTCCCGGGGCGGCCACCCTCTCCATGTAGCCCTCGACCTTGGTCAGGCTGTCGGATATCACGTCGAGTTTTTTCAGCTCCTCGCCTATCCTGACGGACACGGTCTCCGCTATGGATCGTCTGTCCGAGTCCCGAGCCTTTATGACCTGGGCCGGGGTGTTCTCCATCGGCGGCAGATCCCGAACGTATTCGGCGATGAAGTCGGCGAGCGGCGTAACTTTCGTCCCGAGGATGTAAGCGCCTCCTTCAGTGCAGTCGTACACGGCCTGGTTTGGGGAGAGCTTGATGAAGCCCTCCAGCAGACGCAGGAAGCCAAGCCATATATCCATGGTGTACACCTGTCCTCCGAGGGCGCCTGGGATGAGAAACAGGTTGGGGTTGCCCTCCAGCTTCACAGTCGTCCCGACTCCAACGCCGTCGGCGTGGGAGTTGCCGTCCTCGCCGTAGGCCAGGTCCTGACCTATTATCGCTATGGCGGAGGCGCCGTAGCCGGATGCGACGCCGTAGTTGACGTGGGCAACCGACGTCCCGGCGTTGAGTACGTCGCCGTCCAAGATGTCGCGCACTAGCCACATGTCCATGTTGACGAAATTTTTCCCAACCACGCATACCGGGCCCGGCCATCGCCCGCTTATCCTCGGTATGCAGACGGACTGGGCCACGAGCAGGATGTCGCGGCACTCGTCCGGGTACTCCTCCACTATGTCGGCGAAAAAGAGGTCGTACGTCGGCATACCTCTCTCCAGAACCGTCACTATGTGTGGGCGTATCCCGTTTTTCAGCAGCTTTCGGAGGACGGCGTCAGCCGCCACTATTACACATTTATCCTGCACGTCGGCGAGCTGTTTGAAATTTTTATCGAGGGATGGGCCGGCGGCCACGCAGACAAAGGGCCTGTCGCCGAAGTGCCCGCCGAGAGAGCCGATCCTGTTGCCGTAGGCTATCCAGGGGGACATGAGGGCCATCTGGCGCATGCCGAGCAGGGTGTCCTCCGACGAGTTCCCAAGGTACTGGAGCTCCAGGAGCATCCACTCCCTCATTTTTTTGTTCATCCTGATGAAAAAATCCCTCCACACCTCGGCTTCTCCGGAATGCTCCGTCAGCTTCGACTTCGTGAGGGCATAGAGGCCCAGGGGGGCAAACGACCCGCCAAGCGCCTCCTGAAGCAGTCTCCTGTCGTTGTTTTCCGCGTCCGGAATCGACTTCTCCGCCGAGACGCGAGGAGTCTCTGTCATGAACAACAGGCGGCAGCCTCGCGGAATTGCTTCGTATACGTTCGAGGTGTACAACACGTAGGCCAGGAGCGAGATGCTGGGCTCGATCACGAGCAGGCTCATAGCGCCGTTGGGCAGGGCGCGGATGGCCTTTAACAGATATGGGGCGACGCCTGCTCCGTAGAGGAGAAACGCTGGCTTGTCCTTGTCGCGCTTGTCCCAGGCAAACTGCCCGTCTTCCGATGGCTGAAAGAAAGGCTTGTCCGCAAGTCCCTCGTACCATGTCCCGGCCGGCGTCGCGTTCTCGTAGTGGGCAAATGAAAATCCATTTTTTGCGACATATTCCTCCAGGAGGGCGGCAAGCGCGGGCTGACTGCCGTGAAGCTCTTTGATATTTTTCCCCCACACCGTGCTGTTCTCCAGTGCGCGGCGCAGTTCCTTCGCCATATAAACCTTCCCCCTATTGATCCTTGTCCGGATCCTGTTCCGGTTTTTTCTTCCTTGCCAACAAATCCGACACGCCGCGTTTTATCGGGACGATAGGGATCTCTTCGGAAGTGGTTTCCATGGCGGCCTTTATGTTCTCGGCCACTATCGCCTCCCACAGCTCCTTGCGCCAGACCTGCACGTCGCGAGGGGCCTGGATGCCCAGACGGACCATATCGCCCTTGACCTCGACCACCGTAATCTCTATCTCTTCGCCCACGCGCAGAACCTCGCCGGGCTTTCTGCTAAGGACAAGCATAGTCAGCGCGCCTCTTCGGAGGGTACTTCCGTGGACAGCGCCGACTGTTCGCGCATTTTCTCCCTTATATCGTCCTCCAGAACCTTGTAACGGAACTCATAGTCCTCGTTCAGAGCGATAGTCTGCACTCCGACCCGGCTCGACCTGTTTATCACGATTGGGGACTTTAGGTTTGCGGTCATGTCCCAGGGGCGGCCCGGCGGGATGGTCACCACTATAAGCATGGCCACATCGCCCTCGGCCAGCTCGCCCAGCAGCTCCAGGAACTCCTTGGGTATCTTGGCGTTGTAGTCCGCCTTGACAGCCTCGGGAGTGGTGACGGGAAGCGCCAGGCCTCCGTCGTCAGTACTCTGCATCCACATTATGGCGTTTTCATCGTCGCCCACCAGAATCCATTCATGCTTGTTCTCGAAACCTGGAATGCCAACGGGGAAGCGAATAACGTCCCCGTCATCCACCTCCAGAACGCCAAACCTCGTGGAAGTCAAACTGATCATGTATGCTCCTCCTTGACCTTCGTTCTTGTCGTAAAAATCATTTGCCGCTTGAAGCCTAAAAAAAACTCTTTACCTCAGAAAATCGAGCAGCGTGGCCTGCATTATCCTCGCTATGGAGGCAAGGCTCGCCTCGTAGATGCTCGACGCCATTTCGTACTGGGTGATCGTCTCCGCAAGGTCCACCCCCACGGTCTGCGAATGCAGCTCCTCGTAGGCCGTGTTGTTCGCTATGTAGCGGCTCTCCGTGGTGTTATAGCGATTCGTCAGGGCTCCTACCTGCGCCCTCGTCTTGAGCAGGGTGTTCATCCAGTGGTCCAGCTTGGTCAGCATTATATCAGATATACCGTCGACATTTCCTCCCTCGACAGTGGAAATCAACTGGTCTATGACGCCGAAGAAGTCCACGTTCTTGACGTTGTTCCCCGTGCGCTGAGTGACGGTCTGGTTGAAGGGGCCAAGCTGCCCGGCCGCCGGCGGCGCGGATGAATCGATGCCGGCTGCGGGGATGCCTATATCCGCAGCCGCGTTGCCAGCGCCTGTGACTGTGAACGTGGTCTCGCTCTTCGACTGTATGACGAGCTGTCCTTTGCTGTTGATGCTGGCCAAAATCCCCGCATTTTGCAAGTTCGTGTTGCTGTTTATTAGGTCCACCGCCTGCTGTGGCGTCCAACCACCAATGGTGATAGTCTCAGTAGTGCTCATGGCATCGTTGACGGCTATCGTCAGAGCGTCGCCGGCAGTGAAGGTAGTAAGTCCGCGCAGATCAGTCGTCCCCGTCACGCTCGGCATGAAACCAATGTTTTGGCCGCTCTGGTCGTTGCCTGGCGGGAATCCTATATCGGCCGCCGCGGCCCCGCTGACCTCGAACAGATATCCCTTTGGCGACCAGAGGACGAGGCGCTTATCTGTGCCGTCGGCTATCACTTCGGCTCGGATGTCCTGGCCCTGGAAGCGGGTGTTGATGAGGTCCGCCATCTCCTCCATGGAGGTGATTATGGGGGCGGCGGGGGAAGCCGCGCTGTCGAAGAGGTCCATGGTGTGGGACGCGCCGTTTACAGTGATGGTCAGGATGGAATCCGCTGTAAACGTTGGGAAGGTTGAGACAGGATCTCCGGTGAGGCCCGTGTTCAGGCCCATATCCAGCGCGTTGGTCCCCTTGATGTCCAGCACGGAGACTGCCGAGCCGTCCTTCGCCGCCAGGGAGAGCCTCATTGCGCCGCCGGCGGCGT
>JAITNX010000172.1 GCA_031290235.1 Synergistaceae bacterium | reverse complement strand
CTCCCTCAGTACAGCCAGAGCCGAACCAAGGGCCGGCCCGAGATCCATCCAGTTTTGATAGCCGATATAGATGTTCTTCATTTGTGTGGAGCTTTCGGCCATTATCTCTATTTGAAGCGAATTATACCGACTCACTGTTTCCTTGAAAAAATCGTAAAATTTTTCCCTCGTCTCGGTCAGCTCGACAGAATTGCGCGTTCTCAGAAAAAAGCGGACGCCGATGTCCTCTTCGAGGTTGGCAATGTGACGGCTCATTGTCTGCGGTTGTCAATACCGCGCGAGTTTTCAGAATTTTGACCCCGTTGCCTAGCCCGCCGCTGGCCGTTATAATTACAGAGCTGATCTATACGTTTTTTATGCAGCCATTATCGGGGGAACAGATGAATGACAAAAAAATTGTACTATGAGGACGTCTATCTCCGTGAGTTCGACGCGACAGTAACGTCCATAGAGGAGCGGGACGGAAAATTTTACGTGACGCTCGACCAGACCGCGTTTTACCCGGAGGGCGGCGGACAGCCGAGCGACGTGGGGACGTTGGGCGGCATGGAGGTCGAACATGTGTTCGAAGAGGGCGGCGCCATACTTCACGTTCTGACTGGGCGCCCGGAAGGGACGCTGGTGCATGGCGAGATGGACTGGGGACTGCGTCTCAATATGATGCAGCAGCATTTGGGAGAGCATATTCTGTCCGGGGTCCTCTTGAGGAACCTGGACGCGAGGGCTGTCAGCGTTCACTTCGGAGAATCCGCGTCCACGGTCGACATCGACCGCCATCTCGACCAGTCGCAGCTGGACGAGGCCGAGGACGCGGCGAACGAGGTCGTGTATGGGAACATGGCGGTCGAGATCCTATACCCAGATACGAGCGAGATCGAGCGCTTGTCGAGACGGAAGATTCCAAACACGTCCGAGCGAATACGAATAGTCAAGGTCGGGGACGTCGACTACGTCCCGTGCTGCGGAACTCACCCAATGACTACGGGAGAGGTGGGGCCGATAAAGATCTTCGGAGGCGAGCCTCACAAGGGCGGGATGCGGATAACCTTTGCCTGCGGCAGGACCGCGATGAGGAAATACCGCTCGGTCTGGCGAAACGCGGTGACGATGCAGGGCCTCCTCTCCACCGACGAGGCTGATTTACCGGAGAGAGTCGCAAAATTGATGAGCGATTTGCGCGATTTTAAGCGCGAAAGACAGGCTCTGCTGGGACGGATTGCGGCTGCGGATGCCCTCAGGCTGCTGGACGAGGCAGAGAAGGTCGGCGAGTACAGAGTCGTCTGCCGCGTATTTGATTCCGCTGGTCCCGAGGAATTACGCTGCCTGTTCTCCCGACTGACGGAGGATGAATCGGTCGTCGCGCTGCTGGCGGCGCCCGCGCCAGGCGGCGCCTCGCTGGTATTCGGCTGCAATAAATCGGAGAAGGCGGTGGATATAAGGACGGCATTCTCCCCCGCAATCGGGATCATCGGGGGCAAGGGTGGCGGGAACAGGATTCAGGCGCAGGGCTCCGGTCCGGCCGCCGATCGCCTCGCGGAGGCGATGGAGAGCGCAAAGAGCGCCATAGTGAAAGCCATAGAGGGACTCCGATAATGATCTTCATCAGCCACTCGGAGGAAAATCAAATATCGGCGAATTCGCTGGTAAATTTTCTTCTCGAAAATATTGAAATATCGCCAAGCGCCATAATATACACCAATTCAAACTACCCGGATGGACAGGACAGTCATGTGCTGAGCGCTTTCAGGGCCAGCATGGACGCCGCCAAGGTCGTAATAGCTATCGTGTCGCTGGAGAGCCTGAAGAACAGCATGTCAATGTTCGAGCTGGGGGCGGCATGGGCACTGGGCAAAATGCTGAACATCGTATTTCTGTCGGGGGTCGATATGCGAGACATGCCGGAACCGCTTGCCTCGTGCGACTTCGTGGAGATCGACAGCAACGACGCCCATATACGTCTCATGGACATGGCCAGGAACATAGCCGAGAGGCTGACACTGCCGGAAAAGAGGGGGATGCATGTCTTCGCGTCGCTGAACGCGGCCATCAAAGCCCTGCGTCATAAATATGAGCCGCAGATGCACGCCGAGGAGGAAAGACAGGACCCCGCTCTGCCAGATGACGACTGGGATTTCGAGAAGCTGCCAGCCGCGCCGGAGGGCGAGTTCTGCGACATCGTCTACACATTCAAGGGTAAGACGGCGATAGAGGAGATCAGGGTGCGGGCATCATGGGACGCGATTTTCAAAACTATAGCGCCTCACCTGCGGGAGCCCCAGGATGAGGCTTTCATCAAAAAATTGATACTGGAGTTCTGTAAGGAGAGAAACTCGGACTTCGCGCGAGGCATCGAATACAAGCTTTTCGTCAACCCCATGCTGAACGTGATCTGTTACAATCAGATCATGAGGCACATGTCTTCGAATCACTATATAACGTCGTCGCGCCCCCCCCACTCCATTTTTAAAAATCGAGTGGAATCGGCGTACTGGATGCTGACACAGGAGGGGGAGGAACATCTGCGCGGGGTAGTCGGAAAGCTGCGATCGCTGAAAAAATAATATAACTACCAGCTTGTCTCAGTGTAATGCCTAAGCTGTGCCTAATTACCGATTCGGCAATCAGGCACAGCTTAGGCTGGGACAACTAGATAGCCATATTTTGTTTTAGACTCAGCTGTATCGCCTGCCGCGCGATCTGTCGGAGGACTCGGTTCTGCGCCCGCGAGGCGCTCTCTCCGTGTGTTCGGACCTGTCAGACCTCTCAGAGCGAGGCGCCCTGTCGCGAGACCTTGCGTATGGGCGTTCCTCTGCGCTGCCCTGAGGCAGCGCCCTCATCGCGGTGATCACTATGCCTTCTTTTGTCAAACGCGATTTGCGGGACTCCAGCAGCTCCGCCGCGCGAGCCGATAGTTCGACTGTCGCTGAACTCTCGCGAAGGCGAATGTTGCCAACGTCATCGCGGTTTATTCCCATCGAGCGGCAGAGGACCCCGAGAAGCGGACCGACCTCCCACCCCTCGTTGCGCCCCTCGCCAAGCTGGAGTTGGACTCCGCCTTCCATCGAGGAGCGTTGCGGCCTGCCGCCGGAGGACTGGCCGAACCTGCCGCGCTGTTGAGGCCCGGATACGGGCCGTGAATCGCCGCGGCTCCTATCCCTGGTCATCTCGGCCTCGACGTCGGCACGGATCGAGTATCCCCTGGGCTGATCGCCGTAAGCCTTTGCGAGAAGCCCAGCCACCAGGAGGGGCGTGTTCTCGCGGCTCATTATGTCGTTTGCCCACTCGTGGTATTCATCGCTCTCCAGCGCATGATCGAGCAGAACCGTCTCGAACCGGACCTTGGCCTGCCCGTCTATCTCCACGGCGTCCGGGGCCGGAATAATCTGCATTTGCATGTTCGAGCCGTGGATCATCTGCTTGAATTGCCTGGCCTCGCGCGTCGTGAGCAGCACGAGGTTCGAACCCTCGTGCCCGGCTCTCCCAGTTCGGCCGCTGCGATGGACAAAGGCCTCCAAATTCCCTGGCAAGCCAAATTGAATGACGTGGCTGACTCCGTCTATGTCGAGTCCGCGCGCCGCAACGTCTGTCGCGACTAAAATCTTGACCCTGCCGCCTCGCAGGGACGAGAGCGCGGTATTGCGCTCCCTCTGGCTCATATCGCCATGTATGGCTGTAGCGCGGAAGCCCTCATCGCACAGCCTGTCTGAAATATCCTGAGTCTCTACCTTCGTGCCGCAGAAGATGAGGGCGCGCGACGGATTTTCCCACAACAGGACGTTCGACAGCCCCTCGAATCTCTTGCGCGCCGGTATCACGTACGCCTTCTGAGCTATGTCCTCGTGGCACGTTATGTCCGCAACAAGGGAGATCTTGCGCGGCGCGTCGAGGTATCGCCTCGCCAGCGAAGCTACCTCTGGAGGCATTGTTGCGGAGAAGAGCCACGTCTTCTCCAGGTTCTCCATGCCGCTCAATATAGCCTCCAGCTCGTCGCGGAACCCCATGTCGAGCATGTGGTCCCCCTCGTCCAGGACAAGTACCCGAACATGCGCGGTATTGAACGAACCCCTGCGCACGTGGTCGAGTACCCTCCCAGGAGTGCCGACCACTATCAGTGCCCCGTCCTTGAGGGCGCGAATCTGCCGCTCCATGTCGAGTCCGCCGACGAGTGTCGCCACCCTTGCGCCCATATCCGCCCCAAGCCACGCGAACTCACGCGCCGTCTGCTGTGCCAGTTCGCGCGTCGGCGAGAGCACCAGCACCTGCGGATCGCGCGTTACGCTCTCTATCTCGTTGTAAATGGGAATGGCAAAAGCGAGCGTCTTGCCCGACCCGGTCTTTGCCTGAACGATGAGATCACCCTCGGTAAGAGTGCCATCCTCCAGTATGCTTACTTGCACCGGCATCGGCGTCTCGAAGCCCTTGCGGGCAATCGCGGCGGTCAGCTCCGGGCGCAGGTTGAAATCCTCAAAGCGCACGGAGACTTCTGTTGTTTCTGTCTCTACAGTCATATGAACCTCCAGTTTTCGCATCCTGTACAAAAATCCTAATCATCGGGACGCGGGTCTGGGCGGCAAGTTCACGCTACGCGAGGACCGTTCAAAGGATTGCTGCGTTTGGATTTGCGATTTATCCCAAATTATGACAAGAAATTCTTATCATCGGGACTAAACGATTATAATATCAGATTCTACAGAAACGTCAAGGCGCAAAAAAATTCCTCAAACCGCAGGTCTGGAAGGTGAAAATAGCCCTGAATCAAGTAATAGGCTAATTCTGCTGGGAATTGAATTTTCACGCATTGGTGAAAGGGCAAAATCGCTTGAAGCTAATTGTAGCGCGTATCTACTAAACGTTTCCGGACTATTTGGCAATATTAGTCAGTATTTTGATGCGTCTGCCCTGACGAAGTCAGTGCGTAATTTGTATTTATCTGGCATAGATGATATATTATTTACTCAGCGACGCTCGTCGAAGTGATAATAAGTAAAGGTGTTTATGCTTAGGAGGTTCGTTCATGCCATCAGAAAAAACGTCCAAGGATTACAAGAATACTCTTTTTCTGCCTCAGACCAACTTTCCCATGCGTGCGAATCTGGCGGCCCGCGAACCTGGGTGGCTGGAGTTCTGGAGGGAGACGGATGTCTACTCGAAACTGCTGGAGATCGGGAGAGGGCGGCCCCCTTTTATCCTGCATGATGGGCCGCCGTACGCAAATGCCAATATACACATAGGTACGGCGCTCAATAAGATATTGAAGGACGTCATTGTCAGATACAAGTGGCGTCGCGGTTACTTCTCGCCCTACGTCCCAGGGTACGATACCCATGGGATGCCGATTGAACACAAGGTTCTGAAGGATGCCGGGATAACGGTCGATTCCATAGATCCGGTCGAGCTTCGCAGGAGGTGTGCTGAACACGCTCAAAAATATATCGGCATTCAGACTGAGGAGTTCTCACGCCTGGGCGTGATGGGGGACTGGAATAACCCCTACGTGACCCTCAGACCTGAATATGAGGCTGCCCAGATGGACATTTTCGCCGATATGGTGGAGAACGACTTGGTCTACAGGGGGCGCAAATCAATATTCTGGTGCATAGACTGCGAAACCGCGCTCGCCGCGGCCGAGATAGAATACGAGGACGAGACATCTCAGTCGATTTACGTATCGTACCAGTTCCATGACGCGGCCGAGAAGTTCTCACACCTTGCTGGACATGAGACGAACGTCATAATATGGACGACGACCCCATGGACTCTGCCAGCGAGCCTCGCGATCTCGGTGCATCCAGATCTCGACTACTCGTTCTATGAGGTAGGCTGCAAGGCGTATCTCATAGCTACGGCGCTAAGGGAAGAGGTAACGAAGGCGACCGGCATCGAGTTCGGGACCGAGCTCCTCAAACTCAAGGGACACGCCCTGGAGGGCCTGAAGGCTATTCACCCGTTCTACGAGAGCAGGAAAATAATATTCGTCCTGGCGGACTACGTGTCGCTCGATGCCGGCACCGGATGCGTCCACACGGCACCGGGGCACGGAGTGGAGGACTACGAGACAGGCGTCAGGTATGGGCTCGACATATACAACCCGGTCGACTCAAAGGGTTACTTCTATCCCGACACCGAGATGGTGGGTGGCATGTCCCTGGAGAACGCGACCAAGGCTATATTCAAGACGCTCGCGGAGTCGGGGAGACTGATGGGCAAGCTCAAGATAACCCACTCCTACCCACACTGTTGGAGGTGCAAGAAGCCGGTCATATTCCGCGCCACCGATCAGTGGTTCGTCTCGGTCTCGAAGTTCAGGGACAGAGCCCTTCACTGTATAACGAAGGAAGTGGAATGGATTCCTTCGTGGGGCAAGGAGCGCATAACGAACATGGTGCGCGACAGATCGGACTGGTGCATCAGCAGACAAAGGATCTGGGGCGTCCCGATACCTGCCTTCTACTGCAAGGACTGCGGCAGCGTGATACTGACGGCCGACCGCATCAGGGCGGTGGCGTCCCATGTGAAGGAGCACGGCAGCGACTATTGGTGGCAGTCCTCGCCGGTGGAACTTCTGGGCGATCTCGCTGTGTGCCCGAACTGCTCCGGACACAACATAGAGAAGGAGCGCGACATCATGGACGTGTGGTTCGACTCCGGCTGCAGTCACAAGGCAGTGCTGGAGAACCACGACGTATGGCCCGACCTGCGCTATCCGGCCGAGATGTACCTGGAGGGAAGCGATCAGCACAGGGGCTGGTTCCAGTCCTCGTTGCTGACTTCGGTTGCCACGAAGGGAGTCGCGCCTTATAAGAGCGTGCTGACCCACGGTTTTATTATCGACGAGAAGGGACGCAAGATGTCAAAGTCCCTTGGTAACGCGATTCTCCCCCAGGAGATAGTGGAGAAGTATGGGGCTGACATACTTCGCCTGTGGGTGGCATCGACGGACTACAGGGGAGACGTCAGCATATCGCAGACCATAATTTCAAATCTGTCGGAGTCGTACAGGAGGATTAGGAACACAGCGCGTTTCCTGCTGGCAAATCTGAGCGGTTTTGACCCTGCGCGCGACTTCGTCCCGCACGCGGAACTCACCGAAGTGGATCAGTATATTCTGCTCAAGCTCTCACGCCTCATCGCGAAGAGTACGGATGACTTCGACGGGTACGAATTTCACCTGCCGATGTTCAAGATACACCAGTTCTGCGACAACGAACTCAGCGCCTTCTACATAGACATCTCCAAGGAGAAACTCTATGCTGACAGGGCAGACTCGCACTCTCGCAGATGCGCGAGATCCGTGATGTGGGAGGTGCTGTACGCCATGACGACCATGATAGCGCCGGTACTCTGCTTTACGTCAGAGGAAATATGGCAAGAGATGCGAAAGATGGACGTTTCCCTCCCAGAGAGCGTACACCTTTCGTCCTGGCCGAAGCCATCCATAGAGGGTCTTGACGAGTCCGCCCTCGCCCGATGGGACAGAGTCATGGAGGCGCGCGGCGCGATCATCAGAGCCCTTGAAAGCGCCCGTTCGCAGGGCATCATAGGACATGCCCTCGACGCGTCTGTATGGGCAGCGTTCAGCGAGGATTACTCCGACCTTTGCAGCCGTATATCCGACGACGACTGGGAGACGATAACGATCGTCTCATCCTTCAAGAGCGTTGATAAACTGCCTGACGCGCTGGTTTTGTACAAGGACGAGACTACAGGCATTACAGTGGCTGTAAACAAAAACACAGATGAGAAGTGCCCTCGTTGCTGGAAACATCGCCCGGAGGTCGGCGTCGACGGCGAGGTCTGTCATCGCTGTGCCGACGCGCTAAAAGCGCTATAGTCCACTGGTTTTTTTTGCCTGGTCAATGACGAGTCCAGGGGCATCGGCACCTCTGGACTTTTTTAGTGGGAGTGACTATGGAGACTGATTGTCTGACTGAGATAGAAACATCACAAAACGAACTTGGCGGCCCTCCTCTTCCCGACGTCCACAGGATGGTCATAAGCGGCGAGCTGTCCGGTCACAGGCTGGATTTCGCGGTCTCGCGCGAGCTGGGCATAAGCAGGGCTTACGCCCAGAGGTTGATAAAAAACGGGCGGGTCTTTGCGCTTAATGGACGGAGGATAAAACCGTCGGCGAGGGTCGAACCGCCTGAGGAATATTCTATCGACGTGCCCCGTCCCGAGAAACTGGACCTGGAACCCGAGGACATCCCCTTCGAAGTCGTTTATTCGGATGACGATCTGATTGTGGTAGACAAACCGGCTGGACTCGTAGTACACCCGGCGCCTGGGCACTGGCGGGGGACGCTTGTCCATGGGCTGCTGTTTCGTTTTCCGGAGCTTGGCAACCTAAATGGGGTTGAGCGCCCTGGTATAGTCCACAGGCTCGACGCCACTACGTCTGGCCTGATGGTGGTCGCGCGAAACGGTCTGGCGCAGGAGGGATTGTTCAGGGGGTTTAAGGAGAGGAGAATCGGCAAGGCTTATCTGGCGCTCTGCCACGGGGAGCCAAGAAGGCCCGTGGGAAGGCTCGAAATGCCTATAGGAAGGGACCCGATAAACAGGCACAGAATGGCTGTCGTGGAAGACGGCAGGGATGCCGTGACTGACTACAAGACGCTATGGAGCCGCTTTGGGTATTCGCTCGTCAGGTGCGAGCTTCATTCTGGCCGCACCCATCAGATTAGGGTCCACATGAGGGCCGCGGACTGTCCTCTAGTCGGAGATGAGCTTTATGCCCCGTCGAAAAAATCGCCTTTCGCAAGGCCAAGGGTTTTTCTGCACTCATGGAGATTATCGTTCGCCCATCCGAGGAGTGGGGACGCCATGACATTCAGAAGCTTCCTCCCGGCGGACCTTAGGAACCTCCTCCAAACGATTCGCGCGTCTTGAAGAAGAGCACTTATCGTCAGAGGCCCGAGTTCTTAATCCACAGGGTTGGATCCGTCGTTATTGTCGAGAATTCCTTATATGTCACATGAGCCATGCCTCCGCCAGGTATCGCGCGGACGTGCCTTCGCCAGGTATAGTCCACCCTGACTCTTCCGTTATCTCTGCCCCCGCTGTGATACGCCGCGCAGTGCGCCGCGGTCTCTAATATTTTGCAGAGCGCGTCGTCGTCCAGCTTGGAGTTGAAGCGCAGTATAACGTGGGCGCCTGGCACGCCCTGAGCGTGAAACCACATATCGTCACTTTTCGCCAGCCTGAACGTGACGTAGTGGTTTCCCTTTGCGCTGAGTCCGCAGAAGATGACCGCGTCCGCCCATGTAAACTCGTACCTTCTGTGTGGAGGCAGCGGATGGGGATTTGAATTTTTTTTCGCCCCTCTTTGAGTTCCTCTATCAGGAGTCAGCTCGTCAAGCATCATCGACAGGGTAGCTGTATCGTCGTGACAGTTCAGCAGCGTCTTTTGTTCTGACAGCTCATCCCTCTCGGAATAGAGGGACGGCAGTATCCGTTTCGCCCTTGTCTCGGCGGCCTTCCTCTTTCTGTACTTGGCAAAGTACCTCTCGGCATTTTGGGTCGTGTCGCGCTCCGGATCGAGCTCGACGACGCGTCGTCCCTCTCCTGCCTCCGTCCACTCGGTAAGCTCTGCCTTGCTGGCCCGGGGAGGTATGGCAGATATATTTGCGAGTATGAGCTTTCCTGTCTCCTTGAGCTTCTCCGCCCCGTCCTCGTCTGATAGCAGCGCCTCGTGCTCGGAAATTTTTTTCTCGTTTGCCGAAACAAGCCGGTCGAGCCGTGAGGAGATTTTTTTCCTGAATCTATCGAGGTGCCTATTTAAAAGGGGAATGATGACCGCGCGCCTTGCCGACATGAGTGCGGAATCCTCAGCGGACACTTCCGCGCCGGAGAGCAGACGCGGAAAAAGTGTTGCGTACTTTCCTATAGACTGATAGATGGCCTCTCCACTCCGGTTCTTGAAAAAATCGATCTCGCTCAATATATCGCTCATATCACCCGGCGACTCTTCGCACGTCCTCCTGATGGCCGCAATCAGCGGCTTGCCGAGTCCCACAATGCGCTCCAATGTCTCTGTTACGCCGCTCTGCGGCGTTTCCCAGTCGTCGATCGATACTCCAACGACTGGCGGCGGAGGCACATAGGTCCCTCCTGGCAATGATGATCTGTATCTGTTGTCCTCAGGATATATGTGCTTTGCCGCTTCGACGATGCGCTCGTCCTCGTCCAGCAACAATATGCTGCTGTATCTGCTTGATGCCTCGATCACCAGTCTCCTGACCTGATGAAACCCTGCCCCCACAGCTCTGCGCGTCTCGAACCTCAACACCCTGTCCCTTCCCGGCGCGCTGCATCCAACGATCTCAGCTCCTACGAGGTGAGACTTCACCGCATCAGCCAGCGGAGGCCTGGCGGACGCCGCAGAGGCCAACCTGCGGATCTCGTCAGGCAAAGCGGAGCAGACTCCGTAGAACTCGGCATCCCACGACAAAAAAATCGTCATCTCTCGCGAGAGAACGAGCGCAACCCAAAGATCCCCCGACTCCACCCGACGTATCCTACTCCCAATCAGTCTCCTCGAAATCTCAACGGACTCAGCCCAAACCAACTCCGGCCCCATACTCAAACGCTCACCCCCCTTCAACCGCGAAGCCTACCTAGGCTATCAGAAAAAATCATCCTTGACAAGCAAGCCCCGCGTGATAGAATGTTCGACGTGTCACCTGGGGCTGTAGCGCAGCTGGGAGCGCGCCTCCCTCGCACGGAGGAGGCCGTGGGTTCGAATCCCATCAGCTCCACCAATTTAAAATTTATCAACGACTAAGAAATACTAAAA
>JAITNX010000063.1 GCA_031290235.1 Synergistaceae bacterium | reverse complement strand
ATAGATTACCGCTTGGCAAATCCTCAACTCATTAGCAGTTGTAACTTTTGACAATAATGCTTTGGCTGTCTCCAACACAGACAAACCTCTCGCTGTCCTCGACATAATATCCCCTCCTTAGGTTCATTGGGTATATTATAGATGTAATGAATTAGAAATGGAATTATGGGCGTGGAATACTGTATTGTGAAAATGGGAAGGGTTGTTATAATTAGTGAAGCTCCGGTAGGATGGGATGCCCGGTTGAGGTTCGGCTCAACCAGGACTTATACCCCGGCTATCGAGCCAAAACTCTATGTATGAGTTTCAGCAGTTTCAAGATGAGGGCTACCGCGCAGCAACGGCGGCCCTTTTTCTTATGCTTTTTGCTCATGATTCCACCCTCTTTACAGCTTGATAACCAACAGGGGCTTCCTCCCGAACCCCAAACGATACGCCCGGGGCCTCGGGCACATTATAGCATCGTGAGGTGATTTGATTAGGTACAAGCACAGCATGGCCGGGCCGAAGACGTTCAAGGAGTGGGTGGAGGGAAGAAAAATCCCCTTGCGCTTTTCATCGAACAGTAATATAATTTCGTGTGGCATTTAAGGAAGCGCTATCAGGCAATGGCATTGGAGGTGTGAGCAGATGAAGAAGGACATACATCCGAAATATGAGGAATGCACTGTTATCTGTAGCTGCGGCAACAGTTTTGTCACTCGTTCGACGCAGAAGAATATGAAGGTGTCGGTTTGCAATGCGTGTCACCCTTTCTATACTGGCAAAAAAGGCCGCGTCGTAGAGGCCGGGCGTCTGGAGAAATTCCGCCAGAAGTACGCTGGCGTCAATTATGGTCAGAGGAAACAGGAGACTGATGCGGAATAACCCCCTCCAAGACGGATCTGTATTTTATTAGTTCAATTATGGTAAATTTAAAGCCCTTATGCCGGAGATTGTCGCGGGCATAAGGGCTTTTTGTCGGTAATTACGGGATGGAGGGAAATAAGTGTTGCATTTGGCTGGAATTCGCATCGCGTATGCCGCGATATGCGGCGCGCTGCGCGTCTTGGCGGTGTTGTGGTCGGAGGATGCGGTCACTGGCGGGGAAAAAAATGGCGAGTCGCGCAGAATCCCCGTTGGGGGACAGGCCGTGATAGAAGGGGTCCTGATGAAGGGGCCTCAGCACTGGGGACTGGTGGTGCGAGAGCCGGACGGCAATATGTGGAGCAGATCGTGGCTCGGGGCCGACTGGCTGAAAAAAGGAGCATGGAAGTGGCCGGTCATCAGGGGATTCGCCTCGATGGTCGAGATGATGAAAGTTGGCATGAAAGCTCTCTCTATTTCCGCTGAGCGAGCGCTCGGCGAGGAGGAAAGTTTCTCTGTCGTCGAGATGGTCATATCCATTGGGTTCGCCCTCCTCATGGTTGTCGGGTTGTTCATAGCCCTGCCTGTCTGGCTGTCGGACAGAATCTCGGACTGGCTGGAGGCATCTTATACGGTGAAGAACATAATCGAGGGCGTGGTCCGAGGGGCCGTTTTCGTCTCGTACATAGCGGTCGTTGGGATGTGGAAGGATATAAAGCGCGTGTTCGCGTATCATGGGGCCGAACACAAAACGATAAACGCGTACGAGAGCTGGACGCCGCTTACCGCCGACAGGGTGGCCTCGTGTTCGAGAATCCACAGGAGATGCGGGACGTCGTTCCTGCTTGTAGTAGTGGTGGTCAGCATCGTGGTCTTTTCGTTTTTCGGGGATGGCCATCTTTTGATGAGGGCGGCCGCCAGGGTGATTCTGCTGCCGCTGGTGATAGGCATATCGTACGAGGTGATACGGGGCGCGTCGAAGTCCGACACGTGGGGACGCTGGCTGATAATGCCCGCGCTTTCCCTCCAGTACCTGACGACCAGGGAGCCGGATGACTCCATGCTCGAAGTCGCCATAAAGTCGCTGGATGTGGCGTTGAATCCGGACACGGCGACGGAGCGGGGGGACTCGAATAAACCGGACGATATAGATGCGGCCTGCGAGGTGAGTGAAGATGGATCTTTGGAGTAAACTCGAAGAGGTGGAGAGGACATTCAGGGAGGTGGAGTCCCGTATGTCCGAGCCTGACGTGGCGACGAACCAGGCCGAGATGCAGGCGCTGGGGAAAAAACACTCGGAACTGGAACCCCTCATGACCACGCTGGATGAATACAAGCGAGTGTCGGGCGAGATGGAGGGCTCCAAGGATATAATCGCGACCGAGACGGATGAAGAGATGAGATCCATGGCGAAAGAGGAACTCTCCTCCCTCGAGGATAGGCGGGCAGAACTTGAGAGGCGCATCCACATCCTGCTCATCCCAAAGGACAGGGACGATGAGAAAAACGTCGTAATAGAGGTTCGCGGCGGCACAGGTGGGGACGAGGCGGCGCTCTTTGCCGCCGACCTATACCGCATGTACACCCGCTTCGCCGAGCGAGAGCGCTGGCGTGTAGAGATACTCGACGCGAACGAGACGGGCATAGGCGGATATAAGGAAATTGTCTTCAGGGTCGAGGGCGCGGCCGCGTATGGCAAGCTGAAGTATGAGAGCGGAGTCCATCGGGTTCAGAGGGTGCCTGTGACGGAGGCCAGCGGCAGGGTCCACACGTCGGCTGCCACAGTGGCGGTGTTGCCGGAGGCCGAGGAGGTAGACGTCGAAATCAGGCCGGAGGACCTCAAGATAGACACATACCGCTCCGGCGGCGCCGGGGGACAGCACGTCAACATGACGGACTCCGCCGTCCGCATAACTCATCTCCAGACCGGGGTCGTCGTTACGTGCCAGGACGAGAGGTCGCAGATAAAAAACAGGGCGAAGGCGATGCAATTTTTGAGGACTAAGCTCTACGACCTCGAACTCCAGAAGCGGCAGGACGCGATGGCGGCCGAGAGGAAGGGACAGGTGGGTTCCGGCGACAGGTCGGAGCGGATTCGCACCTACAACTACCCGCAGAACAGAATAACCGATCATAGGATAGGCCTCACTCTCCACAAGCTCGACCAGATCACGGAGGGCGACCTCTATGAACTTATCGAGGCGCTGACGGTGGCGGATCAGGCGGAGAAGATAAAACACTTCGCGGCGTGACCGGGGGGAGCGGCAGAGTGGAAGCCACAAACGCGTCGAGCCTCCGTGCCCTGGCATCAAAGCATCTTGCCGATGCAGGCTCCTCGTTGCCTCACCTTGAGGCCGACTGGATAATATGCCATGCTGCGGGCGTAAGCCGCGCGTCGCTTCACGCCCATCCGGAGATGACCGTGGAGGGAGGCCTTGCGGAGCTGATCGCCTCCCTCGTCGCAAGGCGGGCGGCTGGAGAACCGATGGCGTATATCACAGGCATCTCGACGTTTTGCGGCAGGGAATTAAGGACGGACAGGCGCGCCCTGATCCCTAGAACTGAGACCGAGATCCTGACTGCCGCTGCTGACGGATATATGAAAAAAATACCTGGGGCCGGAGTTTTTGCGGACTGGTGTTCCGGAAGCGGCTGCATAGCGGTGACGCTTCTTGAGGACAACCCCGCATGGAGAGCGTTTGCCGTGGATTCGAGCCGGGAAGCACTGGCCCTGGCCGCGGATAACGCCGAGTTGCGAGGAGTGCGCGGCAAAATTACGTTCGTCGAGTGTTCCAACCCGGCGGAGTGCGTAGATGTCATTCCCCTTGAATCCCTTGATCTCATAGTTTCCAACCCCCCATACGTTCCTAAGCCGGATATTTTGACACTCGAAAGCCAGGTGCGCGGCTACGAGCCGGTCGTGGCGCTTGACGGCGGAAGCGACGGCCTCGACGTGTGCAGGCTGCTGCTGCGTGAGCTGCCAAGATTTATGAAAAAAGGCGCTCCGCTCCTTCTTGAAACCGGCGGAGAGCGTCAGGTCAGGGCGCTCTCCAGCGATGGATCCGGACAAGGAGGTCTTGAACTTTCATCGATTTTCGAGGATCATCGTGGAATTGAGAGATTTGTCGTATGGCTAAAGTCCGAATAAGGACATAAAATGGAAAATACAGGCAATTATGATATTATATGCAAGGATAATTGGAGTGAACGAAATGGAGAACAGGCAGCTTGTGATAGTAGGCGGGGGACCAGCGGGATTGTCGGCAGCGATTTATGGCCGCAGATCGGGCCTTGACGTGCTTGTGCTCGAGAACGGCATAAGCGGAGGACAGGTGAACGTCACATCGAAGGTGGAAAACTACCCCGGATTCAAACGTATCGATGGGATGGAGCTTGCAAAGTCCTTCCGCGAGCATACCGATATGTTCGGGGCGGAGTTTCGGGAGAGCAGGGTAGAGAGCCTCTTGTTCGAGGGAGGAGATAAAATCATCAGGACCGACAAGGGCGATATAATGGCCGACTCGGTTATAATATCGAGCGGGGCCTCCTTCAGCAAGGCAGGCTGCAAGGGGGAGACTGAGTTTACAGGCCGCGGCGTCTGCTATTGCGCTGTCTGTGACGGCGCGCTTTTCGATGGATTGCCGATTGCCGTGATAGGCGGCGGTAATTCGGCTGTGGAGGAGGCCGATTATCTGACGCAGTTCGCCTCCCGTGTCTACCTCATTCACCGCAGGGAGGAGTTTCGCGCGCAAAAAACGCTCATTGAGCGCGCCCTGGCCAACCCTAAGATCGAGCCGGTAATGGGCTTTGTCGTGGACGAGATTGCCGGAGGGGACATGGTTGAGCGAGTAGTCCTGCGGAACCTGAAGAGCGGGGAGACGCGTGAGATAGAGGTGGACGGGGTCTTTGTCTTTGTTGGGTTGAAACCGAATGCCGAGTTCCTCGGCGATAAAGGCCCCATAAGGAGAAGCCGAGGCGACTGGATTGTCACCAACGAAAAGATGGAGACGTCCGTTGAGGGGGTCTTCGCGGCTGGCGACGTCCGAGATAAGTTTCTCAGGCAGATAGTCACTGCCACCGGGGACGGGGCGACTGCCGGGATGGCCGCGTACGAGTATCTGTCGAACCAGTACTATCTCAGATCGGCTCTGCTGGAGCCGGAACGGGTGAGGGCGTTTTTTATGTCCAGCATCGATCCGGGGCACTTGGCTATCGCCGCTCAGATAGAGGAGATAGAGAAAGCCGGAGGACGCGGGATCATGAAGATCGACGCGCATCGCAACGTGAGGATAAGGGAGAAGCTCGACATAAAGGAGCTGCCCGCCATAGTCAGTCTCGAGCGCGGCAGGAAGGTCAGGGAGAGGGTAGTCAGTGTAATAGACGACGTAAGAGATTTCTGTAAAACGGAAATGCCTTGAGGAAGAACGAAGTGTAAAGCGTAAAAGCCAGGCCATGCTATTTTCAGGCAAATCAAAAACAAACGTTTGATAGCGACTTGGTATAAAACAACAGGAGGTGGTTCTCCAGATGATGATCACCATAACTCCAAACCCTGCCATGGACGAACTCTACACCGTGGAGGAGTTCAGACCCGGCCGATGGTTTCGGGCGAGCGGCGTCGAGCGTTCACCGGGGGGCAGGGGGGTAAACGTCTCCATAATGCTGAAACAGCTTGGCTACGACTCGGTCGCGACCGGATTTCTAGCGGGACACACCGGCTCGTACATCTTGGATAGTCTGCTGAGCATGGGCATATCGACTAACTTCGTCAATATAAAGGGGGAGAACAGGACAAATACCTTCATCCGGGACGGGACTGGAGGCGTCGAGACTGTTGTGACAGACACCGGCCCGACAGTGTTCGAGGATGCGCAGAAGCGATTCTTCTGGAACCTCGAACGCCTGCTCCCGAGAGCCACAGCCGTTCAAATGGGGGGTTCTCTTCCTCCGGGCGTGCCGGACAATCTCTTCAAGGAGGCCATAGACAGGATAAAGCGCAGAAACATACCAGTGTACATCGACTCCTTCGGCGCCCCGCTCGACCTTGCGATAGAGGCGCTGCCGACGGTCGTCAAGATAGATCACAGGTTTATGAATACAATACGAAATATATCGCTGTCCGCTCTCGATCACCTGATGGACATCTCCAAGAAGATCTTCGACGAGGGAGTGGATTGGATAGTCACGTCGTACTTCAACAGGTCGAACGTCTTCTGCACGACAAAGGGTTATTTCATGGCCGAGATAGACACGGAGAACGCCGTCTCATTCCGCGCGTCGAGCGACGCATTGATGGCCGGCATGATGATAGCGCGAGCGGAGAGGATGGGCATAGAGGATACTATAAGGTTCGCTATGGCCTGCGTGCGGGAGTCTATTTACAGCCCTGAAACAAGCGTTATCTCGCGCGATGCTGTGGAGAAGTCGATGGCCGCGGTAACCATCCAAAAACTCTAAGGAAGGGCTGATTTATCGCCAGGGGCCTAAAGGGTAAAGATTAAAACCATGATTGACACTGCATCCCCGGCGGTTATTTTAAATGCGTATCTATATTGGGATTGGGGGGGAATAGCTTGGCTATGCTTGTGAAGGACATAATGGACCGGGACCTGACGTCCCTCGCCGAGGATACTACGCTTCTGGAGGCGATAGCGCTTCTGGCCGCGCACGATACGAGCGGCCTTCCGGTGTTGGGCGACGGCGGCAAGGTAATCGGGTTTCTGAGCGAGAAGGACATTCTCCGCTCGGCGATTCCGGGGTATCTGGGGTATATGGATGAGAATTTCGCCATGCCGGACGTGGATAAAATAAAAGCCAGGGTAAAGAGGGTCGGGCGCGACCCTGCCCGCGATTACATGACGAAGGACGCCATTGTCTTCGACGAGGAAGAGACGATATCCAACGCGATGGTGGCTCTCTTTAAGAAAAATATCAGGAGGGCGCCCGTCGTCAAAGACGGCTCGCTGGTTGGGATGGTGAACAGGGAGGAAATATTGAAGGGTTTTGTCCACGATAACTTCGAGGACGGAGAGGTCGAGATCCCTGTTGGAGGGGACTCATCCAGATGAGGCGTCCGCTCGCTGACGCCTCGTTCGGTCTCATTCTGATTGGTGGTTCGTATGTCATTGAAAAGCAGTAAATCAAGAGGGACATCCGAAACCACGTTCATGTTAAAGTTAGCGGCAGTGGCTTGCGCCCTGTCAGTCGCGGTGATAGCGATCTCCGTCCTTATACTTAGGATGCCAAAAGAGGCGGAGTCTCCGGAAGGGGTCCCTGCTGTGGAAGTAAGCCCAGTGAGCGAGGATCTGATGGCCGGCATCGATCCGCTCGAAACGCCGGAGATCCTGGAGACCCCAGAGGACCAAGATGGGACTCTGACGGAGGAATCGGATGATGAGGATGACTTCCCTGTAGTCTTGTCGGAGGAAGTCATTCCCCGCAGCCCATCCATCCCAAGGCCGATAAGACCGGGCAAGGCTTCCTCAAGAACAGTGGTGCTCATAGACAAGACTAAATACAAGCTCTCCGTCCTTCGAGATGGCTCAACTGTGAGGGAGTACAACATAGCCGTCGGTAAAAACTCCGGCGACAAGGAGAGAGTCGGGGACATGAGGACACCGGAGGGCGAATTCAGGGTACAGAAGTTTCACGACTCGGCCGGCTGGGTCCATGACTTCAGGGATGGCAATGGCAGCATAAGGGGCGCCTACGGCCCGCTGTTCATCCGTCTTAACACCCCGCCCTGGAGCGGCATAGGCATACATGGAACGCACGACCCTCTGTCAATTGG
>JAITNX010000035.1 GCA_031290235.1 Synergistaceae bacterium | reverse complement strand
CCCGCGCTCTGCTGTACCACGTCGGACAATCCAAGCGCGAGCGAGAGAGATGCCATAAAAGATTCGCCGCCGGATAAGCTGTTCGCGGAACGGGCTTTTCCTGTGTATGCGTCCATAACTTCAAGCTCCAGGCCAGACCGCTTGCGACCGTCGTCACTGTCGGTTTTCCGCAGGAGCGCGTAACGGTTTTGGCTCATCAGTTTAAGGCGCGTATTCGCGGCGCGGATGACTCGCTCGAAGTACGCCATTTGCGCGTAAGTTTCAAAGTCGAGTTTGCCGTTCGCGGTGTCGGACAATTGTTTTATTGCGGCGTACCGTTTTTCGAGTTTTGAGAAGCGTTCCGCGACGCGCCGCGACTCATCGAGCGCCCGCTCCTTTTGTTCAATGCGGCTCTTTAGTTCGTCGCGCCTGCCGCGCAGTTCAGCGGACGAGGTGTTGACGGTTTCCGTTTCGGAAGCGAGCTTGTCCAAGTCGGGTTTTTCTTCGTCGGCGGTCTCGGCGGTTAGGCGACTAAATTCCGAGTTGAGACGCTCTCCCGTTTTTTCATAATCCGCAAGCCGTTTTGCTATCGCTGATAGCTCGTCTTCCGTGACAATCGCGGCGGTATACTCCGCTTCGTCCGAGAATCCCTGAGTTTGCAAAGCGCCGGCGTATGCGGATTGCGCTTCGTCGTGGAGTTTTAGCTGTTCCCGCTCGCGGCGTACGCGCTCGGCGACTAACGTCTGCGCGGCCTGGTTTGTTTTATCGGCAGCGACATTTCGTTTTGTCGCGGCTTCGCGTTTTTGTGTGAGTTCGGCAAGAGAGAACTCGTCCGTTTCTTTTTGTAAAGTCAATTCGTCTGTTTTGGTCCGCGCCGCCGTGAGCATTTCGGTCAAGCTCTCCAGGGCCTCTTCCCACCGGACGCCTGTGACAAACTCCGAAAAGTCCGCGATAAACCGCTTTTTAAGCGTTTCGATAGCGGATTTCAATTCTGTACATTTGGGGTTGATTTCGTCGCGTTTCTTTATCGCGCTATCCCAACGGACGGCCAATTCGGATAAAGTCCCTTCGTCCGAGGTTTTTTTAGAGGCGAGCGTCGCAAGATCGGACTTCGCGATACTCAGGGCGTCGGAAAGTAAAACTCCCGCCGTTTCCAAAGCGGCGTCGGAAATGTGCCCGGATAAGTCCGCGAGAAAGCGCGTTGCAAGAGTTTCAATTTGGGCTATGAGCGCGGAACACTCGGCAGTTTTCGAGTCGCGTTTTCCGCGAGATTTAGCCTCGGCGTCTTTTGCCTTTTTGAGCTTGCTCTCGGTAATATCCTCATCGGTGAGGCAAGCCGGGGACGGATGTTCCGTCGAGCCGCAAACAGGACAGGGTTCGTTCAGAGTCAGGGCCGCCGCCAATATCCCGGCTTGTCCGCGGAGAAACGCTACTTCGATTGCCTTGTATTTGTCGTTCGCCGCGTTGAAGTCCGTATTGAGCGATTCAAACTCGGACCGCAATACATTTAATTCGTACTGCTTCGCCGTGATTGCCGCGTAGTCGGCCTTGAGAGCGGTCAACCTTGTCAATGAGGTTTCAGCCCTGTCATATTCTCCTTTCAGCTTCTCAAAAGCCGCTTGCGCGCCGGCCATCGGCGGCAGTTCCGCTATGGTTTTTAAGGTTCCGGAAAGCTCCGCCTGCAGAATATCATACGCTGCCTCTTTGTTCGCTATGTCGTCGTAATCCGACTTCAGCGCGGTTAGTTTTGCCGTCCTGCCTGTTGACTGCTCCCATTCGCGCTTCAGGCTGTCAAACGCCGTCCGTTTCTCGTCGAGCGACGGCAATTCGGCAATGGCTTGAATAGATTCCGTAAGTTCAGTAAACGCGGTTTCCGCGTCGGTATTAGATCTTGTAAGGTCTGACTGAGCGAGAGAGTATTGATTTTTTGTTTCGAGCGCCTTATCGGCAAGCGGTTTCACCCGGCGCAGGGCAATTTCGGCGCGGGCGCGGCGCTCGTCAAGCGACTTCATTGTTTCGGCCTGCGATAAATGTTCCGCGAGCGCGGCACGCGTCGCGTCGAGGTCGCTGAATTTTTTTGAGAACTCTTCCGCAAGGGCTGTTTTTGCGGCGAGGTCCTTCTTTTGTTCTTCGTATTTGTCGAGTTGTTTTTCCGCTTCGGCAAGTTCAATCTTATCGGACGTTATCTGCGCTGTCCACGCGGCAAACTGTTCGTCGCGCTTGTAGGGGTCGACTTCGTGACGCTCGAAGCCGGCCCGGCAAAGAGCCAATTCGCCCTCCAGTTCCTTTGCCCGCGCTTTCAAGTTTTCTTGAAAGCATCTGAGCGCGCTCGTGCCGAAAATGCGGCGCAGTATCTTAACCCTGTCGTCCGTCCCGCTTTGCAGGAAGCGCATGAAGTCGTTTTGCGCTATCATTACGATTTGCGCGAACTGGTCACGGTCAAGCCCGATTATCGCGGCTATCTTTGAACTGACCTCACTGTCTCTGTCAAGTGTGGTTTTATCCGGCATCATGAGAAGGACGCTGTCAGAGTAGGACACTTCGGCGTTTTTTCGGGCAATATGAGGAACGATAGTGCGCGTGATATTGTACACATCGTTGCCGACAGAGAAATCCAGGTCGACAAATGTCTTGACGCGCCCTTCCGCATAATCGCTGCGGAGCATTTGATATTTGTTTCGCGAGTTCCCGCTTGCCCGCCCGAACAGCGCGTATGAAACAGCGTCAAAAATCGTGGTCTTGCCCGAACCCGTTTCTCCCGTGATAAGATACAGTCCGCTCGTTCCCAGTTCGGTAAAATCTATGGTCTGTGTATCGGCGTAGGAGCCAAACGCGCTGATCGTCAATTTGAGAGGTTTCATTGCTCGTTCTCCGTTTCAAGCAGTTCGCGCACTATTTTTGTTTGTTCTTCACTCATCACCGCGCCGCTCGTTTCAAGGAAAAACTCGCTGAACAGATCATGTGGCGATAAGCTCTCCACCTTGTCGATATCCGCCGCTAAAGCGGACGTATCGATGCTTGTCCGCGAGTTCTCGAAGTCCAACGCCATTACGTTCGGGTAAACGCTTCGCAGCTTGCCCATAGGGTCGATGATTTCTTCCTCGTCTGTGACGATAACTCGCAGATAGTCCTCCTTGTCCGCTTGCGCGGATATTTCCTCACTCAACAAAACGTCGAGCGCTCCTTTTATTTCGCGCATATCGTGGAGCGGAGTAAGCGGGAGTTTCGTCACTGTTAGGTCGCCTTTTCCGCGAAGTTCGATGAGTGTGACGGACTTCTTCTGCCGCCATTCCGAAAATGAGTATTTGACAGGCGAACCGGCATATTGAATATGCTCGCCGCCGACCGTCTGCGCTCCGTGCAGATGTCCGAGCGCAACGTAGTCAAAGCGGTTTATCAGTCCGGCGTCGATTGCGTCCAAACCGCCGACTGGGTTCAGCTCCGATTCGGAACGGAGGGGCTCGACACCCGCTTTTGTGAAGAACTGGTGCGACACGAGCACATTGCGGGCGGCATAGTCGATGTTCGCGGAACCCAACGTCGATGTGAGCGCATCGTCGTAGCTGTCTATCACACATTCTCCGAACATTCCCCGTACGGACGAAGGCTTGATGAACGGCAGCAGCCAAAAATTCACGCCGCCGTATTCATCCTCGAGCGTGACGGAGCGCAGCGAACCGTTGAACATACCGCACAGATGAATTTGCCTGTCTGAAAGCAAGCGGCTTGCGTAGGTGAGTCGCTCCGGCGAATCGTGGTTGCCGGAAATGAGCAGCACAGTTACGTTGGAGTTCGCAAGTTCCGTCAGAAAGTCGTCAAATACGCGCACAGCCTCGACGCCAGGCACCGCGCGGTCGTACACGTCGCCCGCGATGACAGCGGCGACGAGGCGTTCTGATTGTATGCGGCCGATTATCTGCCGGAAAACGTGACGCTGCTCATCGAGCATCGAGAAGCCATTCACGCTTTTACCAATATGCAGGTCGGCCAGGTGCAGGAACTTCATCGGCCATTCTCCTTAGGTGTCCGGTTGTATGATTATACGATTGATTTTAGCATGGCAGCTCAAACTTCTCATCTCCACCTCGTGCTAGTCCTGTAAAGGTTGTACTCCAGGCCCTTCTTGCCGTCCTTGTCCTGCTCGGCCAGGCGGCGCTCGGCGTAGCGTGAGAATTTCACGAAAGGAAGGCCGATGATGAGGTATATGATGGCGACCATTATGCCGGGGCCGAAGTAGTCGTAGTACGTAGCCGCGAGCTGGCCGTAGGCCTTCGTCAAGTCGACCATCGTGATTATCGACACGAGCGACGAATCCTTCAGCAGAGAGATGAAGTCATTCGTTATCGGCGGTATTACCACTCTTATGGCCTGAGGCAGCATTATCTCCCGCATCGCTTGCCACTTCGTCATGCCCAGGGCGAGAGCCGCCTCCCACTGCGTACTGGGTATGGCAAAGAGTCCGGCGCGGTATATCTCGGCCTCATACGCGGCGTAGTTGAGGCCCAGCCCCAGCGCTCCCGCCCAGAAGGGGGAGAGTTTTATCCCGATGTTCGGCAGTCCGTAGAATATGAAAAACAACTGTATCAGCACCGGCGTCCCCCTCATGAACTCGACGAACGCGGTGGCTATGGCGCTTACCCACTTTGGGGCGAATACCCTCATGATGGCGAGTCCGAGGCCGAGGACTATCGCTATCAGCATAGCGACAATCGAGACCTCCATCGTGACTATCGCGGCCCACCCAAAGTCCGGGAGGAACCCGGCGTATCTGCGGAGCCTCGCCCCCATGGTAAGGACTGGCCTGTGAGCCTCTCCCCACTCTTCGTAGCGCGACATCTCGACCCGGCGGGGGTTGTAGTCGTTAAACTCGACCGCCATGACAGGACTCCAGAGGTTCCATCTGTCGTATATCTCGCGAAGCCGTCCCGAGTCGCGGAGGTGTACTATGGCCTCGTTTATGTCGCGCAGGAGGTCGCCGTTTTCCTTCGTGAGCGCTATGGCGTATGTTATCTCGCCTATCGGGGGGCCGACGAATTTTATCGCGGGGTTGAAGCCAGCCGAATAAATGGCTATGGGGGAGTCGAAGAGGGCGGCGTCGAGCCTGCCGTTCTGAAGGTCCTCGTACGTATTGGCCTCGACTATGTACGTGCGTATCTCGACGTCCTCGAGTTCCTCCAGGACCATCTGGGCGTAGCTCTCCTTCAGGGTTCCGACGATCTTCCCCCGGCAGTTCTCCAGATCTTGGATATCCTGGTTCTCGCGCCGGACAGCGAGCTGCAGGAAGGTCTTGTAGTAGGGAATTGAGAAGTTCACTGTCTCCTCGTGCTCCGGCGAAACCTCCAGCCCGTTTATGGCGATGTCGTACAGGCCGCGGGTGAGACCGGGGATAAGATTATCCCATGCGTTGTTGACATAGACAGGTTTTTTGCCGAGATACCGCGCTATCTCGTTCACTATGTCAACCTCGAAGCCTATCAGCTCGTCGTGGTTTTTGGGGTTGGGGAACATATAGGGGAAGCCGCCCTCCGAGTCCCCTCCCCAGCGGAGTTCGTTGCTGTCCGCGCCTGGCGCTGGAAGAGCGCCGAGTGCGCCCGTAATGACCATCGCCAGCACAAGGAGCATAGTCACATATCGACCGCGCGCCATCATCAGCATGTCACCGCTGTTCCTATAAAATGCCGCAGAAACTCCTTGGTTCTCGGGTTCCTGGGCTGGGTAAAGAGCACGTCGCCGTCGTCATACTCTACGATCTCCCCCTTGTCCATAAAAACAATGTAGTCAGAAGCGTCGCGCGCGAATTGCATTTCGTGGGTCACTATTATCTGGGTCATTCCCTCCGAGTCGAGGTCCTTCATAACCTGAAGCACTTCGCCGACTAGCTCCGGATCGAGCGCGGACGTCGGCTCATCGTACAGCATCACCTTAGGATTCATGGCGAGCGCCCTTGCGATGGCCGCCCTCTGGCTCTGCCCTCCTGAGAGAGTGGAGGGATATCTGTTGGCGGCGTCGGCGAGTCCGACCTTTTCAAGCTGCTTGAGCGCGATCTTTCTGGCGTCCCCGGAGTTCATCTTCTTGACCACGACGGGGGCCAGCATGACGTTCTGTATGACGGTTCTATGGGAGAACAGGTTGTTATACCCCTGAAAGACCATGCCCACCTCGCCGCGAATTTTGTGAGCCGTGTCTATCATCCTGACGTCCGGCTTCTGGTCCAGCCCAGAGCGGCTCAGTTCTATGTCTCCGATGCGCACATACCCCGAGTCCATCAGCTCCAGACCGTTCAGGCAGCGGAGCAGCGTCGATTTACCGCAACCCGACGGGCCTATCAGCGAAACCAGATCCCCCTCTTTTATGTTTATACTTATGTTGTTCAGGACCTCTCCGTCGTCGAAACCCTTGCACAAATTTTTGATGACAATGAGCGATTCCTCCGGCTGATTCACCATAGCCAACAGACCTCCTTATTCCGATTCTGAATCAGATCGTTCTTTATTGGATGCAGGAAATGTATGGACCTGTGAGGCGTCTATTGACAGGAGTGCAAAAAAAATCCGCACGACCGACAAAGAGGCGGATTCGTGCGAACATGCCAAAGGAGTTTATCTTTTTCTTATGCGTCATGTATATACCTTTTAAATTTTGCCGAAAATTATTAAAAAAATTTCGGCCCCGGCGAAGTTCGCCAACCCGGGGTTTTTTCAATTTGATCTCACCCCCTGTCTGTCATTGCACGACTGCTTAAAACAGTGTAAGGGTTTTATACAAACATTGCAATAGTCTAGCTGAAAAAAACTCGTCCCATTAAGATAATTCGAGGATCAGATGCACTTTCTCTCTAACGGACGAAGTGAGTGTATACCCTGGATTCCTCGGCTGGAGTTGGGATTTTACCACTGCTTGCCTCTATTACCTTTAAAAGCCAGGCCAAGGAGCGCGCGTTTTTTGTTATCGTCTGAATTCCTTCGCCGTCCTGCAGCACCTCGCCGGGAGTTCTTCCGTAGACCACAGTCCAGTATTGGCTGGGAGGGGTTACGGTCTCGGCCAGATGGAGATAGTTCATAAGCTGGTGGACGACGTCCACTCCGCCGGCTCGCCTCACTACCGCGACAGGAGTGGCGACTTTGTAGTTGAAATATTTTTTGCTGCTGTAGAACACCCTGTCGAGGAAGCACTTCATCGCGCCTGGGATTCCGGCGTAATATGTCGGCGCTCCAAGGATTATTCCGTCCGCCTCCCGCATCTTCAACGACGCCTCGTTTACAACGTCGTCCTTGAAAACGCACTTGTTTCCGTCGGATGTTTGGCAGTGGCCGCAGCCTACGCAGCCGTGAATCTTCTCCGCGCCGATTTGCAATATCTCGGTTTCAATGCCATCTTCCTTCATGATGTCCGACATCTTTGACAGGACGATCCAAGTGTTGCCCTCCTTATGAGGGCTTCCGTTTACGGCTATGACCTTCATTGTCTGATTCCTCCCTATATGGAATGGCTACAGGCTCTTGCCGATTTCCTCGGCCCGCGTGAGCCAGTCGCCTTTCTTGCTTATCGCGCCGGTGTCGTGGACGTCATACGCGTATACCTCGCCGGCTATCGTCCATTCGCAGTACTGACATGAGAGGTGGAAGGATTTTTTCATGCCGTCGAAACATCGCTTGTCGGTGTCGCCGGCGGTCGCCAGAAGTATGACCCGGCGTCCCCTTACGTCCACTTTCGAGTTTGGATGAAAATATGGCAGCAGCCTGTCCCACACCGGCTTGATCTGTGACGTCCATGAGAAAAAATACAGAGGAGACGCGAAAATTATCACAGCGGCGTCGTCGATAGCCGCATACACGTCCTTCATGTCGTCGTTCAGGAAACAGTGCGTTCCATTGCTCCAACAGCGCCGGCAGTCTATGCAGCCTCCAACCTTGAGGCCGTGCATTCGTATGGTCTGAGCCTTATAGTCGGCCTCAGCCGCGCCCTTGAGCAGGGCGGCGGCCAGCCGCTCGCTGTTGCCGTTCCTCCTCGGGCTTCCGAGGATAACGGTAATCTTTTGGGACATGTACCCCACCCTTTCATGCTAGCGCGCTAGCTTGCGCACTCTTTCGAAAGTTATATGATACTGTGAATGGGCGCAGTTGTCAAAAAAAGTGCCGTCATTTGAACAAAGATGTAAATACCGTCCTGCACACGCTTGCGGGACGGTATTTACATCTTGTTGGAAGAAGTTTTTTTGTAATTGATTTTTGGCCGCGCGGCCGGCCTGTGGACGTGCTATTATTGTTTGTACCGCGCGGCCCAGCGCATGTTGCTGTTTCGACCGGGAACGACAGATGCCCGGCTCCTTTATAGCTTCAAGCGTACTGGCTGACGGCTCTATCTCGCTTTAGTTCTGGCCGCCGCCGCTCCGCATTGTTTTTCGGTCCTTCCCTTGTTGCGCTGTCAGCGATTCATGCGCTCGATGACCGTATAGTACAGCAGCCGGGGGGATATGCCATTGCGCATTGTTACAACCCCTCGGCTGTATATATGTACAATTTGCGTTTTGCCGGAGAGGAAGATATTTGGATGGCAAAAAATGACTCGCTTGTAGTGGGAGACGTCATAGCAGCCACCGCCACGGCGTTGGGAGAGTCGGCCATAGCTGTGATCCGGCTCTCAGGGGATGGATCGGTGGAGCTGGTCGAAAAATTCTTTAGCGCTTCAAAGGGCGGCGCGCCGCTCTCCCGCCGGCAGTCGCGCCGCATGATCCTAGGTTCTATAACTTGTTGCGGCCAGGTCGTGGATCAGGTCCTTGCCGTCCGTTTCGAGAGCGATGCGAGCTACACCGGGGAGGAGTCGGCTGAGGTTCATTGCCATGGAGGCGTCATGGCCGCGCGAATGTGCATGGAGCTCTTTACGGGCGCCGGGGCGCGTGTCGCGCTTCCCGGGGAGTTCACAAAAAGGGCCTTTCTCTCGGGACGGATTGACCTCGCCCAGGCCGAGGCGGTATCGAGCCTCATAAGGGCGCGGAGCGACGCGGCGCTCATGTCGGCCGGCCGTTCGCTTCAAGGGGGGCTGTCAGAGAGACTGCGAGTCCTGATGGACTCCCTGACGTCCCTCAGGGCTGGCGTGGAGGCGCGGTTGGATTATCCGGAGGAGGTTGATGAATCGGAGGCATCGGATCTCGCGTCCGAGCTGGCGGACATCGGCGGCCAAGTCAGGGATCTCTTGACGCGGTGCCGAGCGGGGCTAGTGCTGAACTCCGGCGTGACGGCCGCAATACTGGGCCGTCCCAACGTTGGCAAATCCTCCCTGCTGAACGCCCTTTTGGGCGAGGAGCGCGCGATAGTGACCGATATTCCGGGGACGACTCGCGACACTGTGGACGCAGCGTTCGCCCACAGGGGACTTTTGATGAGGGTGGTTGACACCGCCGGCATAAGGACGCCTGGCGACGCGATAGAGAGCGTCGGAATAGAGAGGTCGATGGCCGCGATGAGGGGCGCGGACTTGCGGATACACGTCATAGACTCATCTGTGCCGGTCTCCTCGGAGGACGAGGTGATCTCGGAGTCGGCCGGAGGCGCCGGTGGACTGCTTGTCCTTAACAAGCGCGACCTTCCCAGCCTGGCTGGGGAGGGTGAAATAGCCCGGCTCGGACCTTACAGCCGCTTGATAAAAGTTTCCTCCAGGACTGGGGAGGGCGTCCGCGAGCTGAAGGACGCCATTTTCGAGGAGGCGCTCGGCGATGCGGCCCACACGGAGGGATATGCCGCGACCGAGAGGATGGTAACCGCTCTTTCTGACGCTTGCGCCATAATTGACGAGGCTTGCGCCGCAATAAGGAGCGCGGACGGAATCGATGCGGCCAGTTCGCTCATGTTCGAGGCTGCCTCACTCATCGCCTCGCCGCTGGGGATCGACGCCACCGAGGAGCTGATCGAGAAAATTTTCAGCGACTTCTGCGTCGGCAAATGAACGGCTCGATGTATTTTTTAGAAAAAGCTCCCGGCTGGGTGGAATTTATGATACTATACGCCATGCGAAGGATAACCTCCGCTGTTATTTTGTGCGGTACAACTATCCAATTTGCCGAGAACGGGAAGCGAGGCTGTATATAAATGTTTAAGTTTTTATCTGGGTTATTCAGCCGTGATATCGGCATAGATTTAGGCAGCGCGAACACGGTAGTTTACGTGAAGGGGCGCGGGATAACGATAGACGAACCGTCTGTTCTGGCGGTCCGAAAGGTCGGGAGCAAGGGGAAGAAGGAGGTAATCGCCTTCGGACACCCGGCAAAGCGAATGATAGGAAAGACGCCGGTTGGGATAGAGACGATCCGGCCTCTTCAGCATGGGGTCATTGCCGATTTCGACATGACCGAGCAGATGGTCGGCCACTATCTGACGGCCGCGCACCAGGGCAGGAGGATGATGGCGCATCCCAGGGTCGCGATATGCGTCCCTGCATGTGTCACGGAGGTAGAGAAGCGCGCGGTCGTGGACGCAACCCTCGGCGCTGGAGCCCGCGAGGCTTTCGTGGTTGAGGAACCGCTGGCCGCGGCCCTTGGCACGGGGCTTCCGATCAACGAACCGCGAGGCAATATGGTCGTGGACATAGGCGGAGGCACCAGCGAGGTGGCTGTGCTCTCACTTGGGGGCGTCGTCATAAGCAACTCGCTGAGAGCTGCCGGCGACGATCTGGACAGCGCGATAGTGTCCATGCTCAGGCAGAACTACACCCTGTCGATAGGGGACAGCACGGCGGAAGAGGTCAAGTTCGAGATAGGCTCTGTCATTCCGCTCGAAGAAGAGCTGCAGATGGAGGTGAAGGGCCGCGACCTGATGGACGGTCTGCCTAAGGTGGTCAAGGTAACGTCCAACGAGGTCCGGGAGGCCATAGAACCCATAATATGCAGAATAGAGGACATGCTCCGCTACGCTGTGGAGCAGACTCCGCCGGAGCTGGTGAAGGATATAGTGGACCAAGGGCTTGTCCTGACCGGGGGAAGCTCGCTGTTGCGGGGGTTGAACATACGTTTCTCCGACGCCATGAACGTGCCTGTCCACATGGCGGAACAGCCTCTCTTTTCTGTGGCTCTTGGACTCGGCAAGCTCCTGGAGACCGTGGACCGCGGGGATAAGATATCCGTGACTGTCGACCACTCGACAGTGTAGGGGAGCGGCCTGAGGGAGGTCTCTCACCCGGATGGTGAACAAAATCAACCCCATTCTGGTAAACACGTTGCTGACGCTCTTCTGCGGGCTGATGGTGCTTTGGGCTTCGTACGCCTTTCCGGGCGTCGTTCGCTCCATGGTCGATAACGTTGGCGCGGTACTCTCTTATCCGGAGCTGCCGGCGCAGGAGATTAGAACTCTTGTGCAGGTAGCCAGCAATTGGGTGATGGAGCGCAAGAGCCTGCAGGATCGTAACAAGGAGCTGGAGATAGAGAACCTGGCCCTGCGCGCCACCATCCAGAATGTGGCCATCCCATCTCCAGTATCCACCGCCGAGATGATAGGGGCGAGGGTCACTCTCAGGTATCCCGACGCGTGGTGGAAGGAAGTCAGGGTCAACATGGGCGCGCGCCACGGCATCCGGGTTGGCGCGCCGGCCTTGTCGGATGGGTATATGATAGGAAGGGTAGTGAGCGTAGGTGACGACTATGCTTGGGTCGAACTCGTAACGTCGGCCTCGTTCCTTTTGGCGGCGGTCGTAAATGAGACGTGGGACCTGGGCGTAATAAACGGGGACGACATGGGGAACGTTTGGTTGCTTTACATGCCGCACGAGAGGGAGTTCAGCCGAGGGATGATGATCTCCACAGCGATGGTGGGGGATTATCTGCCGCCGGGGATACCCATAGGGCGGATATGGGGGGGCGGCGAGCCTCGTGACGGTTTCACCCCGCAGAGCGTGGCGTCAGGCGCGCACCTGACGCAGCTTTATAACCTCCAGATCCGA
>JAITNX010000015.1 GCA_031290235.1 Synergistaceae bacterium | reverse complement strand
CCTCGACCAAATCGCTGAATTGATCTCCCAGTACGTTCGAAACGACGAAAAATAATCGCTCGTCTCCAATAGTCAAATAGACGTATGTCCACCCTGCTCCATGTGGAATAAGCTCTATTTCCAAGGGGCAATCCCGTTTTTGAAGTGTCATTTCAATGTTCCAGCACTCTCCGCTTATTGAGCGTCGTTATAATTTTGCAAAGACCTGTCGCAAAATTGCTGAGGAATTTCAATCCAACACGATTTTTCACTTCACCCATCTTCGTTTTCCTTTCTCTTCAGCGTCCTGCCTCAAATTTTCGACTTCGCTCCAAAATTTATTTCTATCGAATTCAAAGGGGCCGAGTTCTCCGTAATCTACATCGGGTTCCCCTCCCATTTCTCCGTTCAAATGAGGGTTGTAAAATCCGCTCCAAATCACCGTATCATCATTTTCGTTCATCCAGCAATAAATCGGCCAACAACCTTCAATCAAACAACCACCGCAAATGAGAAGGCCAACTCCCTCAAAATCACGCTGTTTTTTATCGGTCAAATACCTATACAATTCATCGACGTACTGATACTCGTATTTGCTGCCTCTCAGATTCCCCAAGAGATGAGAACGCTCGTATTCTTCAATGATTTCGAGGAAAGGCCGATCGTCGATAATCGTTTGGACAAAATGGCCTCCCTGGCAAGTATTACGTCGTTTGGTTTGTCAAAAGATCCCATTCTGAATGTTTTAAACTGAATTCTGTTCATCATCGTTTCGCCTCCGGCGCCGCTCCTTTACGCTCGCTTCATCCCAATTCTCCGCGTTCCTTCAGCACCTTCGCGATTTCATCCGCTTTCGGGGGACAACCCGGAACGCGTTTCACAAATCCAGAGGCGCAGTCGCCCACTCCGATTCCGGAGCCGGCAGCTCCGCGCCAGCCCTGTCCTATCTTTATCCTTTTGTCTCCAGTAAACCTCTGGAGGATTTTTTTATCCAGCCGGTACAGGGCGTGGACAAGAGAGGCGTAGCAGGCGGAGCAGGCATCCTTTTCGTTTATATAGGCGGCCAGCTCCCTTGCCGCGCCTGGAAGGCGCCCAACAACCACTCTCGAGCCGTCTCGCCCAATTTGGATCACGTCCTCATCCACGATATGAGTTGTTCCGACCCCAAGCGTCTCGGCCATCGTAACGTGGCTCAGCTCTCCCAGGGAGATCCCCAGCAGGGACGCGCCGTAGGAATCGATCTTCACGGGGTCCCTCCCTAGTATCAGCCTGTTCATCTCGACAGGGTTGCCGCCCTCCTCGAACGATATGTCCCCGCACAGTGCGTCGACAAGGATCAGATGAGGGTGCAGCAGGGTGTTCAACAGGGCTATTGGTCTGTGGAGACCGGCCTGGTGAAATCGACGCTTCTCCCTGTCAGGGAGACAGCCCTTGAGGTTTTTTAGCGCGCACGTCATGACGGTCTGGCAGTGTCCCTTGAGCACCGGCATGTTTATCAGATATTCGGCGTCCAGGGCCGAGGCGCAGACGTCAATATCGAAACCGTCCACCGTGAAGCTCCTCGTCGCGTCGTCCTTCAGGTCCAGCAGGCGCACTCCGTAGCGCTTGGCTATCTCGTCGTATCCGCAGACGCGCCACGCCCTCTTCGTATTATCTCCAACCCACGAGCCCTCCATAATGGTTATGGTCTTGACGCCGCAATCCCTGAGGAATTGAACGACGCCTGAGATCACAAGCGGTGATGTAGTGGCGCCGCTCGACGACGGCTTGGCGACGACGAGATTCGGCTTGAGGGCGACGGAAATCCCCGGTTTCAGCTCGTTCGCTATTCCAGCTGCGCGCAGGAGCTCCATCGCCCCATCGTGTCCGTCGGCGCCGTACCTGACATAAATTTTTTCATCCGCGCCCGATTTCATGGCGATCCACCCCATTCCTCATTGCAACGCCGCTTAAAGATCTATTAAGATTGTATTGCAGAGGACGGATATATTCAACCTCAGAACCCTCATCTCCTCTCCAGATACTCCGACCACGTTCCCTCATAGGTCCTGATTTTTTTATCCTCAATTATAAGGAGCCTCTCCCCTATGGACTCGATCAGCCGCCTGTCGTGAGTCGCCACGAGCAGTGTACCTCTCCAGGCAAACAGCAGGCTCTCCAGGGCCTCGGCTGTGTAGAGATCTATGTGGTTCGTCGGCTCGTCAAAAACAAGGGTGTTCAGGTCAGATGCTATCAGCCTGGCGAAGGCGACCTTCGCCCTCTCCCCTCCCGACAGCACGCCGCACTCCTTGTGGACGTCGTCCCCCTTTATCTCCAGCCGGGCCAGGATCGTCCGCACCTCGTACTCAGGCAGACTGGATATGTCTCGCGCATTCTGGAGGATCGTCCGGTTGGGGTCGATCGACTCATGGTTCTGGTCGAAATAACCGATCTTCGCGGTTGGCGCCACCCTTACGGGAGGGACTCCCCGCTCGATCAAACCGAGCAGCGTCGTCTTTCCACTGCCATTGGGACCTAGCAGGATGGTGCGTTTCGACGTTGTCACCTCGAAAGCCGCGTCCTCAAATATCGCTCGATCGCCAAAGGAGACGGAGAGCCCCGTCGCCCTTATAGCGCCGCCAGACGTGAGGGGACTTGAGATGCCCAAGGCCATCTTTATCTCGGGAAGGTCCTTAGGGCGATCCTTCTTTTCCAGCATTGCGACGCGCTTCAATGTCGCCCTAGCCTTTGCCGCTACGCTGGCCTGCGCGTCGCTGCCCTTTGCGGGATTGATTCGGGCCTCGCTGGAAGACATCCGAGACGGCGGTCTCGTCACCTTCCCCGCCCGCGCCCGCTCCTTCACCTTGCGAGCGGACTCGCGGAGGCGATTTTCCTCCCTCCGGTACTCCTCGTACTCGAACTCTGCGAAGTTCCTCTCATGCTCGCGCTGAACCAGCCACGCCGAATAATTTCCAGGAAACTGGCGCAAGTTCCCGTCGTCTATCTCCCATATCTCATCGCACACAGCGTCAAGGAGCGCCCTATCATGGGATACCACCACCAGCGCGCCTCTGAACGCGGCAAGTTCAGCCTGAAGACGCTCGACACCATTGATGTCGAGGTTCGTCGTTGGCTCATCGGCGAGCAATATATCCGGACTCGCGGCGAGAGCCGCGTCGATAGCGGCCCTCGTCAGCTCTCCGCCGCTGGGGTTCTCCGAAAGGGAGGATGACGAAAAAGCCCGGCCGGGCCTTTGAGCGGCCCTGTTCAGGGATTCGCCGAACCCGCCGCGATCTTGCTCCTGCCTGACTATGGACACGACTCCCCTCGCGTCGATCTCCCCCTCGTCAGGTGACGCCTCCCCTGCCAGCACCGCTAAAAACGTACTCTTGCCGGCCCCGTTTCTCCCCACAAGTCCTATTTTCTCGCCCCTGCGAAGCTCTATCGAGTCGACATCGAGCACTGTCCTATCGCCGTAAGCCTTATAAAGATTCATGCCCCTCAACAAAAATGACGAACTCATAAAGCACTATCACATCGCCTTCATGTCAATGTTTAGATTTGACGAGGAATATCATGGCTGGCAGCAGCAGGGAGGACCATGTCAACGTGTTGCATCCGCTGCCTCCGCTGTGGGGAACATCCTCGGCATGGACAGCCAGGTCCCTGTCAAAAGCCGCCGCTGCCACTTCGCCCTCAGGGCTGATGTACTGAGATGAAACCAGAACCGCCGGCACTCCCCTGTCCTCGTAGGATGTTACCTCTTCCAGAATCCCACTGCTCCAGTTGTAGAGCGACCACGACCTCAGGCGCGCTTTGCCCCTCGATGACGGCAGCGTCATCGTGAACGACGACGGGGCTGCGCCTGTAATCGGGTTGAGGGCTGCGAAACGATAACAGAATGCCGCGGCGGCATCCACCTCGGATGGATTCACCGGAATCGAGGTTTTGACGTAAGCGCCGCTCAAGAAAGGCGCCTGTGCTGTGACAGAGACGAGGCCGAGAGCCACCGCGCTCATGACGCGGTAGACCGGGTACTCCTCTCCGACGCCGAACGCGATATACCCAGCCGTATTTTTCTTTTCCCCGTTCACCAGCGAATACCAGTAGTTCGCAAGGTTGCAGTTGGCCATCGGTTCGAGCGCCAGGGCCGCGAGGTTCGCCGACGGGTCCGACATCAGAACCACATACGACCCGCTCCGGAACGTCCTCGTGACTGACGAGGCTGAGACATCGTTTATCGCGTATGTGACCGCCGAGTTGCTCTTAGGGAAATAGTCCCCGCTGCGAGAGCTGTAGGAAAGGCTTTGGTGATTCGCCGGGACAACCGAGTTCACGGTGTACGCTTCCGCCTCGATTTCGGCATTCCCCGCCAGCCTCGCTATTCCTATTCCGGTAAGGGCGAGCCGGGATGCTATCGCGTCGGCCTCGGACCCGTCGGCCGAAATTATGTACGCGTAGGGGCGCTTCACAGACATGACCGGCGTCAAAATATCGTTCCGATGAAATTTGTCGATCACCAGAGTCTCTATCGACACGCCCCCTCCTTTCTTGTTCAGCGCCAGCGATTCTACGTCGCAGGATGGGACCTCCCGCTGTTTCGACCACAACACTATATTGGCCGAGTTGTCCGGATTATTGCCCATTGCCGAGATCTCCTCCGCTCCTTCGGCCACGGCGTCCCTGAACTCGGCAGGTCGTGAAGCCACCTGTTCCAATACCGAATGGGCCGCCCTGTAGAGGGAATATACCCTCGTCTTATAGTTCGTCAAAACCTTGACTGATCTCGCCTCGAAGAGCAGTGTCACCGACGGCATGAGGCTCGCCGCCGAGTCCGAGATGCTCTCGTCAGGGGCGCCCTCCATGATCTGAGATGGGTATGTAATATAACCGGGAGGCTCGGCGTCGGCCGCCCCGTCATCAAAATAACGCTTCAGCCGCATATAACCAGGAACCACAGATGCCTCGGCATAGTAGGCGGAAGCCTTGAGACCAACTGAGGCAAGAGCTTCCCACACCCCGCTCTGAAGTTCATACGCCAACTCCGTCACCCTGGCCGGGACATTGGCGGGGTGGGCGACCAGTGTGGCGAGGTCAAATTCGTTGTAGAAGCCGTATCCCGAGTACAATCCCTCAGCCGTATATTCCGCGGAATCGAACGTCCTGAAGCCCATCTCGTGAAAATCGACCCCGACATCCGGCCTGAACGTTGCCAGCATATTGCGGAGGGCTCTCATCTGAGGCGATATTGTCGAGATGGAGTCACGGTTCTGGTCCAGGTCGTCAAAATCCGGGTTTGCGGAGTTGGTGCCTCGGCGGTACCGCCATGCCCCGTCCATGTTGAGGCGCGGCAGTATTATCACGGATATTTTTTCCAGCAGATGGTTCTCGTCGTCCGCCAGGTCGCCGGCCACTGCCAGCAGGGCGTCAGTCCCGCTGGTCTCGTGCCCGTGAATGCCTCCCTGCAGATAAATTATCGGTTTGCCCAGAGCCTTGAGTTCCTCGGCGTCAGACGTCGGAGGGGAACTGAAGATGAGGAACGGAACTTCAAACGCGTTCTCAAAGACTCCGAGCGAAGAATAGGATGGAAATTTTCCAAGGCTCAGCCTGCGCAGGCCCGCATCGGGAAGGGCGTCTATGAAGCTGATAAGCTCCTCGTTCGTCACGGCGCGCCCTATCCTCCCTGGAAGGTCCGAGGCATGATCATTCGAGGCAACGCCCATCCTATCCAGAGTAGGGCTGTGCAACACGACATCCTTGGTTTTTTCGTCAAAGTATTCTCTGATCGCATCCGGATATAGGGACCGTCCCATTGAAACGGACGCAGTGACGTTGTAATCGCCGTAAGGTATGGAGGGAATAGCGGCGGACGAGACTACGGGCGTAAAAATAGAAGCGACTAACACGAATACGCGCGTGAGGCGTTTGATTGCCGCTCCCTCTATATTGAAAAACAATATCCTCGCTCCTTTTGTCCAAGCCCAGGCTTCGATCCCCCAGCTTTGTAAAAATTATAGCACCTCGTTCTCGTAAAACGTCAGAATAAATATTAATGAACGATTATTTTATCGCCGCGTCCTCCCTCGCCATCTCCAGCAGATTCAAGTCCTCGGGCAGGCTGGCGATTTTAAGGCTGACCGCGCCGTGCTGCCTGACTCCGGCTATCTCGCCCGCGCCGCGAAGCCTCAAGTCCTCCTCGGCTATGACATAGCCGTCGTCACATTTTGTCAGCACCTCCAGCCTTCTATTCCCGCTGATGTTCGCGGCGGAGTCGAGCAGTATGCAGAACCCGGCCCTGCTGCCCCGCCCCACCCTGCCCCTCAGCTGATGAAGCTGCGAAAGGCCAAACGACGACGCGCTCTCCACGACTATGACACAAGCGTCACGGACATCCACTCCCACCTCTATCACTGTCGTAGACACCAAAATACCGGCGTCGCCAGACGAGAAGCGCTCCATCACGGACACCTTCTCCGCTGGAGTCATGCTGCCGTACAGTTTTGCGACACTGACGCCGGGAATTTTTTTCTCCATGTCGGCGGTCCTCGCCATAACGGACGAGTCGCCCACGGAGTCGCCGTCATCCTCTCCTATCAGGGGACATACCCAGTAGCATCGCTCCCTCAGCTTGACTCTCGACGATATGAATTTATACAGCTCGTCCATATGATTGTCGCTCAACACCCTGGTCACGACAGGCTTTCTGCTGGACGGCTTCCCTCTGATCGCGGACGAATCGATGTCTCCGTACAACGCCATGCACAGAGTGCGCGGTATTGGCGTGGCGCTCATGAGCAGGACGTGGGCGCCGACGCTTTTGCCATATATCATGTCCCTCTGCGCCACTCCGAACCTGTGCTGTTCGTCTATCACAACCAGCCCAAGGGATTTGAAGGAGACGTCATCCTCCAGCATCGCGTGGGTGCCCACCAAGACGTCTATCTCTCCTCCGGCAAGGCCGTCCAGAAGCCCGCCCCTATCCTTCGCGCCGGTCCCTCCTGTCAGCTCCGCGCATTTGAACCCGAGGGGCGAGAGGTATTTCACAGCCTCGCCGTAAAATTGCGAGGAGAGTATCGTCGTAGGCGCCAGGATGGCGGACTGAAAGCCGGCGCAGGCGCAGGCCGAGGCTGCGGCGAGCGCGACGACCGTCTTTCCGGAGCCGACGTCGCCCTGCAACAGCCTGTGCATCGGCCTTCTAACGGCCATGTCGCGGCAGATCTCGTCCATGGCCTGCAATTGAGACGCCGTAAGCTCGAAGGGCAAGGATGAGGTAAAACGCCCCGCGCTGACGGCGTCTTGCTGAATCGGTTTGGCCACAATCCTATCCCTGGCCTCCCGAGCGAGGAATATTTTCCTCTGCATCTCGAACAACTCGCCGTAGGCCAGTCTCACTCTTGAATTGTTTATCTCGTCTTGATCGGACGGGGCGTGTACACCGCGCAGCGCATCTCGAAGGCCTGACAAGGAGCGTTTTTTCAGCATATCCGCTGGAATGGGGTCGTCTATCGACAGATTCGGCGACGTAACGCATGAGAATATGAGATTCGCCAACACTCGGCGAGGCAATCCCTTTGTCGTGGGGTAAACTGGGAGGATTCTTCCGAAATCGGGCGGCGCTTCCTCCGCGCCATGTCGCAGAATTACATAGTCGGGGTTCTGAAATTCCAGGACGCCTCCCTTTTGCAAAGGCATCCCATACATTATTATTCCGGCGCCATCCCTTATCGAGTAGAAGCTGCGATACCCTCCGAAGAGGACGACGGACGCTGACGAACTCTCGTCTTCAACGTCCAACGTGGCGACGAAGAGATTTCGCGACGCTGATTTCCGTACGTGAAACGACGAAACCGTTCCTTTTACGGTGACCTTGACGCCAGGAACCAGATCGCCTATCGGAGCGGTCCGTCTGCGGTCCTCATAGCGCAAGGGCATATAGAACAACATATCGCTGATAGTGTGAAGACCTAACGCAGCAAAAACCTTCATCCTCCCCACGCCGACTCCGGGCAGGGTGTTCAGGGGATCGTGGAGCCTCACGGTTTATGCGGCGATGCGGCCCAGGTCAGTTAATCTCCGCGTTAATATTGAGGAGACTCGGGTCGATCCCAAGCATACTCAGGGTCTCAGAGATCTCCTGCCTCTTTGCCTCCGATTCGACCACAGCGGACGACGACGACGTAGGCGTGGAAGCGTCAAACCTATTCATTATCGTGAAGGCATTAGAGGGCATTTGAATTCTGCCGCCGGCCTCGGCGCGCTCAATTACCGTCGATACCTCGCTCAAGAAGGACTTCAGGTTGGTAAATCCGCTGTTTCTCAGCTCCTGCAAGCTCTGTACCTCGTGGCCGTAATGGGATACGGCGGCCTCGGCATCTCGGATTATCTGCTCCGCCTTTATCCTCGCGTCGGCAAGTATGCTTTCCGCATTCAGGTTTGCCTGATTGATCCTCTCATCAGCAGCCCTTGCGGCCGATGCAAGTTTGTCCTCAGACGCCTGGTTCGCGTTGTTGAGAGTCTCGTCAGCAAGCCGCGTCGCGTTTCGGAGTTTTTCTTCCGACGTCCTCTGCGCCATCAGGAGCGCCTCATGAAGCGAACCCTTTATATTGTCGTAGTCGCTCAGCCTCTCGGCTTGTTCCTCCATGATACGCTCATAGTCCTTCGTCCTCTGAACGTATACCTGGATACACTCGGCAACCTTATCCAGGAACTCGTCAACCTCTGCGGGGTCGTAACCCCTCATGGTCTTTTTAAACGCCTGGTTTA
>JAITNX010000010.1 GCA_031290235.1 Synergistaceae bacterium | reverse complement strand
CGCTCCTCAACGCAAAAAAAGAGCTTCAGCATCAGAACGAGATACTGGAGGTCAAGGTCAAGGAACGCACTCAGGAACTCGAACTCACTCAAGGAGTTATAATCGAGGCCATGGCGAGCTTGGCGGAAACGAGGGACCAGGAGACCGGGGATCACGTTATGCGCACCAGGTACTACGTGCAGCTCCTCGCGGTGACTCTGGCCGGGCACCCCAAGTTTGTGTCATATCTGTCCAATATTGACCCGGACGAGCTTGGAACGGCTGCTACGCTGCATGACATCGGCAAGGTCGGAGTTCCTGACCACATACTGCTGAAGCCTGGCAGATTGACTCCCGAGGAGTTCGAGGAGATAAAAAAACATACGACTTATGGGCACGCGACGTTGAGCAAGCTGGTGAAACGGCTTCCAGGCAACGCATTCCTCAAGTTCGCCGATGTTATAGCCTGGACGCACCACGAGAAATGGGATGGCCATGGATACCCGAGAGGGCTTGTCGGCGACGAGATCCCAATTTCAGGTCGCCTCATGGCGATAGCCGACGTGTATGATGCGATGGTTAGTCCAAGGGTATATAAGCCGCCGATGGGGCACAGCGAAGTTGTGGATTTTATAATGAGCCAGAGCGGTTCGCACTTTGATCCGGATGTCGCGAGCGCTTTCAGGGAGCTGGCGGACACTTTCCAGTACATAGCGAGCGAGTTGACTGTCGAGGAGATGAACGGCGAGCTGATAGCCAACCTCGTAGGGAGCATAGCGAAGTGATCCGAACGAGCCGGCGCATCGATGCACTCACAATATGGCAGCGGCCATATCCCCGTTAGAATGCTAATTAGCACGAAAAACCGCCTCTGGTCTTGACATGTATTACGCGGACAGCAAACCTTAAAGATGCCGGTCGATGCCGTTGCGGCGGCGAGATTTCGCGATTTCAGCCAGTTCTTCAGCAAAAATACATTCAGCAAAAATATATTTGACAACTGCCGCGATTTTTGGTATCGTTTTTTGTTGCACATATTGTGCTCAATATAAAAACTTGGGAGGTATGTCTCCCCATGCTGGTAACAGCCCCTTCAAAAAAAGCGCGGGAACGTAGGATTTTTGGAACGGAAAAGGACCTTTTGCCTCTTCCGGACTTGGTAGAAGTTCAGAAAAACTCTCACGATTGGTTCTTTCAAAAAGATATCGACCCGATGATGCGGGGAAAACATGGACTTCAGGAGCTGTTCCTGGAGATATTTCCGATAGAGAGCTATGACGGCTCGTTTTCCCTCGAGTTCGTCAGCTACAAGGTAGAACCTGAGACGATCAGCCTCGATGAGGCGAGAAGCAGGGATCTCACGTGGTCGCGGCCGATCAGGGCGACCATAAGGCTTCGCAATGTCAAGACAGGAGAGATCAAAGAGGAGGAGATATACCTCGGCGACTTTCCGATAATGACGGCGCGCGGGACTTTTATAATCAACGGGACAGAGCGCGTGGTTGTGAATCAGCTCGCTCGCTCCGCCGGAGTTTACTTCAGCGCTGAGCGCACGCCAGGGCAGGAGGTTTTCTCGGCGAAGGTGATACCTGACCGCGGCGCGTGGATGGAGTTCGATCTGCCTAAGGGCGAGCCCCCCCTCAAGGTTGAGCCGATATCGGTAAAGGTTGACAGCAGGAAGAAGATACCTGTTACGATGCTGCTCAAGGCGTTCGGAGTGGATTCGGACGATGAAATACTGAAGATGCTGGGCGCCGTCGAGGTGGAGCAAGACCTCACCGAGGAGGACGTCAAGGGCATGCTGCTCGCCGAGGCTATAGTCGCCGAGGATGGGGCGATACTGATAAAGAAAAACGAGAGGGTGTCGAAGGAGCATCTTGAGACACTCTGGAACCAGGGCAGGACGAAACTATGGGTCTGGGATACCGACCCTGTCATAGCGGCCACCATCGAGAAGGATGGGACCGCAAACAGCGACGAGGCCATCATGGAGCTATTCAAGAGGCTTCGTCCCAATGAACCTGCCAGAATGGAAAACGCCCGCGAGTACGTACACAGTATCTTCACGGACACCAGGAGGTACAGCCTGGGGCGCGTCGGCCGATATAAGGTAAACAGGCGGCTGGGCGTGGAAGTTCACATAGACGAGCGGCTTCTTACCAAGGAGGACATAGTCGCCCTCTCGCGGGAGCTTTTGAACCTCAAGAACGACGAGGCATACGAGGGGGAGGACGATATCGACCACCTCGGGAATAGGCGCGTCAGGGCGGTAGGGGAGCTGCTTCAAAATCAGGTGCGCATCGGTCTGCTTCGCTTGGAAAGAATAGCAAAGGAGAGGATGACGACAATCCCTGACCTCGCCACGTCAATGGCAAAGGATCTCATAAACGTTCGCCCGGTCTCGGCAGTGCTGAGAGAGTTCTTTGGCTCCGGCCAGCTATCGCAGTTCATGGACCAGACGAACCCTCTGGCCGAGCTGACCCACAGGCGGAGGCTGTCAGCCCTGGGTCCGGGCGGCCTCTCAAGGGAGAGGGCCGGTTTTGAGGCTCGCGACGTTCACTACACCCACTATGGGCGCGTCTGTCCAATAGAGACGCCGGAGGGTCCGAACATCGGGCTCGTCACGTCGCTCGCGACATACGCCAGGATAAACGAGTACGGTTTCCTGGTGCGCCCGGTCCGCAAGGTAACGAGCGGCGCTGTGACCGACGACGTGATATATCTCTCCGCTGACGAGGAAGACCAGTACTACGTCGGCAGAGCGGACATCCCGATGGATGATAAAGGGCGGATACTTGGACATACGATACACGTCCGCTACAGGAGCGACATACGGGAGATATCGCCGGAGGCTGTGGACTTCCTGGATATTTCACCAAAACAGATCGTGTCGGTTTCAACTGCGCTTATACCATTTCTGGAGCACGACGACGCCAACAGGGCGCTCATGGGTTCGAACATGCAGCGACAGGCTGTGCCGCTCGTTCAGGCTGAGGCGCCTCTTGTGGGGACTGGAATCGAACATAGAATCGCGAAGGACTCCGGCTCGTGCGTCGTGGCGGAGAGGACAGGGCGCGTCACATATCTCGACTCGGACCGTATAGAGGTGACGAGCGACGATAACCATCTCGACATCTACAAGCTGATCAAGTTCCGAAGGTCGAACCAGGGAACTATAATTCACCAGAAGCCGATAGTGAACAGCGGCGACAGGGTTGAAGAGGGGCAGATCATAGCGGACGGGCAGTCTTGCGACGGCGGCGAGCTGGCGCTGGGGCGCAACGTCCTTGTCGCATTCGTTTCATGGGAGGGGTACAACTTCGAGGACGCCATACTGCTGAGCCAGCGCCTTGTGAAGGAGGACTTCTACACCTCCATCCATATCGAGGAGTACGAGGTCGAGGCGCGCGAGACGAAGCTGGGTCCGGAGGAGATAACGCGCGACATACCGAACGTCGGTGAGGACGCGCTGAAAAACCTCGACGAAGACGGGATAATTCGGGTAGGCGCCGAGGCGCACGCTGGGGACATCCTTGTCGGCAAGGTCACGCCAAAGGGCGAGTCGGACCAGACCCCGGAGGAAAAGCTCCTCAGAGCCATATTCGGCGAGAAGGCAAGGGAGGTCCGCGACACGAGCCTGCGGGTTCCTCACGGCGAGGGCGGCAAGGTAGTCACTGTAAAGCGTCTCACCAGGGCCGAAAACAGCGAGGATATGAGTGCCGGCGTGAACGAGGTAATCAAGGTCTACGTCGCGCAGTTCCGCAAGATAACCGAGGGCGACAAGATGGCCGGACGCCACGGCAACAAGGGCGTCGTGTCGAGGATTCTGCCGGAGGAGGATATGCCTTACCTCTCCGACGGCACTCCTGTCGACGTCGTCTTGAATCCGCTGGGTGTTCCTTCGAGGATGAACCTGGGCCAGGTTCTGGAGACGATCACTGGATTCGTCGCGCATCACAACGGGTGGCACGTATCCACGCCGGTTTTTCTGGCGGCGAACGAGAGTGAGATACTCTCCCATCTTGACATTGTCAGGGAGACGAAATATCCGGAACTGACGGCCGACTGCAAGATAATCCTCCACGACGGGCGCACCGGAGTCCCGATGGACGGCAAGGTCACGGTAGGGGTCATGTACATGCTCAAGCTCATACACCTTGTGGACGACAAGATACACGCCCGCTCCATAGGGCCGTACAGCTTGATAACGCAGCAGCCGCTTGGAGGCAAGACGCAGTTCGGCGGACAGCGCTTCGGCGAGATGGAGGTGTGGGCGCTGGAGGGCTACGGCGCGGCCCACATGCTTCAGGAGATGCTCACGGTGAAAAGCGACGACATACATGGGCGGCTCCGCACATACGAGCGGATTGTGAAGGGACAGAACCTCATAAAGCCTGGGGTTCCGGAGAGCTTCCGTGTCCTGATAAAGGAGTTGCACGGACTTGGTCTTGACGTCGAGATAAAGTACAGCGATGGCAGCTTCGGCGAACTCGTGATGAGCGAGGAAGAGGAAAAGGGGCACCGCATCATGTCGCTGCGCCCCGACGCTCTAGTCGAGCGCGAGAGCGATGACTTCATAGACCCGAAGGACCGCCCGGACATATTCAGCAGCTCGTCCGAGTACAGCGGGCTGGACCTGACGGTGCGGGAGACCAGCATTCAGGAGAAGTCCAAGGAACTTTTTTCGTCAGACGCGCCGCCGGCGGACAGCGACGCCTCTGTTGCGGAGAATGCCGGGGACATTGAGGATGTGGAGGATGATGAATAATGGCTGAAACTCGTCATATAGCCGGCGTTCGCATGAAACTCTCATCGCCTGAAAGGGTGCGGGAGCTTTCGAGTGGCGAGGTCAAAAAGCCGGAGACCATAAACTACAGGACACTTCGCCCAGAAAAAGACGGGCTTTTTTGCGAGCGCATATTCGGTCCAACCAGGAGTTTCGAGTGCGCCTGCGGCAAATACAAGCGCAGCGGTCCCAAGTTCCGCGGCGTAGTCTGCGACCGATGCGGCGTCGAGGTCACGGACAACAGGGTTAGGCGCGAGCGCATGGGTCACATCGAACTTGCCGCTCCGGTGGTCCACATTTGGTATCTCCGAGGCATACCCAGTCGGCTCAGCCTGCTCCTCGGGACATCGACGAAAGACTTGGAGAAGGTAGTGTACTTCGCGCCGACCCGCAAGAGGGAGAAGAAGTACAAGGTCGTCACAGACGGGAAGCGCACCGATCTCGTCCGCAGGGGCGATCTCGTGACCGAGGGAGAGGAGAGGATACACCGCCACTATGACTCCAAGTTCAAGGCGGAGGAGGCCTTCAGAATAACGAAGGTCGACGACATCCCTCTGGACAGCGGCGATGTGATAACCGCGTCTCAGGTGAAGCGCATTAGGGATGACTTCGGCGACGGACTCTTTCATATTGAGAGGGCCCATCGGGTCGTTCGCCAGGATACGGAGGAGTCGGGAGAGGTCTTCCCAGAGTCCCAGTTGGACAGGATGCGCGATCTCATGCCTGATTCCGAGTTCTTGCCTGTAAACCTCCAGAATCAGGAGGCGTTTTTCGTGACGTCCGTCGTCCACCTTCCGTTCGGCAAGGGCGACGTTATATCCGAGAGCGAGTACAGGCTATACCACCAGAAATACACAGGGCGCTTCATAGTTCAGCCCGAGACGGAGACCATAGAGGACCCATGCTCCATAGTAATAGACGGCGGCGACTCTCCTTTCGAGCGCTCAGACATAATCCTGGAGCGGGAGGAGAAGCTCTGCGCGTCCTATGACAAGTCCTTTGCGGGCGGAATAGGAGCGGAGGGGGTCTTTGCCCTTCTGCAGAAGGTTGACCTCGAGGACCTTGTGAGTACGCTCCGCGAGGATATAGCCGAGTCCTCCGGGCAGAAGAAGCGCAAACTGGTGAAGAGGCTTCAGATAGCGGAGGACTTCCGCAAGAGCGCTTCCCGCCCCGAGTGGATGGTGCTTTCTGTCCTGCCTGTGATCCCGCCTGACCTGCGCCCGATGGTGCAGCTCGACGGAGGCAGGTTCGCCACGAGCGACCTCAACGATCTGTACCGCAGGGTCATAAACCGTAACAACAGGTTGAAAAAACTACAGGAGCTCCGCGCCCCCGACATCATAATACGGAACGAGAAGAGAATGCTTCAGGAGTCTGTGGACGCCCTCATAGACAACGGCAGGAGGGGTAAGGCAGTTCTCGGGGCCGGCAACAGGCCGCTAAAGAGCCTCACGGATCTTCTGCGCGGAAAGAAGGGGCGGTTCCGCCAGAACCTCCTCGGCAAGCGCGTCGACTACTCCGGGAGGTCAGTCATAGTGATCGGGCCGAACCTCAAAATTTATCAATGCGGCCTGCCTAAGCAGATGGCTCTGGAACTCTTCAAGCCGTTCGTCATGAACAAGCTCGTGGAGAACGGAATGGCGCCGAACGTCAAGAGCGCGAGACGGTTCATTGAGCGCGGGCGGGACGAGGTTTGGGCTATTCTGGAGGGCATCATCAAGGATCATCCGGTAATGCTGAACCGTGCCCCGACGCTCCACAGGCTCGGGATCCAGGCGTTTGAGCCGGTTTTGATCGAAGGTAAGGCCATTCGCCTTCACCCTCTCGTCTGCACCGCCTTCAACGCAGACTTCGACGGCGACCAGATGGCCGTCCACGTGCCTCTCTCGATAGAGGCCCAGACCGAGGCCCGCATACTGATGCTCTCGTCGAACAACCTGCTCTCCCCGGCGAGCGGCAAATCCGTCGTGACCCCGACGCAGGACATGTTGCTTGGCATCTACTATTTGACTAGCATGTGGCCCGGCAAGAAGGGTGAGGATTCGTACTTCAGGGATTTGGACGACGTCGTCTCGGCGCTGGATCACGACCTTGTCCACGTGAACTCCAAAATCAAGATAAAGGCGCTGCGCGATTGGAACCTACAGACGAAGGAACTCGACGAGAAGGGTTATCTTGAAACGTCGCCCGGACGCGTTATATTCAATCAGTCGCTGCCGCACGAGCTGCGATTCATAAATCGTTCGATATCCAAAAAAGATCTGAGCGCGCTGTTGGACGAGACTTACGACAGGATAGGCCAACACGAGATGGTCAAGATGCTCGACTCCATAAAAGTGCTTGGCTACAGATGGTCCACTAGGAGTGGGATAAGCCTCGGCATAGGCGACATCACGGTCCCGGAGGAGAAGAAAGAGATAGTCGACTTCTCCCAGGGTAAGGAGGAGAACCTCCATGAGCAGCACGAAATGGGACTCCTCGACGAGGAGGAGTATATGCGCGAGAAGGACTTCATCTGGTCCGATGCGGGACGCAGGATAGCGGACAGCATAATGGACCACATGGAGAAGTTCAACCCGCTTCGCATGATGGTGGACTCCGGCGCCCGAGGCACGAGGGGGCAGGTGGCGCAGATGGCCGGCATCCGCGGCCTCATGGCCGACCCGTCAGGCCGCATAATCGATTACCCAATAGTGGCTAACTTCCGCGAGGGACTCAACATGCTCGAATACTTCATCTCGACCCATGGAGCGAGGAAGGGACTTGCGGACACAGCCCTCCGCACCGCCAAGTCAGGCTACCTGACCAGGAGACTCGTTGACGTTGCGCAGGATCTCATCATAACTGGGGATGACTGCCATACGGAACAGGGAGTCGAGGTCCGTCCCCTCACCACTGAGGACAAGGTCATAATCTCACTGGCCGACCGGCTCGACGGGCGTATCGCCTTGAGGAACCTCCACAATCCTGAGACCGGCGATCTGCTTCTCTCCAGTGGCGAGGAAATTTCCTCCAAGATGGCGGAGAAAATCGAGAGCCTTGGCATAAAGTCCGTATGGGTGCGCAGCCCGCTTACATGCGGTCTCAGGCATGGAATATGCAGAACGTGCTACGGCAAGGACTTGGCCACCAGAAAGAAGATAGCGGTAGGCGAGACAGTCGGAGTAGTCGCGGCTCAGTCTATAGGAGAACCGGGCACTCAGCTCACAATGAGGACATTCCATACAGGAGGCGTTCGTCAGTTTACCGGCGAGGACATCACCCAGGGCCTTCCGCGCATTGAGCAGCTCTTTGAAGTGCGGCGGCCCAAGAAGGTCGCCATGCTCGCGGATCGCGACGGAGTAATAATTGAAATTCGCGAGACTGAGGGAAAGCGTAAGATAATTGTAGAGACAACCGACAAGGATGGCAACGAGGAGCGAATTGCTTGGAACGTGCCTGCCGCACAGAGCCTCAAGACCGACATACAGGTGGGCGCCGATATCAGAGTTGGGCAAGAGCTGACGGAGGGGTACAAGGATCCGCAGCAGCTCCTGGAGGTAGAGGGATTGGAGGAGGTCCAGCGCTATCTCCTGGACGGAATCCAGGAAGTCTACAGGACCCAGGGCGTCTCGATCAACGATAAGCACATAGAGACCATCCTCCGTAAGGTCGCCCCTGTCAACAGGGTTCGGGTCGCGGAGGAGGGGGACAGCGCGTTCGTTGCCGGCGAGCTGGTATGGCGCGAGGACTTCGACCAGGAGGTCGGGAGCATAAAGAGGGATAATGAGTCGTATACGAAGGAAGCCGTGGAGTTCCTCAACGGCCATACTCTGATAGATCTACAGGGCGGTGGAGTCGCTGAGCTGACAGGAAAATACAAGAACACGGAACTTTCCGAGCCAGTCATCCTCGATATCCTGACGCCTGGCAGGGTCATATCCGAGCTTGTGATACAGGATTCCGGCGAGAGCTTGAGGGTCGTCGTCGGAGAGGCCGCGTTCAGGCACATGCTCGAGGGGCTTGTCCTGATAGAGGATTTTATGGAGGAGGATCAGGTAAAGATATGCTCCGGCAGGACGCTGGAGGCATCCGATCTGCTCGATATAGTGCGAATGGGACCCAGGCCGCTGATGGTGTGCGACACGGAGGCTCTCGCCTCCATGGCGGACAGCCGTTATTTGGCGGAGGACATCGTGGTCGACGGGGAAATTCTGGCTCGCAAGGACAGCATGTTGTCCAAGGACGTTATGGACATCCTTCGCGACGGATTCGTCAAGACGGTGAAGGCCTGGAAGTCGACCGAGCTTATAAACATCCAGGATGCCATGCATCACGTACTCATCGATCACTATTTCTGCAAGCCGCTGACCCAGGCCATAGGGAAAGATGGGAACGCCATAGACTCGATTCCTGCGATGGTCGATGGGGGGATAGTGAGGGGACTTGTCGAGGGGTCAATAGTAGCTATCGACCTCGAAGGGACGATTCTTACCCACGAAAAGTTGCTGCAGCAAGTGCTGAAGGACCGCATCAACGGCAAGGTTTTGCTCGAAAGCCTAACAGACTCCAAAGGCAGAGTCGTTGCGGACGCCGGGTCCGAGATCAGCCAGGAGATTATAGAGAGCATAGTGTCGGCTCGCCCGGACAACATAATCGTCAGGCCTCAGAATGCTCCCACCGAGGTGAAGCGGATAATCCAGCGGGTTTCCTTCATCAGGCGCCTGCGGGAGATCCCGGAGTGCCGTCCTGTGGTTCATGGTGTAACTAAGGCGGCTCTCGCCACGGACAGCTTCCTCTCTGCCGCTTCATTCCAGCAGACGGCCCAGATACTCTCCGCGGCAGCGGTGAGGGGAGAGGTGGACGAGCTGAAGGGACTGAAGGAGAACGTGATAATCGGACTCCTAATCCCGGCAGGCACCGGAATAGACCGCTATAGCAAGGTGTACATTTCCGAGAAACCACAAGCTGTTGAAGACCGCGAGGACTCGGTGGATTTGGAGGACTTGACGGACTTGACGGAAATTGCGGATTAGCGCTCATGAAATAAGATCACAGAGAGCATTGATTGAGCGCAGGCTGCTCGATAGGCCTTGAATTTTTAACGATGAATCCTTGAATTGCTGTTCTTGCAAGGTTTGTTGAAACGTGGTATGATTTTTTAGCTAAAAACACACGCGTGGGGACCAAAGGTCCGTTGTCGATATTTATCGATTGACCCCAGGGACGAACCGCGCGGAGGAAAAAACGAGGAGGAATAAATAGTGGGCGTAGTCAATATGAAACAACTGTTGGAGTGCGGCGTTCATTTCGGCCATCAGACACGCAGATGGAACCCTAAGATGAAACCGTATATTTTTACCGAGAGAAACGGCATCTACATCATCGACCTGCAGAAGACGGTGAAGGGACTTGAGCGCGCGTACGACTTCGTGCGCGAGGTGTCGAAGAATGGCGGGAGCATCCTCTTCGTGGGGACGAAGCGTCAGGCTCAGGACCCTATCCGAGATGAGGCCAAGCGGTGCGGCCAGTTCTTCATCAATCAAAGATGGCTCGGCGGACTCCTGACGAACTTTGCGACAATACGCAAGCGCGTGAATCGCATGGTCGAGCTGGAGGTCATGGACGCGGACGGCTCCGTCAACAGATACCCGAAGAAGGAGATCATCAAGCTCCACAAGGAAAGGGACAAGCTGGAGAAATCCCTCTCTGGCATCAAGGAGATGAGGGAGACGCCTGACGTGCTTTTCGTCATAGACCCGAGGCGTGAGACGATTGCGGTCCTGGAGGCGCGCAAGCTCTCCATTCCGGTAATAGCCATCGTGGACACGAACTGTGACCCAGAGGTCATTGACTATCCGATACCTGGCAACGACGACGCGATCAGGGCCATAGAGTTGATAGTGAGCCTTATGTCGAGCGCGTTTATCGAGGGCCGCCAAGGGGTGGACGGCGCGGAGACTCCAGAGGAGGACGAACCGCTCGAAGAACCGGTCATAGATGAGAAGGTCATTGAAATTCGCGAGAAGCTGCACGACGCATACTCCGAGGTCGGCGAGAAGGTTGTGAACCAGGAACTCGAGGAGCGCAAGGGCTGGAAGGAGTCGATATAACATGGCCGCGGTCGATATGGAAGCTGTCAAGGAACTCCGCGCCCGCACAGGCGCTGGTATGATGGACTGTAAAAACGCGCTCGCCGAGTGCGGAGACATAGAGAAGTCAGTGGATTACCTCCGGGAGAAGGGACTCGCTAAGGCCGCGAAAAAGGCCGGGAGATCGGCGTCACAGGGGCTTGTCTTCAGCTATATTCATACAAATGGCAAGATTGGCGTTCTGCTCGAACTGAACTGCGAAACCGACTTCGTCGCCAAGACCGACGAGTTCAAGGCCCTGGGCCACGAGCTGTGCATGCAGGTTGCCGCCGCTAACCCTCAGTACATAAAGGTCGAAGATGTGCCGACGGAGGACCTGGAGCGTGAGAAGGAAATTTACCGCAAGCAGGCCCTGGAGGAGGGGAAACCGGCCAATCTCGTCGATAAAATCGCCGATGGCAAAGTTTCCGCTTTCTATCAGGATAACTGCCTCCTTGAACAGAATTATATCCGGGATCCAAAGGTGAAGATCAAGGATCTGGTCGTAGCCGACATAGCCAAAATGGGCGAGAATATAGTGGTCCGCAGGATGGCGAGATTTGCGATAGAGGCATAGTGGACACAAAAAAACCGGCGAGGGATTCTTCCCTCGCCTTTTTAATGCCCTCGTATTTATGGGTTGATGTACGGAATCATTATAAAAAAGAGGTGTGGCAAAGTTGGCAGGAGCGTATAAGAGGGTGTTGCTGAAGCTGTCTGGGGAGATCCTGGCGGGGGCTGAGAGATTTGGACTGAATTATCAGCCGATAAACGAAATTTGCCGAGAGATTGCGGACATCGCCAAAACAGGAGTGGAAATAGCGATGGTGGTCGGAGGAGGAAACTTCATACGCGGCATTCAGGCGGCAGACCAGGGCATAGAGCGCGTTCAAGCGGACCAGATGGGGATGCTGGCCACGGTAATCAACGCCCTGGCGCTTCAGGACACGCTGGAGAGGATGGGCGCGCCGACTCGCGTACAGACGGCGATAGAGATGAGTTCCATTGCCGAGCCGTTCATAAGGCGCAGGGCCATAAGCCATCTGGAGAACGGCAAGATAGTGATATTTGCGGCAGGGACCGGATCCCCCTACTTCTCGACGGACACGGCGGCGGCTCTTCGCGCGTCAGAGATAAATGCCGATTGCCTATTGAAAGCGACAAAGGTAAATGGTATATATGACAAGGATCCGGTGAAGTTTCAGGACGCCGAATTCCTGCCCAGGGTCAGCTACATCGACGCATTGAGGATGCAGCTGAAGATAATGGATGCCGCCGCCTTTTCACTCTGCATGGACAACAGGATGCCGATAGTGGTGTTCGATGTGAGTCAGAGGGGCAACCTTGCGAAGCTCATGCTCGGCGGGGAGAATATAGGCTCAACCGTATCCTGATCAGTAAAGAAGTTACTTCGAGATTACTCAGATTGGAGTGTTTAACATGCCGCAGACACTGTTGAAAGACCTCAAAAAGCGCACGGAGAAGACAATCGAGCACTTGAAGAGCACGTATGCCGGCGTCAGGACGAGCCGCGCGCACCCGGCCCTCGTTGAGGACATAAAGGTGGACTATTTCGGCACAGTTATGCCCCTCAAACAGCTCGGCACAGTCAATATCCCGGAGTCCCGCCAGATTGTCATAACGATCTGGGACAAAACGGCCATAAAGGCTGTAGAGAAGGCGATACAGGCGTCCCCGCTCGGTATAAACCCCCGCCCGGACGGGGAGACCATCAGGCTCACCCTGCCTGAGCTTACCAGGGAGCGCCGCACCGAACTGACGAAGCTCGTCAATAAGTATTCGGAGGAATCCAAGATCTCGATAAGGAACATTCGCCGAGAGATAGTGGACTCGCTCAAAAAAATGGAGAAGGATTCGAAGATCAACGAGGACGATCTGAAAAAACACCAGAAGGAAGTCCAGGACATCACGGACGAAGCCATAAAAAAGATAGACGTGGTGCTGGCTGAAAAAGAGCGCGAAATAATGAACGATTAAAAGCTGTACAAATTAAAATATCAGATTATAATAATATCAATGCGAATAGGTTTACCTTAGGGGTTGTTAGGGGAGGAATGGGCATGCTGACGCTCGAAGAAGGAGTAAGGCACCTGCAGAGCGCAGGGGCGAAGATTACGGCGCAGAGAATAGCGATAATGAAATCTCTGGAGGGCAGGCGCGATCACCCTTCCGCCGAAAAGATTTTTATGGAGCTGAAGCCGGAATATCCAACGCTCTCCATTGCGACGGTGTACAGCACGACTCAGCTCTTGGCACAGGCTTCAATGATACGCATCCTCTCGATCGACGAGAAGAAGGTGTACTTCGATCCAAATACAAAACCCCACGGGCATTTCATGTGCAAACGATGCAAGAGGATAATGGATTTGCCAATAGATGTGAGCGCCATATCGAGCTATGGTTCGGAGTCGGACATAGCGACGATAGAGGACGTGGAGGTCTTTTTGTACGGCCTCTGCTCGGATTGCGCCGAGGAGCGGACCGGCTAAAAAGCGACCGACATGGATTTCGTACTGAAAAATATAGTGCCGACCATCGCGGGACTCATTCTGATTTTTACCCCGTTCCAATGGTGCCGTATGAGGCGGGAGGATCCAAATATATACGGCCTTGCATGGAGTTTCACGAAACGAAACGTCGTGGAATGTTTGTTGGTTATAGCAGTCGTGCTCATTCCACTCACGTTTGTATCCATCAACTGGCCGGTGGAGGCTCTGCCTAGGAGCAACTCCGTATCCAGGGCATTCAACCTTGCGGCGACGGGAGTTTCTGCCGCTATAATAGAGGAGATATTTTACCGCGGCTGGGTTCAGCCGCTATTCAGGAGGCGTTTTTCCGCGCTCCTTTCGGTGTTCTTCACAAGCGCCATCTTCGCCCTCTCCCACATCTTTGTCGCCAAGACCCCATTTTTATTTGCGGTGTTCTTCCCGGGTTGCGTCATGGGATTCTTGCGAGAGCGGCATGGCAACATAGCCACCTCGACGCTCTTTCACGCCGCCGGCAACCTGTGGGCGATATGGTTCGCCCCCCTGTACTGGCCGCAGGCGGACTGGATAATCAGGAGGTTTCAGGAATTAATATGAGAAAAAAAATTTCGGCGCTATTTTTACCATTCATAGCCATTCTATTGTTGTTCTGTGCCCAGGAGGCTCCGGCTGGCGAGCCAAGGCCGCTGTTCGAGACGAGGATAGAGTTCTCGGTTGGAGGCAGGGTCACGTCCTTTTTGCCCGACGGCCGCAGTTTCGATCTTGGCCTTGTGGTGAAGCTGCCGGAGAAGACGAGGTGGCCGAGCTACACGGCAAGCGCATGGGGTACCCCCGGCTCGATAACGGCGAGCGCGGTGAACGCCGTGCATATTCTGATGGGAGTAGAGGACGGGAAGGGCCGAACCATGAGCGTCATCCCACAGGAGACAATAGCCCCAGCCGCTGGAGCTGGCGCGGCAATAGTCCTGGACGCCCAGGCCGGCACGGGTTTTTTCGGCGCGTGGGCGCCTCCTGTGGGCACTAAAATATTCACAGAAACGCCTGACAAGCCCCTCAGCCCTCTCTCCGAGCGCCTCCCAGAGCCGGGGGACGTTATGATATTCAGGGTGACGGAGGATGACATGCCCTACATGGTCGAGATAGAAAACCGTCCGGGGGGGCGCGTGATCGCCTGGAGCGGTTCAGGCGTTCAGATCATAGCGAGGGTTATAAGGCCGCTTGCCGGCGTTGGCAGATTCGAGGGAACCTTGTTCCAAGATGCCGGCCGAATCCGCGCCAATCACTCCGGCGTTATCGATGTCAGCACCTGTGAGCGGGGGAGCATAGGCGGATTTCAAATAATCCCCTGGGATCACGCCCTGAACTCGAAGGAGATGCAAGGAGCGTGGCAGTTGACCCAGTGGCTGATTATAGGCCCAGCCGATGGCGTCTCGATGATGGGCGGAACCCACCCTCTTTTCTCCGGCGGACTGGTCCCCGGCGTCTCCAGCAACGAACAGCTCTGGGACGTCTGGTCAACATACGGCAGAAGGCCGCTGGTCTTAGCCAGGCTGAACGGCGGCGAGTGGGGCAAACTCCCAATTGCCAGGGGCAAGGTGGACGACGCGCTTTTAAACGTCACTCACCTCAGAATTTACTTCCCTTTTACAAAGGAGCCGCAGTCGTAAGCGGACCGAATAATTGGCTTTAATATTTGCCCAAAGTTATTCCTCAAACCCAAAGTCCCGTACCTTCAGCGTCTGGCAGTTCTCTGATATTGTACGCACTATCTGCGGGGACAGACCGTCCGTGGACTTTGCGTTCAGTTCCAGCGACACTTCGACCTGGCATCCGTCCACGGCTGTCAGGTGGCTTATCACTTCTTCCACAAGGCGCTGAACATCACGGTTTATGCGCGTGTTGTCAAGTTGTGCCGACATATAGAAACTAGTGTTCTTAGGTTGTTCTTGTACCGGCGGATTCTCGGGAGTTTCATGGGATCCTGTGTTGGACGCGCTTCCTGCGGTTGTCCTTCCTGCTGTTCCGCCGCTTCCAAAGTTCTCGGGAATAGTTCTGCCTGTGCCGGTGCCTGACGTACCTTGTGCGGATTCAGCCTGACGCTGTTGTTCGTCTGCGATCTGCTTCTGCGCGACGCTAACTTTGACAAGGTAGCCGGAATGTTCTACGGCTCCAATGTGCTGGCTGAATTTCAGGTCGATGTAGCGAGTACCGTCAAAGGCTGAGGCAAAAGCAAAATACTCAGTAGAATTCAATCCTGTACGGATAGCTTCCTCCAATACGTTCTCATTGGCCAGCCGAGGAAGATAGCAATACGTGCAGAGGTATTCCCAAAGTTTCTTGATCTGAATATCGTTCGATTCTCGCCACAAAACTCCGTCCAGTTCCATCAGGAGCAGCGCGGGCGCCCATTGGGTGATGACCGCTTCGTTCTG
>JAITNX010000198.1 GCA_031290235.1 Synergistaceae bacterium | reverse complement strand
GAAGAAATGCCCGACAAGGACGGCGACGGATGGATCGACGCGTACAATGGGGATGATGGCGAATACCTCGACGAGCACGACGAGGAGGAAGAGGCCAATCACTCTTACGACGCGAGAGTCACACTCGATATCAACAAAGAGGGCGACGTGTTCGTCATCCACACCGTAGTGCGCCTGCCCAGCGAGGCGGTCGAGCCCGGCCAAAAGGGCGTCCCGCTCGCGACATGCACGTTTTATCTCGACGATAACACCGTGCTGGGATCGAAGATCATCCCATATTTGCTGGTGGACGAGGACTACGAGATCGAGATGAAAATCACGCAGAGCGACTACCCGTATAAAGACGTGGAGGAGCTGCTGGCGAACCTGGAGAAAGAATACTCCCAGAGCGGACAGCAGACCGGCGAAACCTCCGGCGGTTCAGGTGGATGCTCGAGCGCCGCGACAGGCGCCGCGCTGGCGATGTCCCTCTCCGCCGCCGCCCTGATCCGCAGAAAAACAAAGTAGCTGGCGAACAAAGAGAGCGGATGCGCCTCGCACCCGCTCTCTAACGTTCCGTCCTGGCATGTTGTGACGCGCGGTAGTATAATATCCTTCATACCCATAAAAACAATTTGCAAAAAATTGAAACCGGAGGTTGATGGCATTGATCTACAAAAGCGACGAGATCGAGAAAAAAGCAGTCTTGCAAGCGGCGGAACTGATGATCGCGGCGGCGCGGACAGCGCCGAAAGCGTGCGCTGTAGACCAACTGGAATCTATGATCCTCGACGGGGCCGAGAAGGATTCCCTGACCGCGGCCATGCGCGAGCTGGCCAAAACCGCAACGGGGAGGCTTAGCGCCAGTTATGCCAGAGACGCCGGGAGTCTGGATAACTGCCCGGCGCTGGTCCTGCTCGGCATCAGACCCGTCCCTCGCGCGCTCGATTGCGGACTTTGCGGCCTCCCTGACTGCGCGGCGGCGGTGAAAGGAGGAGTGCCTTGCGCGATGGGAGTCCACGATCTCGGTATCGCAGTCGGTTCGGCGGCGGCGACGGCTATGGATCACCGAATTGACAATCGGATTCTCTTAACGGCGGGCATGGCGGCTTTGAGAAAAAAATTCTTCTCGGAGAAAGTTACGATCTGTTTCGGGATCGGCCTGTCAGTCACGGGCAAGAACATCTTTTTCGACCGCGACCGGCCGACGGCATAACGCGGCCGCCACTTTCACTTGCCCGGCGCCAGATATGGCGCTGCTGCCCCGGCCAAGTCCGCGACGGACAGGACTACACTGACCCCAGGAAATTTCGAGACGGCCTCCGTGTGTTCAAGGTCGATTGGGCGGGGAGTTACGGATATCATTCTGCCGGACGGCGTCTCCGACGTCATGCGCGAAGCCACGTCGGTCGGCAGGACGACGATTGGCACGCCGCTCTTGCCGGCCTGTGCGAAAAAATTGCTCGCCAGCGAGTCGGCTATCCCAAGCGCGCATTTGGCCATGGTGTTTGACGTGGCGGGAGCTATGACGAGCAGCGAATATTTCCCGGACGAGAATCGTATCAGGGGGGCGGAGCTGTAACCCTCCTCCCTCGAGATCCCGCCGGACGCCCTCTCGATCGTCGCCATGACCCCATACCTGGGGGCCACTTCCATTGCGGCCCTCGTGAGATAGACGTCGACTTCGCCAAAAGACGCTATCAGCTTGGCGCACTCGCGGAGGAAGTGCCCCGCTCCAGTGATCACCCAGCATATTTTTCTCTCCCCGCTGTTGTCTTTCATCGTTCTCTCTTCATCTCCCTCAGTCGGCTATCTATCATCTCGCGCATCGCCTCTAACTTCGCTTCGCTGCTGAGACTCATGTTCGAGACCTGGCTGGACAGAAGGACCATGGAATCCCTCTGCGCGCTCGCCATCTCCGCCATATGTTTAGACTGAGACTCGCCAAGCGACAGGATGCTCCTCGCTATCTCCTCCCGCTCGGCCCTGGCGGACGCCGACAGGCTCTCTCTCAACGACGACATCGACTCCTGCGAGGCGCGCCCGGCGGACTCCACTTCCTCCTCCAGCGCATTGAGGCGCAGCAGGAGTTCCCTGGTTGCGTGGCTCATCGCGGCCCCGCTCTCCTTCAGTCTGGCTACCGCAAGGAGTAGCGATACAATCGCGATTACCGCGACAAGAACGATTACAAAGACAATATGCACTTTTCAGCCCCCCATAGTTTTTATTGGGTTGTTCGCAAAAATATGTTACCATGTTACGCGTTGTTGAGCCAGAAAATATCGGGGTGAGGCCGTGGACAGTTTGTTTATCATAGCGCCGATTATAATTGTCGTATGCCTTGGGATGGCGCTGAAGTACAAGGGGTTTCTCAAGAATGAGGACAGAGAGACGATCATCAAGCTGCTCTACTGGGTAGTGATCCCTGCCCTGCTCTTCAGGACGACATATTTGGCGAACGGCGACCTGACTCAGCATAAGAACATGTTTTTTGCAACGTACAGCTCCCTTCTCCTCGTACCGGCCGTAGGGGTACTGATATCCCTCATAGCGCACAAGGGCGACAGGAAAAAACACGCCTTTTCGGCCATGGCGTCGACCATGTCCAACTCGGTTTATCTCGGCCTGCCAACGGTCGTCTTAGCCCTCAAAGAGGGAGGCATGGAGGCCGTGTCCGTTTATCTCGCGGTGATGCTGCCAATCCATAACCTCATCTCACTGGTACTGGGCGAGTTAGTGGCGTCGGGTGTCTCCTCCGTCAAGTCCATCTGCAAAACCGCCATCAGGGCGCTGCTGAACCCGCTAGTCTGTTCCTCCCTTTTGGGGCTGGCGGCGGCCGCCTTAAAGATACCGGTTCCGGAGACCATTCTCATATCCCTGGATCTGATCGGGGACACGGCGACCGGCCTGGCGTTAGTGGCTCTTGGCGCGACACTGGAGCTGCCGTCCCTGCTACCAGCGCTCGTCCGCACGTGGCCTGACGTGTTGATAAAACTTGCGGTCCACCCTGCCATCATGTGTACGGCTTTCATAATATGGCCGGTGCCCGAGATGCAGTTCAAGGCGGCCCTCCTGATCGCGGCAATGCCGAGTGCGTTCAACACATTCGTAATGGCGCGCAGCATTGGGCTGGACGAGCAGTACGCCTGCGAGACCGTTGCGGTCTCGACCGTACTCTCGCCTATCTCGATATCGATCTGGATGTCGCTTCTTGGAATTGTATAACGGATGTCAGGAGGCGGACCGCGTCCTGAGCGGCATCACGAGAATAAATACAGAATAAGCGCCATTGCGCAGAGAAACGCGAGTACGCAAGCCCCGGCCAGGAACATCTCCGTGAACCTTTTTCCGCCAGACGACGGGCGGACTCCCCTCGACTTCAGCTTTATGCGAACGGAGCCGGACAGCTTGATCGCCCCGGAGATCCCCTCCGCCAGCGACACAGCGACGACCGCCGTCCCAAGTTCGTTGATCTTCGCGCCTGTTACCTCCGCGACGACGCTTCCGTCGAAGTCTGGGATGTTGTTCAGCAACATCTTGTTGAACGCCGAATCCTCCGATATACGGCAGTAGACGCTGTCCCCAGGAAAAAGATCGCCGGCCGCCACCCCCGAGACGGGATCCAGCAACGGCTCACAGGCAATGAAGACCTCGTTGACGCCGCCGTCCTCCATGTCCGCAAGCTCGTCCGAATCAGATCCCTCAGCGGCGTCTTCGGTATTTTCCGGCGTTTGATTTCTCAAAGCAGGCATTATGGCGTACAGATCTTCATTTCCACGCGACACTATGTCCAAAAAGGTGATTGCGTTCAACTGGAGGGAGTCAACGCAGAAGTATGATATCTTTCGCTCCAGCACCTTGGGGTCCAGGAGGCTCTGGTCGTTCTGGAACAGATGGGTTATACGCAGATATTCGTGCAGTTCCCTCTCGTATCGGACGAGCGCCTCTTCCCGCCCCTCCGCTTCAATCGGATCGAGCATAGGCATGAGATCCTGCCATTGCATCTCCGGATCCATGGGATCATACGAAAAGCGCTCGGCGAGAAATCTAGTCTCACTTGGGGTAGTGACGGAGACGACCACGCCATATACCGGGCGAACTTGAGCGTCTCTTCCATGAATGAAACATTTCACAACTGTGTTGCTTTTGCCGCTTGGTCCGCCGTCATATTCCATGCAGTATAAACCTCGGCCTACGCAGATATATTCGCATCAATAGAACACATAAATGAGTATTGCTATCGCTGAAATAAGGATTATAAAGCCGGCAACGGTTATGACGACTGCCGGAGAGACGCTGTTCAGGTTCCATTTTCTCTCCGATCGCCCTTCGCCGGCGGCATCATCTTCGGGCAGCTTTATTCTCACTTTACCGGACAGTTTTATTACGCCTGTCACCCCCTCCGAGAGGCTCACGCTCAATGTGGCCGTGCCAAGCTCGTTGACGAAGAGTCCGCTGACCTTGGCCGTCACCACTCCTGTGAAGCCTTTCGAATTATTCTGCAAAAGTTTGTAGAACACGGAGTCCATAGGCAAACGGCAAAGCACATTGTCCCCAACGTTCAGCTCGTTCATCGCGACCCCTCCAACAGGGTCGAGGACAGGTTCACACCTGACAAATACGTCGTTAGGCGCGCCAGCCGGGGCTTTAGCCTCCTCAGGATCCACCCCTTCATCTGGTTGGGCCGTCGCGGCGTCAGGCTGCGTTTCAGCGGCTGGGGCCAGATTGAGCGAGTTTATCCCCTCAAAAAGCTTGAGGTCATTTTCAGTCGCGTCGTAGAAATCTATAAAGCAGACTGCCTTGAGCTGAAGCTTCTCAAGGCAGTACCTACTGACAGCCTGTTCGGCCTGTTTGGCGTTTTGGTTCTTGACTATCGAGTTCAATGTCATATTGGTATCCAAAGACACCTTTAGATCATCCTCAAAACGGGAGAGGAGAGGGTCATTTTCGGCAGCCTTGGCCTTTTCCATGTGTACATACAGCAGTTCGTTCCAACTGAGTGACCTCGACGAATCATCCCTGGCGAATACAACGCTTAGGTATTTGATATCCTTCCTCGACACCACGCCAAGAAACGAGCCGAAAAACGTCCGGCTTCGCTCGTCCTTCGCGTCAATAAACCCCTTTGTGATTATATAAGTCTGTTCCGAGAGAAGATCCATACCGTTGTTCATGACAATACCTCCAATACGAGCGACCCCGCCTTCCACACAATTATAGCGCATCACTCCGCCAAACTATACTACATAATACCGAGCCGAGGTCAATGAAATTGTGATAATGTTGAGAGTAACGCAATATACCGGGAGGAGCGTGTATTCGGATGCAGCATATCTGGTCATGGCACGCCGTTCTCTTTGATTCTGTGGAGCGCGAAAGCGTGACGACGAAGGTCCTGGACGAAGCATGGAGCGTAACGATTCATCGTCCAGGGCTGGCGTGGGGTTATTGCATCCCGCTTCCAGGCGATGCCAAGTCTCACATAATGTGGAACGCCGGCGTCAGGGTAATGAGCACGACCGGCCAAGTCTCGCCCGGCATAGCCCTTCATGACTTCACCCATGGCATCCTATTGCAGATAAACGAGCGGAACAACATAGCTGAGCTGAGATATGTCAACGTAAACAAGAAGACGATACGCAAAAAATCATTCAGAGTCGCGGTGTTCTCTTTCCCATGCGACATAAACCTGAGCTACAACGCTATAACTTCAATGTGCGCTGGGTTCATAAACACAGAAAAACTTTTTGAGATGAGCCTTCCATACAAAGGGATTCCAACCCTAATGGAAATTTCGGCAATAGAAGTAGTGACGACGACACCGGATGGGGAGTTTGGAGGAACCGTAAAATACGATAGCCTTAACCTGAGCTGCGAGTGATCTCGGAAAATATAACATAATCCATTAACATGCATGGCGTACATATATAAAAGAGTCCCGCGAGGATTTTTCTTCCCCGCGGGACTCTTGATTTAAATCTGGCAGCGACCTACTCTCCCACAAGTACCCCTTGCAGTACCATCGGCGCTGGAGGGCTTAACTGCCGGGTTCGGCATGTGACCGGGTGTGACACCTCCGCTATTGCCACCAGAATA
>JAITNX010000168.1 GCA_031290235.1 Synergistaceae bacterium | reverse complement strand
TCTATCGCGGGCGAGATTGAACTCAAGCCGGGCGATATCATACTTGAAGTCAACCGCAGGAAGGTGAACAGCATCTCTGACTGGGAGAGGGGAACGGGCCGCAACCCCAGCACGGTTGTGCTCCTCATAAGCAGGGACGGCCAGACGCTCTTCTTCTCTTACAAGAAATAGTCCGCTCGATAAACTGAATATATATCGGTTAAAAAAAGGCCGCCCGAAGAGGGCGGTCCTTTTGTTTTGGCTATCGTTACGAGTGAAACGGTATTACGCGCCCGGCGCCCCAAAACGGGCGCTGACTTTTGTTCATGGCTTCGCTATTCGATATTCCCCTGCAAAGTGATAGAATATGAAAGCTGCGGGCGATACGCCCGCGGCGGCAAGGGGAGATCTCTATGAAAGTTATTGACGCGCTTGGGGACAGGGATAGAATTTCGCGGGCGGATGTTTCGGCCAGGACGGCGCCGTTGTGCTGACAGCCGGGGATCTTGTATTCCTCTGGTCCCCGGCAAAGGGCGATTCGTTCCTCGTGCGCCTGAGTCCCGGTTCCACACAGGGGAGTCATCTCGGGCAGATGAAGCACGGCGATATGATCGGAATGGAGTATGGAGACGTCATAACCACTAACAAGGGCGATCCTTTTTTTATTCTGCGCCCGTCCATAGGGGAATATACCAGAAGGATAAAGCGGCAGACTCAGGTGATATTTCCAAAGGACAGCGGGTTCATAATACAGCATCTCAATTTTGGCTCCGGCTCCACAATCGTAGAGTGCGGCACCGGCTCCGGGGGGCTGACCTGTACCTTTGCTCACTTCGTGGGGGACAGCGGAAGGGTCGTCACTTACGACAGGCGCGAGGAGTTCTCGAAGCTGGCGGAGAGCAACGCCGAGAGGTGGGGCGTGCGCCACAGGATAGAGTTCAAGGTGAGGGATATGAAGGACGGTTTTGACGAGCGGGACGCAGACGCTGTCTTTCTCGACGTGCAGAATCCATGGGACTTCATCGAAACGGCTCACGAGGCGCTGGCGTGGGGACGGCGGCTCGGTATACTGGTCCCCACCTTCAACCAGATAGAGAAAACGCTTATGGCTCTGGAATCTAACGGGTTCGTCGACGTGCAGGTCCTGGAGCTGTTGATGAGATACTACAAGACCGACCCGAGGAGGATAAGGCCCGACGACACCATGACGGCGCACACGGGATTTTTGATCTTCGCGGCAAAGGCGAGGCCGCTTCCTGTTAAATCGGACGTTGACCCCGGACAGGGCGAGTCGGACGAAGGAAAAAATGACGGCGTTATTATGCATGAAGGGCCGTCAGTCGAGGACCCGCTAGGTTGACTGGCGGCCGCAGGCTGCTTCTTCACATCTGCTGCGCCCCGGACGCCACTGTTCCGTGGCCGGAGCTGACGGCCGAGGGATATGAGGTGAGCGGCTTCTTCTATGGGAGCAATATTCACCCGGAGGGCGAATGGAGGCGCAGGAGGGATGCTGTGCTGAAACTGGCGAATGCGGTCGGTTCGCCTGCAGAGTTCTCGCTGTACGAGCCGGATGAATGGCGGGCTGGAGTCGTTGGCATGGAGAACTGCCCAGAGGGCGGAGAGAGGTGCGGGTTATGCTTCGGTCTGCAGCTCGGAGCCGCAGCAAGGCTTGCGGCCTCCGGAGGGTATGACGCCCTATGTACTACCTTGACCATAAGCCCGCACAAGAACCCAGCTATTGTAAACGAGGCTGGCAGAACGGAGTCAGCGCGCCTCGGGGTCGAGTGGATTGACAGGGTGTGGAGGAAGAACGACGGTTTCAGGAGGTCAGTTGCCAGGAGTACGGAGCTTGGCCTCTACAGGCAAAATTACTGCGGCTGCGAGTATAGCGCGCGAAACATAGAGGGGATCTCATGATGGATTGCGTAGTGAGGAGATCGGAGAATCCGACAGGTCCGTCCGGCAAACTGTCTCCTGAGGCGCTGGCGAGGTCGGTGCTGGTCCACAGCGGCGCCGTAAGGCCCGAGGTCATTGTTGGACCGGCAGTCGGGGAGGATGCGGCAGTCATAAAATGGCCGCCGGGCAAACTGATGGTCCTGGCCTCGGACCCGATCGTCGGGGCGTTGAAGGGAGCCGGCAGGCTCCTGGTCCGGGTGAATGTCAATGACATCGCCTCTAAGGGAGGGGAGCCGGCGTATATTGTCGTGACGATGATTCTGCCTCCCGTGATGGGCGAGGAGGCGGTGTCGTCCATCATGAGGGAAATTCACGACGAGTGCGAACGGAACGGGATAGCGATAGTCGGCGGGCACACGGAGTTCAACGACCTCTACACGCGCCCCGTCCTGTCAGCGGCGCTTGTCGGCACGGCGGACAGGGTGTTCAGCGCATCAGACATAACGGAGGGCGACGTCCTCCTTGTGACTAAGCACATCGGCATAGAGGGCATGGCGATCCTGGCTTCCGACAGGCCGGACCTGCTGAAGGGAATACTCTCCGACGGCGAAACAGCCGAGGTCGGGTGCTGGATGGATAATACGTCCGTGCTGCCGGAGTCGAGGCTGCTCAGGAGGTACGCGTCCTTCATGCATGACCCGACAGAGGGAGGTTTTTTAGGGGGACTGGGCGAGATCTGCCGGCTGTGCGGCCTCCGTGCCGAGGTGGAGGTGGAATCTGTGCCGGTTCACGACTACACGAGAAAGGCCTCCTCCGCGCTCGGCTTCGATCCGCTGCGGCTCGTAGCCTCCGGGAGCCTCATGGCGACCGTTCCCGAGGGAAGCGCCGACGAGGCACTGGCTATGCTGAGGGACGACGGGATACCTGTTACGCGAGTCGGGCGGCTGATTCGGGGGAACGGGCGGCGCGACGAGGGCGAGGCGGCTGAAAATTTTGAGGAGCTGTGGCCGTTGCTGAAGAGAAAAGCTGGAGGACATAATCATGGATAGAAACCTATTCTCACTGAGACTGAAGGCCATATCGTCCTTTCTGGGACGCGTCGGGAAAATGGCGGCGCTCGGAAAAAACGCGGCAGACACCCTTGTCCTCGTCTGCCAGGATGGGATCGGATGGGAGGAGATATACTATCTGACGGGCTTCATAGGGACGTCGAGCGTCCTTCTGGTCACACCGGACGAAAATGTGCTTTTCGTGGACGCTAGATACGAGCGCCAAGCGAGGGAGACAGTTTCATGCAAGGTGCTGTCGTGCGCGGAGGTCAAGCGTACCAGCCCTATCAACGCCGCCTCGAACTATCTTTCGCAGAAGGATCCACGGAAGGTGGCGTTCAACGGCAAAAACATGCAGTACTACGTATACAGATATATCGAGCGCATTCTTGGCGACGCCGTTGAAATGACGGACCTGTCGAACCTGATATCGAACCTGAGGAGGCGCAAGAGCAACTTTGAGATAGTGTGCATCAAGGAGGCGGCGAAAATAGCGTCCCGCGCGTTTTCCGCGCTCCTGTCGGAGACGTCGGAGGGTATGAGCGAACGTGAGTTCGCGGCGAAGCTCGATTACCTCATGCGGTTGGAGGGGAGCGATTTTACGCACCCAGTTCCGGTGATGGTGTCGAGCGGGGAACGGACGAGCCTTCCTCATTCTGTCCCGACTGACAGGAAATTCCAAAAGGGGGACGTTGTGATGGTCGATTTTGGGGCGAGGGTGTCCGGCTATGTCTGCGATATAACGAGGATGTTTTCGATAGGGACGCCAACGGAGGAGACGAGGTCTTTGTACTCGATAGTCCTGTGGGCTCAGTCGGAGGCGCTTGCCTTAGTCGGGCCAGGCGCGCCCACATCCGAGGTAGACGCGGCAGCCAGATCCGTGATGAGAGGCGCCGGACTTGGGCAGAACTTTGTACACGGAGTCGGGCATGGAATAGGCCTTTATGTACACGAGTCGCCGTCGCTCAGCGAAACGTCGAGCGCGATCCTGACGGAGGGAGACGTCATAACGCTGGAACCTGGGTTTTACAGGCCAGGGTTCGGCGGCATGAGGGTCGAGGACGATTATCTCGTTACGTCGACAGGGGCGGAACGCATCACCGGGCAGCTCTCGAACGAGCTGTACGTGGTATGACCGCCCTGCTGCGCTATTCCCTCCGGGCGAGGAGGGAGGACATATTTTATATCAGCTGGACGATAGACGCCTATGAGGGTGTTGGCTTCCTCAGCACCGACAACCCTGACAGCGGGCTTGTGTCGGTATATTGCTCCAGCGACTACAGGGATGAACTGGAGTCCCTGTTTTCGGCGCTTGACTTGGAGGGGATTCCGGTCGAGCGGTTAAGCGTTGACGCGGAGGTATGAATTATAATGATCGATAATGGCTGCTACAGCCACAGCACGGAGGAATGACGCGATGGAATCAGCGGTTTTATCTAAAATAATGGAGACCGTCTCAAAAATAACAGGGGCGGCCGCGGATTATGCCGATCTGTATGTGCAGGCCGGCGTGAGCCACTCCACCCTCTTTGAGGAGGGCAGGTTGGACACCATCTCATCGTCTCAGAGCGACGGGCTTGGCGCAAGGGTCATAAAGGGGGACAATACTTCCTACTCCCACACAATAGGCACAACGGCATCATCAGCGGCACGGGCCTTGAGCGATGTCGCTGACATAGCTGGCGTGAAGGCCGCCAAACTTGGCGAGTCGGGCGACGAACCGCTGATAGAGATAGGCCGGTCCCTGCCCTCCATCGACGCAGGTTTTTTTCACGACCTCGACAGACGCCTTCGCTCCGAGTGCAAATACCTGAGGCAGGCGACTTTTCGCTACAGGACGTCGGTCAAGTCCATGCTCGTAATAAGGGGCGACGGAACGATCGCCAGGGACGACAGGGAATACACTTCATTCGTAGCGCAGGTTGTGCTGGAGCGTGACGACGAGCTGAGAACGGGCTACGAGTCGCGCTCCCTGCTCTCCGGCGTGGATGGCTTCTGGTCCGGCAGCGCCGCAGCCGGCGCCGAGGAGATAGCGATGAGCGCGCTGGCCCGAGGGGTACTAATGCTGGACGCCATACCCTGCCCCGCTGGGACGATGATGGTGCTGCTGGATGGAACGGCGGGCGGCACTATGGTACACGAGGCCTGTGGGCACGGGCTGGAGGCGGTTATTATTCAGAAGGTCTTCTCCGTCTACCGGGACAGGGTGGGGGAGCTTGTAGCCAGCCCACTGGTGACGATAGTCGATGATGCGACAGTGCCAGGGAAGTATGGGTCCTACAGGTTCGACGACGAGGGGACTCCGGCAGGGAGAACCGTCCTTATCGAAAACGGCGTGCTGAAGTGTTATATGACCGATATTCTCTCCGCCAAACTTGGGGAACTGTCCCTGACAGGCAATGGCAGGCGCGAGTCGTACATGCACCCGCCTCTGCCGAGGATGAGCAACACCTTCATAACGGAGGGGGAGAGCGATCCGGACGAGCTGATGAGCAATGTGAAGAGCGGGCTGCTCGTGAAGAAGATGGGAGGCGGCGAAGTGAACCCGACGTCCGGGGACTTCGTCTTCCACGTCTCCGAGGGTTATCTCATAGAGAACGGCCGTGCCGGGCGCGCGGTAAAGGGCGCGACACTCACTGGCAACGGGCCGGAGTCCCTCATGAACATTGTAGGAGTCGGAAGCAAGCTCGTACTCGACCCAGGGACGTGCGGCAAATCGGGGCAGGGCGTGCCGGTCACGGATGGTCAGCCGACCCTGCTTATAAAAAATATTACGGTGGGAGGAAGCGACACCGGCGATGGCAGTCAAGCGTTCGAATAACTCTAATAAGCGGAATCAGGAGGGGGCGAAGGCCCCGGTCCGCAGGCAGCAAAGCCAGAGGAGCGAGGCGTACACTGAAAGACCTGAGAGGGGAGTGTTTGCCTGGCTGCTCGACCTTCCGGACTATAACCTCGGAGGACTCACGAGGAGGGCCGCGGTATTTGTAACCGTGGCATCCATACTGCTCCTTATCATGGACGTTTTCCTGATAGCGAGCTTATTTACGAACTGGACCGGCGTCCTGGGGAGCGCCGCCCGAGGCTGGATCGCCTCCAAATCCGGAGGCGGGGGAGTGATAGTTCTGCTCTACGTGGGGTACATCTGCCTCTCGGTGATCCTGAGGCGGCGCATCCCGCAGCCGTTCCTCCAGACCATCGGGACGGCTTCACTCTACCTCTGTTCGTCCCTGCTTCTCGGCCTGCTCGACCTTACGACGCCTGGCAGCTCATTGTACGCCGTCACGTCGCCTGGCCTGATCGGCAATACTGTGGCGACCTGGTCGTTTGAGAACATAGGCCCACTCGGAACCACACTGGCCGGTGCGGCTGCCGTCGCGCTCACCCTCGCGTGTTACGGCTTTACGACTCCGTTTATCGCCGCATACAACGCGGTCCGTAAATTTTTCGTCCAGTTAACGTCGAGGCCAAGACGCCCCAGGACAAAATCCGCCGCGGCTGAAAACGGGGAGAATGCAGAGGACGACGTTTCGCCCGAAGATGAAGGCGACGATTACGAGGATGAAACCTCCGACGATTGTGATGAAATAGATGAGGATGAGGCGCCTGACGGCGATGACGAGTCTCCTGAATTGCCGTTGCCGACCGAAGTGGTGGCGGTGGACGAAATAGAGTACGACGCGGGCGGCATCTCGGTGCCGATGGGCCACTTCCCTCCGCCGCCGGAGCTATACGGGGCGGAGAAGGACGACAGCGACGGGATATCGCCGGAGTCCGCCCGGCCCTGGGGGGAGAGAATAATCGACTCGCTCGCCCAGTTCGGGATAGAGGCCGAGCTGGCCGACATACTGCTGGGGCCGACTGTCATACAGTTTCGCATACAGCCGCTGCCTGGCATCAAGGTGAACAGGATAGTGGCGTTATCCAACGACCTCGCGATGGCGCTGGCGGTTTCGAGCCTGAGGATCGAGGCGCCCATACCAGGCCACCCGTACGTAGGAATAGAGATACCGAACCCTAAGCGCACGGGCATTACCCTGCGATCTATAATCGAGGAGGACGTTTTCCAGGATACCGAGTATTCATTGCCATTGCCAATGGGGGTGACTATAAATGGCGACCCACTTGTAGTGGGCCTCGAGGAGATGCCGCATTTGCTCGTGGCCGGGACGACCGGTTCTGGAAAGAGCGTATTCGTAAACAGCTGCATAGTCGGCCTGTGTTCGATACGGAAACCGGACGAGCTGAAGATGGTCCTGGTCGATCCTAAGCGCGTCGAGATGGCCGTGTACGAGAAACTGCCTCACCTTCTGACGCCGCCTGTGACGGATGCGAAAAAAGCTGTTCACGTCCTTGGCTGGGCGATAAGAGAGATGGAGCGGAGGTACACGAATTGTGCCTCCGTCAAGGTGAGAAACCTCGCGTCGTACAACGGGATGGTCCTGCCTAAGGACCGTCTGCCGCACATCGTCATAGTCGTGGATGAGCTGGCGGACCTGATGATGACTGCCGCAAAAGAGGTGGAGGAGTATATCTGCCGTCTGGCTCAGATGGCTCGCGCGGTTGGAATACACCTCATGCTCGCCACCCAGAGGCCATCGGTCAACGTCATAACCGGGCTGATAAAGGCCAATGTGCCGGCGCGCGTAGCCTTCACGCTCCCGTCGATGATGGACTCCCGCACCATACTCGACACCGGCGGCGCTGAAAAATTACTGGGCAAGGGCGACATGCTCTTTTTGTCTACCCGGAATCCCAAGCCCATTCGAGTTCAGTCGCCTTGGATCGACGAGCGGTCCATAGCGTGCTGGATAGACTATCTGGTAAACATGTTCGGCGAGCCTATTTACACTGACATCGAGGACCAGGGCGACGCTCCCTCCGGCTTCGAGGAGGCT
>JAITNX010000193.1 GCA_031290235.1 Synergistaceae bacterium | reverse complement strand
TTGCCGTCAATGGCCGCAAACAGGCTGGCGTATACCCTTTGCATCAGAGAGTCCGCGTAGTCGTCGTCGTTGCCGAAAAACGGCGTCTTGTTCCACATCGTGAGGCGCAATGGCTCGCGGCCCTCCCAATTTGCATTGCAAGCCTCGACCATCTCCTCCAGCGAGACCGAACCCTCCTCGAAGGCGTGCTTTTTTATGGCGGAGAGGCTGTCCGTAATCGTCCCTATTCCGGTACACTGGATGTAGTCCGAGTTATACCTGGGGCCGCCGTTGTAGTAGTCGCGCCCGTTCCGCACACAGTCGCGGATGACTGTCGAGAGGAACGTCGCGGGATATAGATCCGCGTACCTCGATCTCAGATAGTTGTCGACCTCTATCTTCGTATTGACCACATATTCGAGCTGCCTCTCGAACGCCGCGTACAGTTCTTCGAACGTCCTGAAGCTGCCGGCGCTCCCAGTGCCGATGCTTATCCGCCTGCCAGTCATCGGGTCAATTCCGTCGTTCAGCGCCAGCTCCAGGACCTTGGGCGTGTTCAGATATCCGTGCAACAGATACGCCTCCTTGCCGGCGCAGCCGGTCTCTATGCAGCCGCTCGTGCCGCCCTCACGCGCATCCTCGATGGTCTTTCCCACCCTCATCTGCTCCGCTATCACCATGTCGGCGTTGAAGACCGACGGGTATCCCATGCCGTGACGGATTATATTCGCGGCGGCCTTCAGGACCCCGTCAGGAGTGCGGACGCTCGTCTGTATGTTGCACTGCGGCTGGAGGAGCCTGAGTTCGTCTATTACCTCGAGTACAATATATGTCACGTCGTTCGACCCGTCGGTTCCGTCCCGCCTGAGGCCGGCCAGATTTACGTTCGTGAAGTCGTTGTAAGTCCCGCTCTCCGCAGCCGTCACCCCGACCTTGGGCGGCGCCGGCGTGTTATTTACCTTTATCCAGAAGCAGGACAAAAGCTCCTTCGCCTTATCCCTGTCCAGGGTGCCGTTCGCTAGGCCTTTCTCGTAAAAAGGCGCTAGATGCTGGTCGAGGTGTCCTGGACTCATCGCATCCCAGCCGTTGAGCTCCGTCACGGTCCCGAGGTGAACGAACCAGTACATCTGAAGGGCCTCGTGGAAGTCGCGCGGCGCGTGGGCCGGAACCCATCGGCAGACGGCGGCTATCTTCTCCAGCTCGGCCCTGCGGACCGGTTCGGGCGCCAAGCGGGCCATTTTTTCCGCCAGTTCAGCGTGGCGCTCGGCAAAGATTATGACAGCGTCGCAGGAGTAATCCATGCCCTGCAGTTCATGGTCCTTTGCCGTAGCCTCCGGATCGTTCAGGAAGTCCAGATTCGCCCTCGCCTCCGCTATGTCCCGCTTCAGGTCGAGCATGCCCTTCTCGTATATAAGCCCGTCGAGCGCCGTATGGCCAAAGGCGCGCTGCTCTCCGAACTCCGTAAAGAGGCCCGCCTCGTAAAGATCGAGCCACTTCGCCGGCATACGGGAAAACGCCATGTCCCTCATGCTGCGCCCCTTCCAGTAGGGGATGACGACGTCCCGATACAACTCCATATCCCTCTCGCTGACGGAATAGCTCTGAGTCTGGCGCGAGTTCAAGACCTCCAGATCCCGCAGAGAGTGGCACGTAAGCTCCGGAAACGACGATACCGCCCTGGGGGCTGGCCCGCGTTCGCCGACGATCAGCTCGTCCGGGCCTATGTAGATCATCTTCTTCTCGCAGATGTACTTGAAGTTGAGTCCTCTCATCACAGGAGTCGCGTACTTTCCATCGTTCTCCATGTAAAACTCGGTCTCCAGCACCGCCCTCTCGGCAGAAAAACTGGGGGGAGTCTCGAAACTCTCGCTGCGCAGCCTTGCTATGCGTTCGTTCATTATTTTCGCCTCCATCACAATAATAATAAATATTATCCGCCTATGGCGACCTTCACTCCACAGCCCTCTATTATTCCAGCAGCCCGTCTCAGCGAATACTCAGTCGGCGGGAGAGCGCCACTGAGGCGATAGTCCATTCCCCACCTGCCGTGCTTGTCCTCGGCCGCGCTGTGATATGGCAGCAGGCTGAGCGCTGCAACGCCTCCCACCTTCGCTAAAAATTCCCCAGTGGCCCTCAGATTGACATCATCCGTGTTCACCCCTGGTATAAATGGCATCCGTGCCACAATCGCCGCCCCACTCTCCCTGAGTTTTCTGAGGTTCGAGAGTATAATATCGTTGTCAACTCCAGTATACTCCTTATGCCGTTCGGGATCCATGTGCTTTACGTCATAAAGATAAAGATCCGTCAGAGATGTCGTGTCGAGCAGAACGTCCGCCTCCGCGAAGCCGCTCGTGTCGATAGCCGTGCGGATACCTCGCCTCTTGCACTCCTCGAGAATCGCATATACGAACTCAGGCTGCTCAAAAGGCTCTCCGCCGGACAGAGTCACGCCGCCGCCGGACTGTTCCAGGAATATTCGCTCCTTCATAACCGCCTCGACGACATCAAGTGCGCTCATCTCCCTGCCGCATATCTCCCTGGCGCCGGACGGGCAGGCCTCGGCACAGCGCCCGCAGGCGAGACAGAGATTCGAGTCCGTCGTCATACGGCCCTCCTCGGCCGATATCGCACCGCGGGGGCATGAGCAAAGACACCTGTCACAGGCTATGCACCTGTTGCCCCGGAACAGCAGCCGGGGGTTGAAGTCCTGGCCCTCCGGGTTGTGGCACCACCAACAGGAGAGCGGGCAGCCCTTTAGATGAACTGTAACCCGTATCCCTGGACCGTCGTGCAGGGCATAGCGCTTTACGTCGAATACAATCCCTCTGACCGGCTCAACCATGCCGCGCCTTCTTGACGTCCGTCATATATGTCATTCCAGTTTCGTTCGATTCCGCCAAGATTTTACGCGCCCCTGCCCTTCGACTCGTGCGCCAAAAGCCACTCCTTGCGCCAGAGTCCGCCGCCGTAGCCGGTGAGACTGCCGTCGCTGCCCACGACTCTGTGGCAGGGAACTATTATAGAAACCGGGTTATTGTGGTTCGCGCCTCCCACCGCCCTGGACGCCTTAGGCCTGCCTATCTGTACGGCAAGCCTGCCATAGCTCCAAGTGTCGCCGTACGGTATCAGGAGCAAGGCCCTCCAGACCGACATCCGAAACGGCGTGCCACGGAGGTCGAGTGGAACGTCGAAGCTCGTTCTGGAGCCGTTGAAGTATTCGTTCAATTGCTCCACGCAAGCGCCGAGGTGCGGGTTGCCCGGGTTAGAGGCGTTTCTAGCGCCAGAATCCGTAAAGTTCAGCTCTGTAACCCCGTTCTCGCCAGCCGATATCAGAATGTTTCCTATAGGCGATTCACAGACCATCGACTCAACCATGCACACAAACCTCCCTGCCTGTAGTTTTTCTGGTTTTGCGATTACGATTATAAACCTCAATGTGACTCCAGTATTCTTTATATAATGTATCATAAATTTGCATAATAATAACGCGGATGAGGGTGATAATTTGGACGATATTTTTTTCATGAGGGCCGCGCTGGAAGAAGCCATGCTCGCGATGTCGGGCGGAGAGATTCCAGTTGGCGCCGTGTTAGTTTACCGGGGCGAGATAATCGGCAGGGGCGGCAACGAAAGGTCTATTAAGATCATGCCCTTCGCACACGCTGAGATGACCGCGCTCTCGGAAGCTGGGAAAAAAATTGGTTCGTGGAGGTTCGACGACTGCACACTATACGTCACCCTGGAACCCTGCCCAATGTGCGCAGGAGCGATAATCCAGACAAGGGTCTCCAGAGTCGTCTACGGAGCGCGCGACCCAAGGGCTGGTGCTGCCGGCACACTTTACGACATACTGAGAGATCCAAGGATGCCTCACAGATGCAGGGTGACAAGCGGAGTACTAGGGTCGGAGTGCGCGGAGCTGCTGCAAAAATTTTTCAGGACGCGCAGGGCGGAGAGACATACCGGCGGCTAAAGCTCCAAATCGTAGACAAGAAAACGATAAACCTCGCTTATGCCTTAGCCGTTTTTTCCTGATGCGCCTGGTATTCGTCCAGTTCTTCCATCAGGTATCGTGTGCCCTGAGTATGCAGCATCTTCGAGACTGGTATAAACCTTGGCGGGCGGAGGCGTTTTACCGTCCGCTGTTTTCGTTCAAATGCTCAAAATCTACATCTCGCGCCGGAGACCAAAACGAAAGAGGTCGAATTGACGACTGGCGATCAATGCCAGCTTTGTTTTCACAGCGTCTCCATTACCGTGAGCAGGCTCTGGTAGCTGTCCACATCGTGATACTTCACACCGCTTGTTGAAATCTCGTTGAATAGCGTCTTGGCGCAAGATATTTTCGCTTGCTCAATCGGGCGGAGTTCGAGGCTGTCCATCGTGCCTTTCGTTTCGGCGATGAAAAATATGTGTTTTACCGCTCCTTTTTTGAACGTAATTGCCCAGTCCGGCGAGTATTTGCCAACAGGGGTAGGTATATAGAATCCACGCGGGCCTCTCGGCAGTTTGGCGTAGACTACAACTTCGTCGGCGGCATCCAGGTTCTCGGCGAACTGCCGCTCTATGCTGTCTGCAGCCGTCCCGTCCGTGAACACATAGTCCTGAATGGCGTGTTTTGCCTTGAACGCGTGCGCGTACTCGCCGGAGGCGCGGCTCATATTGAAGATGTCCTGCGAGTAGGGTTCCTCCGCGCTCGGGGCGTATGTGATATGCTCCACCACGACTGACGCCTTTTGGCGGTTGATGATGCCGATGGCCCTGGAGATGAACTCTTCTGGGTTCGCCTTGAACAGCCACAGCTTTTCTCGCGCGATCCCAGTCAGAATCGCCGTTGCCGTCCGACGGGTGAGCATCGTCCCCGCCGCGACTTTGCCGATGATGTCGTACTCGGCGGAACCGCCTTGCGCGCGGCCGAGTTTCTTTGTCTCTGTGCGCTCCACGTTGAAGTCCGTGCCGGTCTGCTCCCCTTTGGTCAGCGTGTACGACAAATGAGCCACGCGCAGTTCGATGTTGATGGCGGCTATGGATTTTTCTATGAGTTCGCCGCCGTCAAACTCTACGGTATAGGCGTACTTCTTGTTGATACGCTCCCACAGCTCCACGAAGTCGCGCCAGTTTTCGTTCAGCGGATTGTCCTTTACTTTTGTTTCGTGACCATTTGCCGCAATATCGGCTAGCGCTCCTGGGTCGAAAATTGCCTGAACGAGTTTGTGGACGCTTTCCGCAAAGGGAGCGAGTTCGGGCTTCATCGGCGCGAAACTGCCTGATTCAGCGGCGGCGCGGTATGCGTCCGTCACCCCGCCGTTGTCGTCTACGTAGTCGTTGCGGACGAGATAGTTATAAACCGCAGTCGCCTCGGCGGCCGTTATAGTATACGCCTCGCCGCCGATGTGGATATTCATACCCGAGAAGTATTCAACGCTCGCTTTGGTCGGGCGATCATAGAGGTCGGATTTGATTTCCCTCTGCAAATCAGCTACAAATCCGGCGTAGCTCTCGCTCGCGATGACCGTGAGCATATTCACGCCGTGGACGAGGGTTTCGCCGCACGCTTCGACATCCTGCCGATCACCTGAGCTGTTGACGCAGAGCCGCAAGCCGCGCCCTACTTCCTGCCGTTTGGCCGTGGCGTTGCCGGAGTGCTTCAAGGCGCAAATCTGAAACACATTAGGGTTATCCCAGCCTTCACGGAGGGCGGAGTGGCTGAATATGAAGCGCGTCGGTTCGTCAAAGGACAGCAATCGCTCTTTGTTCTTGAGAATGAGATCGTAAGCTGAGATATCGTCCGAATCCTCGCTTCCGCGTTTGACCGAACTATTCATAATGCAGCCTTTTTTGTCTATCGAAAAGTAACCGCGATGGGTTTCGGCTGTTTCGATGCCGCGCAGATATACCTGATACGCGGTCGGAAATAGCGTCAACCGCTCATTCAGCGCGGCTGTGTATTCTTCCTCGAAAATACGCCCATATTCGCCGAGGACTTCCTCGCCTTCGTCTCCGTACTGGCGATACTTCGCCACCTCGTCGATGAAGAAGAGGGAGAGGCACTTGATGCCCTGCTCGAACAGCTTTTCCTCTTTTTCAAAGTGGGAGTAAATCGTCTCGCGGATTTGGATTCGACGGATGTCGCCATCGTTGACGTTTCCGCTCGCTTCGCCCGATGCCAAACTGCCGCCGTTGGAGAACGTGACCATAGAGCGTATCGGGTCCACTTCGGCAATGGAAATACCCTTGTATTCCTCAAGGCCATTCGACGCGTCATAAAGGCTGTCGCCGACATCGAGAATATGCGTTTCGCGTTTTATGCCGCCGCCATGCTTCACTTCAAATTCCAGGCGGGCGCGCGGCGGTTTCTTGCGGTCTATGACGATAGCGGCAAGATACATATACCGATTCGTGCCGCCGAGGTTTTTCAGTTCAAAGCCCTTGACCTCGATCTTCTTTACCAGCTTCTTTTTGAAAGCGTCGAGCGCGTCGAGGACGTAAACAAGGTTATGCGAGGTCTTATGCGTAGCCGAATAGTTCAGTGAAAACAGTGGGTTGAAGTTTTTTTTCAGGGCCTTCTGGGTCGCCGCGCCGCCCATCTTCTGCGGCTCGTCAAGAATGATAATCGGGCGGTTGGCCTTGATAACGTCTATCGGGCGGCGGCTGCCGAACTCGTCTCTCTTGGTGTAAATGATACGGGCGGCTTCGTTGCCGCTTCTGCCCTCGACATTTTTCTCCTCGTTCATCGTGGCGTTGAACGCCTGCGTATTGATAATCATCACATTGACGCCGGAGTTCTGCGAGAACTCGTCCAACTGGTGGAGATTGCCGGAGTTGTAGATGACAAACCGCGCCTTCAGCCCGTCCAGCTCCATAAAATGTTCTTGCGTTATCTCGAACGCTTTCTTCACGCCCTCGCGGATGGCGA
>JAITNX010000163.1 GCA_031290235.1 Synergistaceae bacterium | reverse complement strand
AGCATCCAGTCCTTGTACGGCTCCGGCGTCCCATTTTCATCCTTGTGGTTCAACAGCTGCAGCACGCCGGCCAGCTCACCGGCGTCGTCCACTATCGGCGCGGTGAGGACCGAGATCGTCGCGTAGCCCATCTCCCTGTCGTACGCGTCGTTGTACCGAAACGGCATGCTGGGGTCGATGTCGCGCGCATTCCCTATGAGTATGGGCCTCTTCGTCTTCGCCACATAGCCGCACAATGAACCGTCCTCTATCGGGATCGTCCTGCCGACGTAGCCGTCGAGACCTTTTTTGTCCCCTTGCCCGCTCTTGTTCGCGATTGTTTCATTCTGAACATACGCGAAACGAAGCATGTTCTTGTCCACGACATAAATCGTGGCGGCGTCCGACTCCGTCACGGTCCTCAATTCAGTGAGAAGGCCGGATATCAGCGCGTCGAGACCCTGCGAAAATGACCGCAGGAACGACTCTATCTTGCCTTTCAGTTCCGGCTCGAACAACAGGTGTCCATACCCGGCCATGAACTGTCTTATGTATATCTCGTCGCTCACATTACTTACTGTCATAGATGAACACCCCGTCCCAGTTCTCCGGCGTCGTTTTCATGGACTCCGTTCTCTCGGCGAATATCCGGTACAGTTTCTCGTCCGGGTTCGTTCGGATCAGCGACCCGCAAATTTTCCACGCCCCTAAAAAATCTCCGCTTTTGTACAGATCGAATGCCTCGCCCCACAGGCTCAATTCGTCCTTCCTCTCCCCCGCTTCCTCGGGAGTCAGGACCGTGAATATCGGTATGCCCGACGTGCGGCCCTTCACCCTGACCAGATCGAGGGGTTTTATGACGAAACCGTCTCCCAATCCCGCGCACCGCTCGGCGGTATCCCCGCTTATCACCGAGCCGACGCCGTATTTCGGACACATGCCCTCCAGCCGGGAGGCGGTGTTGACAGTGTCCCCTATGGCGGTGTAGTCCATAAGTTCGGACGTGCCCATATTGCCGACGTGAGCCGGCCCCGTGTGAATCCCGCCGCCCATCCTCAGGGTAAACCCGAACTCGGACTCGAGATCCAGGTTCAATTTCGCCAGCGCTCTGTGCATCTCCATGAGTGAAAGCACCGCCTTGACCGGGTGGTCCGGCACATTGAGCGGAGCGTTCCAGAACGCCATGAGGGCGTCCCCTACAAATTTGTCCAGCGTACCCATAGAGTTGCGGACTATGGAGGTCATAGGGGTGAAGTAGCTTCCAAGCATAGCGACAACCTGAGTCGGCGCCATCTTCTCCGTCATGGAGGTGAACCCCCTGAGGTCGGTGAATAGGACGGAGATGTTCCTCTGCTCGCCCTGCAAGCTGTTGACGCTCCCGCTCTCCACTATCTTCCCCACTATCTCCGGCGAGACGTAGTTTGAAAAAGCTCGCCTCAGAACCCTCTTCTCCCTCTCCTCCAGCCAGAAACGGAGGGCGAAGGCGGAGAATGCCTGCATCGCCATGTTGACTAAAGAATAAAGCGGCGTTATATAAACCCCGCCTGCCACCATCTCATATCGGAAGGCGAACCAGACGGCGGCTGCCAGCGCTATGCCTATCGGAAGCGCAATATGCGGGCGCACCGTGCTGAAAAGCACGGCCGCAACCAGGCCCGTAATGAACGTAACGATTACCTCAAACCCAATCCGCATCTGCGGTTCGATTATGAATCGCTGCGACAGGATTGTGTCCACTGCCGCGGCATGAAGCTCAAGTCCCGGGAACGTGGCATCGAAAGGGGTGGACCTCAAATCTAGCAAACCGACGCTCGTCGAGCCGATAAAGGCTATACGGCCGGCAAAACTCTCCGGCGGCACATCCCCATTCAGCACGTCCACCGCGCTGTAAATGTGGTAACTCCCCCTGCCGCCCCTAAAGGCCACCGGCATGGTCCCGCCGCTCGACACCGGCGTCTCTATGCCGGCCACCCGCACCGAGTAGGGGCCGTCTGGACCCATCCTGACCACGACGCTGCTGTCCCCCATACCAAGGGCCAGCGTCGCGAGCGCGAGTCCCGACACCAGATCTTCGCCGCAGACGCTGAAGAGCTGCACCCTCCTGAAGATGCTGTCCTCGTCTCCCTCGGCGTTCATAAGCCCAACGTACGTCGCGGCGCCTGCCAGCTCCGGCACCGGCAGTTGGATTCCTCCAAATTTGGGCAAAAAACCCGATATTGCGGAGAATTGCAGGCCCGCATTTGGCGCAATGTACGGCGTGACATTCAAGGGCCTGTATCCGCCCTCACGGCCCACGACCTGCTCTCCTACGCCGAAAGCCGACAGAACCACAGGTATTTGACTCATTATCGAGGCGAGGTACTCGTCGTTATTCATGAGCTCATCGGGTATTCCGGAGATGTCGGGCCTGATGCCGAAGTCGTCGGAGATCTGTTTCACCCAGAGTTCCGGCGATGTCCTATCCGGCTCGGGCATCAATATATCGACCCCTATGGCTGCGATGCCATTTTCATACAGCGATATCAAAAGCTCGGCCAGCCGGTAGCGCGGCCAGGGCCACTGCCCAAGCTCGGCGATGCTTTTTTCGTCGATGTCGATGAGTATAGGGATTTCCGACGGCGTTCCACCCAGGAACCCTTTCAAAAAAGAGTCGTAAATAATCTTGTCCACGCGCCTGATTACTGGCGGCTGCGCTATCATCATGACGCAGACGATCACGAGACAGGCGGCGCCTGACGCGAGGGTAAAGCCGAACTTCCTTGTAAACAACGATTTAGCGGCGCTTCCAAGTTTTTCTGACGGTGCGCTCACCTGTTCTCTCCATACTCCGAGCGCTCCATCAGCTCCAGGATCTCAGCCTCGGAGACCGGCGCGTAGTTCCGCATCTCGACGCCGACGTTTATCGTAAATGTCTCGCGGGCAGGCTGCCAGTTTTCAGAGAAGAGCGTATGAATATGGCCGCATATCGCCAGTGTCCCAGCCGGCTGCACCATGCAGGGATCGTGGGTCAGCATCACGCGTTTCCCCCCGATGGTGATGAAGTCCAGCCTCTTCACTGATGCAAACCCAACCTCCAGGTACTCGTCCTCGGTCATGAGATCGTGATTGCCAAGCACAAGATGAAACGGGCGCTCCATTATGCCGAGCCGCTCCATTATCTCCTTGCAGGAGTCGAGCGGCGAGGCTGGCTGGCGGCTCCCGAATATATCTCCAAGCACATAGACCTCGCTCGCGTCCGAGACCCTTGCCACAAAGCGCCGGACCATGTCCTCGTTCATATCCTCCACGCCGCTGTATGGCCTGTCACAGTAAGTCAATATGTCCGGGTCGAAAAAATGCTGGTCGCTGGTGAAATACCGCAAATAAACAGCTCCAATCTATTGACAGCAATCAAAAAATCCGCTTGTTTTGAATCGCCACAGCTATTTCCCGGGCGCGCTGTTATCGTTGCAGCAGTCTTCGTTTGCCGAGTTTTCGGAGTCGTCGCTGTTTTGCTGGCCGGAGTCGCCGTTAGATTCGTTTCCGCCGCTATTGTACGCCTCCCGGAGTCTCTGGGATTCTATTGCAGCGGCCCCGCTCATCCCGCCGGCAGGACCTCCCCTGTTAGCGCTTCCGTCCAGGAAAATTCTATCGTTCCAGTCAACGTTCACGGTCCCCTGGCCTGTGATCGTAACCTCTTCTTTTGTGGCAGAGTTCGTCACGGAGACCGAATGCCCTGGGTCCATGGACTCGACCGCGTAGGATTCGGCCCCGGTCGCTCTGTTTACGCTGATCAACATGATTGTGCCCCTGATCCCTATCGTGCTCTTAGGAGTCGTCATCTTGAACCCTCTCGGGTTCCGGCGCACAATCGCCCCTGTTATGACCCTCGCAACCCCGCCTGTTATACCTACGTTGAAACGGTTCCTGTCCTCGGAGAACACGACATCCTTTACGCTGACGCTCGTTCCGGCCCTCAGCTCGATCACGGAGTCGTCTATGAAGCGGACGGTCGCGGAACCGGACGAACCAGTCTCCAGTATGTCGAACTCAAATACGTTCGCCCCCACGCCGAGTTCCGCCCTGTTTCCATCCCTAACGGCCCAGAAGTCCCCGGCGGCAGCCTCGACAGTCCCTTTTGAATCTGCAGCGAAGGCCGCGCCAGCGAAAGCCATAAGGCAGACCAAGGCAAGCGTTGAAATTAAACCGACCGCAGGCGGCCGAACTTCATTGAAATTCATATAAATTCCCCCTCATACCAAATTGAAATCAAAGGCCTGAAGGGTAAAGCGTAAAAACCAGGCTCTACCATTGTTCAGGCAAATTAAAAACAAAAACGCACTGGTTCCAATCGAGGTTATTCCACTTGGCAAACTTGTCTGAGCAAGATTCGTACAGCTAAAAAATGCGTGGTCTCATTAAGAAATCAGATCGTCTAATTTTTCTGCCGCCTCTTTGAACTCAGCGATCAGGACCAAATACGAAATTGTGGACAGGATCTCAGCCGTCCGCTCGTCAAATGCTAACTTGCCCAAGCTAAAAAGGATACTGTCGGCGGTCATCACGTCTTCCGTGATAAGCGCCCCTTTAAGCCGCAAGACTGTTGTTTGGTCTATCGGCCGAATATTTTCTTCCGGTTTATTGTGAGCGTAGAGCAAGGCTCTGATGTGCCAGGCCAGGCAGGCTAAGTCCTCGCTGAATCTGCGGATATGACCGCAAATATACTTCATGTCGCCGCCAGACGCGGCATTCTCCATCAATTCAGCCTCTCTGGACATCTCTGTCGCCCCGATGGTGGCGGATGCTGTTTTGAGCGAGTTCATCTGTATCGAAAAATTTCGCGCGTTAGTCTTAGCCCACAAAGCATTGAGGGATATCATCTTCAAATCCACGTCGCGGCAATACAATTCAAGCACGCTCCGATACTGCTCTTCAGTCCCGCCGGTCAGGAGTATCCCTTTCGCCACGTCCACTCCATCTATAACAATTGGCGAGCCGTCGCCCTGTTTGGTTTGCTCGCGGGTCCCGGCTACCGCTATTTTGCTGAGAGTACTCATATCAATAGGTCTCCGGCGGCCACCTGAGATAATGCCGCCGTGAAAGTAAAACTAGTTCCAGATTCGATAAAATATCGCCCATCGTAACTGTGCCCTCCTCGTTATCCTAGTTCGTCCCGCCGTTCAAGCAAGTTGAAATTAAGCACTATTTACTTCTTGAATGCCATGATACTTGATTTGGATAAATATTGATAGATCCGAAAATACGATTTTAGTATTTTTCCTGAAAAAAAACCCGCGATAATGCGCAGGACAAATCATAAACGCGGATTGATTCGATACTACGCGCCCCGCCGCGTAAAATCACATAAGAAACTTCTGCGCGGACTCCTTCATTTCCTTCGCTATAAACGCAACCTCCCGCGTGGCGCCTGTCAGCTGCGGCATATTTGCCGACTGTTCTTGAGTCGCCGCCAGGACAGACTGGGAATTGTCGGCCATCCTACGTCCCTCGTCCTCGATGGTACGAACGACCGATACAATGCTGTCAGTTTTTTTCGACACATCCCGCATTGCTTCGGCCGACCCCTGGAGCCGTTCGGAACTCTCAACCGACATGTCCATTATTTCCCCAAAGACCATGCCGCCTTCTCTCACTGCTATAGCGCCAAGCCGGGCCTCTTCCTTGCCTTCGCTCATGGCGCCGACAGCCTTGGCGGTTTCCTCCTGAATGGAAGTGATCAGCTCTGCTATTCGTTCGGAGGCGGACTGAGATTCGCCGGCGAGTTTCTTCACCTCGTTCGCCACAACGGCAAATCCCAGCCCCTGTTCTCCCGCGCGCGAGGCCTCTATTGCCGCGTTCAAAGCCAGCAGGTTCGTCTGTCCGGCTATGCCTGATATCGTCTCCACTATCTGGCCTATCTCAAGGGACTTCTCGCCCAAGAACCCAACCACCTGTCCGGACGTCCCGACCGCAGCCTCTATTTTGTCCATTTGCTGTACCGCGCGCTCCATCGAGATGCGCCCTTCCCGGGACTTTTCGACGGATTTCCTGGCGGCGCGAGCCATTTCTTCGACGTTGCGGCTGGCGGACCCGACTCCCTCCGACATATCCCGCAACGACTCTATCATAAGGCCGATTTCATGATGCTGGTTGTGAGATTGGAGCGACATTTTCTCTATGTTGGCTGTTATGGTATCCGTGTCCGCGGCGGACCTGGCCACGCTCTCGTCGAGCTCCTCGGTTGCCCGCTCCAATCGTTCGGATGAAGACTGCATCCCAGAGATCAACGACTTGATGTTCGATATCGCGGAGTTATAATGGCTGGAAAGTGCCCCGAACTCATCCTTAGAACCTATGCGCGAGACTATTCGCAAATCGCCTTCGCCAATCGCACGTGAGACGTATATGAGTTCATTGATCGATCTGCTCATACCTCTGGTCATAATAATGAAAATGAACGCCGAAAACAGCGTCACAAGGACAAGCGTTATCATGGTCGTCCTTCTGGCCGCGCCGTATACGACGCCGCTCAGCTGGGCCGACTCCTCGCTCTGCTCCTTGTTGTAACTACTCAACACATCGAGCGCGGATTCAAAGGACTCAAAAGCGTGACGCGCATCCCCTTTCGCCAATGCCGTACTCTCTTCCCACCGGCCCTCGTCGCAGAGTGCAAGCAAGCGCTCCGACTGAACGATGTAGTCCCGCCACGAGCCGATGATGGCCTCGATCATAGCCATATCCTTCTCGCGCTCGTCCTCGGAGTCATATTCGAGAGTTTCGACGCCCTGTTTGTAATCCAACATAAGAGCCTCCGCTGCCTCCGCTGCGGCCCCCCTTTCTTTGGTGAACGCCTGGACCACGGCATCTTTCTCTATGATGCGGTCGAGATCGGCTCTGCGCACCGCGAACGCGTTCTTTTGAAGGTCCCCTATCTGAGAAAGCCCGTACGCCCAGTCATTGGCGTCTACAACTCTCCAGTCCATGACCGAGAGGGAGTGGACGGCGTATGACCCAAAAACAATAGTCACAATGATGATAACCAGGAAACTCAGCAGAAGTTTTTTCTTGACGCTCATGTCTCTCAATCAATATACCCCCATCTATGCTGTTGCGGCATTACTGGCTGAACAGCGGGATCCGTCAGCCCAGCCGCCCGACCTCGGCGATTATAGCAGGCATGATCTCCCTCAGCCTCTCGGTCTCAGCGTCGTTTTTGCCAGTCGTCACAAGCGGCGGCATGATCGAGATCAGTCCGGCGCTCACGTACTTCTGATACATGGGCCGCGCCCTGCCCCTCGGAACCTTGTCCCCTTTCGTGAAGACCACCAGCCGGGGCATGTCGAGGGAGTCGAGCCATTCAGTCAGCTCGATGTCGCCGGCTAGGGGACCATGTCTGAAGTCGATCAGGTGAATGACGAAGGATATATCGCGGCCATTGCCGGCAAAATAGCCGTTCACCAGCCTGAGCCAGCCGGCGCGTTCATCGGGGCTGCGCGCGGCATATCCATATCCTGGAAGATCGACCAGGCAAAATGGGGGGCGCCCTTCGCCGGGATCTATTTTATAAAAATTCAGGCTTCTGGTCTTGCCAGGTTTCGAACTCACCTTGGCTATATGGCTGCTCGTCCTGTTCAGGAGGGCATTTATAAGTGTCGATTTGCCGACGTTCGACCTGCCGGCTATGGCGATTTCCGGCACCTGGGGCGCCGGAAGCTGTCCATTGTTGTAAGCCGTACAGACAATTTCGGCTCTCCAGTTCGTCAAGTTTTCCTCCCGGCCTCGTTCTTCGTCAGCGCCAGGCTGAATACCTCTGAAACGCCAGAGACGTAGTGGAACGTCATCCCATCTCTCGCCCATTCGGCAAGTTCGTCCACGTCAACGTTGTTCTCCTTTGGCAGGATCACGGAGTTGATCCCGTTGCGCTTGGCGGCCAGAATTTTCTCCCTCACGCCACCTATTGGAAGAACAGTGCCCCGCAGTGTAACCTCGCCAGTCATGGCTATGTCAGACCTTATGTGGCGGTCGCCAAGCGCCGACAGCATCGAAAGTGCCAGCGTGACGCCGGCGGATGGGCCATCCTTGGGGATCGCGCCCTCTGGCACATGGACGTGAATGTCCATCTTTTCCCAATCGATGTCGCCAAGGTTGTACCTCGAAGCGCAGGAACGCAAATAGCCGAGCGCTGTCTGAGCCGACTCTTGCATTATATCGCCAAGGTTTCCCGTGAAGAGGACCTTGCCCGAACCCTTCATCGCGACAGTCTCGATCACCAGGACATCTCCGCCGGACTCCGTCCAAGCCAAGCCAAGAGCCGCGCCAACCGAGTCCTTGCGCGGGATTCGCGCCTCATGCAGCTTAGGCGCTCCCAGGTATTTCTTGACGGAGGCAAGGGATATGGAGACGGACTTAGGCAATTTGCTGCCCACCTCCGTCTCTCCGACTATCTTGGCCGCCAGCTTCCTGGCCACCCTGGAGAGCTGTCTGTCGAGGTTTCGCACCCCGGCCTCTCTGGTATACTCGGTTATTATCTTATTTATTATCTTGTCCGAGATCTTTACGTTTATCTTCCCGAGACCATTGTCCTCCAACACCTTAGGCCAGAGATGCTGTTCAGCGATGTGAAGCTTCTCCTCCGCGACGTAGCCAGGTATCGATATTATCTCCATCCTGTCCAGGAGCGGCCTTGGGATCGTGTGAGTCACGTTGGCCGTCGTGATGAACATTACCTGGCTCAGGTCGAAGGAGACCTCGAGGAAATGATCCGTGAAGATGTTGTTCTGCTCCGGATCCAGCACCTCCAGCAGGGCTGACGATGGATCCCCCCGGAAGTCGGTCCCAACCTTGTCTATCTCATCCATCAGCATTACGGGATTCTTCGCGCCGGCCTGCTTGAGCTTCTGGATTATCCTCCCCGGCATCGAGCCGATGTAGGTCCTTCTGTGTCCCCTGATTTCCGCCTCATCCCTCATGCCGCCAAGCGAGAAATTGACGAACTTTCGGTTGAGCGCCCTCGCTATAGACTTGCCGAGCGACGTCTTGCCCACTCCCGGAGGACCAACGAAGCACAGCACCTGCCCCCTGCGGGCCTTCTGGCCGCTCAGCCTCTGGACGGCCAGAAATTCCAGTATTCGCTCCTTTACCTCGTCAAGACCGTAGTGATCCTCGTCCAGGACGCGGCGCGCTATACTGATATCCAGGCGGTCGGCCGACCTCTTTCGCCACGGCAGATCGGAGAGCCACTCGATGTACGTGCGGGACACCGTGGCCTCCGCCGACATCTGAGGCATTTTGGCAAGCCTTTCCAGCTCGATCATAGCCTTCTTCTCGACGTCCTTGGGCATCTTCGACTTCTTTATGCGGATCATCAGTTCCTCGTACTCGTTCGACGGATCCGGCTGGCCCAGTTCGGCCTGTATGGCCTTCAGCTGTTCCTTCAGATAGTATTCCTTGTTGTTGCGCTCGATCTCCCGGCGCACCTTGTCGTGTATGGAGTGCTCCATCTCCAGCAGTTCAGTCTCCCGAATGAGCATGCGGAGCAATCTGTCCATCCTCTCCTCGGGGTCGATGATCTCCAGCAGCTCCTGCTTTTCGCTTATCTTGACCTGAATGTGGGACGAGATGATGTCCGCGAAGAGAACCGGGTCCTCTACATTGCCGAGCGAGAAGGCGATCTCTATCGGCAGCTTGGGGTGGAGGTTGACGTACCTCTCGAACTGCTCGAGTACGGCGCGGCGCAACGGCTCGGCGCGGCTTGAAATATCCCCGCCGTAGATGATCGGATCTATGTCGGCCGCCAGGTAGTCCCCAACAGGCATATATTCCCGCACCCTCGCCCGCGAGTTGCCCTCGATGAGCGCCTTTGTCGATCCGTCCGGGATGCGAACCATCTGTATCACCCGGCAGAGCGTGCCAAAACCATACAGTTCCTCCGGCTTTGGATCCTCGGACGCGTTGTCGCGCTGAGCCACTATCAGAAGGTCCCTGTCGTTCAACGACGCTTCCTCTATGCCTCGCAGCGACCTTGGGCGGCCTACGAAAAGCGGGGCTATCACGCCGGGAAATATGACCACATCCCGGACGGGCAGCACTGGTACAACAGGCATCAGGCGACCTCCCGCGAATGCCTTTCCACAAGCTCCGCCTCTCCCTCGCCGTTGATGAAGTCCTCTGTTATGGTTATGCGCGCGATCTTGGCAGAGCGCGTCGGCAGTTCAAACATCAGGTCCATCATGGACGTCTCGAGTATGCTTCTCAGCCCCCTGGCCCCTGTTTCCTGCGACAGCGTTTTAGTCGCGATCACGTCTATTGCCCCTTCCGTGAACGTGAGCTCCACGTCCTCAAGCGAGAATATCCTCTGATACTGCTTTATCAGGGCGTTCTTGGGTTCCTGAAGTATGCGGACGAGCGTGTCGTGATCCAGGCCGTCCAGAGGGACGCTGACCGGCAGCCGGCCGACGAACTCCGGAATGAAACCGTATGCGGTGAGGTCGGAGGGTTGAATCTCCTTGAGGATTGCGTGCCCCTCGTCGGATCGGTTGCTCACTATCTCCCCTCCGAACCCGATCGTTTTTTTGTTTACGCGGCGGGCTATTATCTGTTCGAGGCCATCGAAGGCCCCGCCGCAGATAAAGAGTATGTTTTTCGTGTCGATCTGAACGAAGTCCTGATTTGGGTGCTTGCGCCCACCCTTTGGCGGCACGTTCGACACCGTCCCCTCCAGCATGCGGAGCATCGCCTGCTGGACTCCCTCGCCTGAGACGTCCCTCGTTATGGACTGCGACTCCGACTTTCTCGATATCTTGTCTATCTCGTCCACGTAAACGATCCCATGTTCCGCCGCCTTCGGGTCATACTCGGCCGCCTGAAGCAGGCGGACGAGTATGTTCTCCACGTCCTCCCCGACATAACCCGCCTCTGTCAGTGTCGTGGCGTCGGCCATCGCGAACGGGACTTTGAGAAATTTCGCGAGGCTCTGGGCCAGCAGCGTCTTGCCGCAACCGGTTGGTCCCAGCAGGAGTACGTTGCTTTTGGGCAGCTCGACGTCGTCCTTGGTGCCTGACGCTATGGACCTTATCCGCTGATAATGATTGTACACCGCCACAGAGAGTACCTTCTTCGCCCTCTCCTGTCCAATGACGTACTTGTCCAGATAATCCTTTATCTCCCCTGGTTTTGGCAGCTTCTCCTGAGTGGAGGGGAGCGATCCGCTAGCGTGGCTCTGAGGCTCGGCCTCATCTCTGATTATCATGTTGCAAAGCTGCACGCAGTCTGTGCAGATGTATGCGCTCGAACCAGCGATCAGCTTTGGCACCTCATCCTGGTTCTTTCCGCAGAATGAGCACCGAACCTTTCTCTTTCGCCCGTCGCCGTTATTTTCGTATGGAAACACAGCAGTCACCTCCCATTGCAATAGCTCTCTAACGCTTTTCTATGACCTTGTCGACCAGCCCGTATGCCACAGCCTCGGCCCCCGACATGAAAAAATCCCTCTCCGTGTCGAGCTCGATCTTATCGATAGGCTGCCCCGTGTGGCGCACCAGGATGTCGTTCAAAATCTTCCTTGTATTCAGCATCTCCTCAGCCTGTATCTTTATGTCGGTCGCCTGGCCTCGCGCGCCGCCCGACGGCTGGTGAATCATTATGCGGGCGTTCGGCAGGACTATGCGCTTGCCCTTGTCCCCGGCTGAGAGCAGCACGGCGGACATGCTGGCCGCCATTCCGGTGCATATCGTGGAGACCGGGCACTTAATGTACTGCATGGTGTCGTATATAGCGAGCCCCGAGGATACGACTCCCCCGGGGCTGTTTATGTATAGAAAAACGTCCTTGTCAGGATCCTCGCTCTCCAGAAAGAGGAGCTGCGCTATAACCAGGTTCGCCATGCCATCCTCGACTTCCTGGCCAATGAATATGATACGATCCTTCAGCAGCCGGCTGTAGATGTCGTATGAACGTTCCCCACGCCCCGTCTGCTCCACCACTATTGGCACCAGATACGATCTTTGCCGCTCCATTTGCTCGCTCATTTCGCTCCTTTTTGCTCCCATTCGATTTTATTTGGCCCACCGTTCAGCGAGAGCCGGACTCTCCCTCGCCGCTTTCAGGCGCTTCTTCTTCATGCTCGTGCGCGTCATGACCCTCGTTTTCATCCGAACCGTCCGCCCGCGGCTCAGCCGCCCCTGCCGCCGGAGGTTCAACTTCCGTGACCTGGACTAAAGACGCGATGTGATTCATTGTGTTACGGGTCCGCACCCTCATTGCGAGGTTTGAAAATTCGTCGCTGTTTTTGCTGAGGGAATCCGCAAGCTCCTGGGGATTTATATTCATCCCGGTCGCCGTCCTGATGATCTCCTCGTTCAAGTCCTCGTTGGTAAACGTTATCTCGTCCCGCTCCGCTATCGCGTCCAGCACAAGGGTATTGCGGACTATCTCCCTCGCCCTTTTCCTGAGGTTCTCCTCGTACTCGTCAACGCTCAGGTTATTGTTCTGCAGATAGCTCTCAAGCGTCAGCCCCAGGTCCCTGCGAATGGCGCCGTCCTGGTCGCTCCTCATCGCCGCGTACTGGCGATTTATCATGCTGTCAGGGATATCGACCTCGGACGCCTCGGAGACCAGCTTTACAGACGACTCGCGGAGGCTTCCGGCGCTGCGCTCGGCCGCGTCTTCCTCCAGCTGTCTGCGCAGATCTGACTTCATCTCCTCCACAGTCGAATATTTGCCCTTCGACAGTTCGTCGATATTCGCATCGGTCGCCTCTGGGACGACCCTCTTCATGAGCTGTAAAATTTCCATCTCATATCTAACGGTCTTTCCAGCCATACGGGCGTCGGGATAATCGTCCTCCAGCCGTACATCGAATGAGAAGCGCTCGGCCATGGCATGCCCGACTATGTGCTCCGCGATGTCGCGCCTCAGAGTGGCCAGGGTGAGGGTGCTCTTCCGGTCTCTATCCATCTCCTTTGGTTTCCCATCCGGGCCGAGGGTGTATGACTTGTACTCGGTTTCGACTATATCCTCGAGCGTAGCGGGCCTGTCCTCATCAATCGGCTCCAGCCTGGCCAATGAGTCCAGTATCTGCCCCAGCGCGTCCTCCACCTTGGAATCTTCGACCTTGTAAGCTATTTTTTCGGCCGTCAAAGAAGGAATATCCGGCAGAGTCACCTCCGGCCTCACCTCGAACGTAAACTCCATGTCCAGCGGCTTGCCCTCTTTGAGATCGACGAATTTGCCATTGGGCTTGGCTACTATATCGAGGTCGCAGTCTGTTATTATGGTCTCCATTGCCTCCTGAATCATGCGCTCGAGCGTCTCCTTGTAGATTCCATCACGACCAAAGTAAAGCTCGAGCGTCTTTCTAGGAATGTGCCCCGGCCTGAAACCCTTTATCCTGGCTTTCTTCGACATTTCGCGAACGGTTTTGCCTACTTCTTTGTCAACCTCGTCAGCTTCAAAGTCCGCCTTCACCACGACCACATTTCGCTCCTGAGAGAGGATCTCAGACTTCAAATGCTACACCCCTTTCGGATTACCTATTATACGCGTCTAACCGGTCAATTGTACCACAAGAGTTTGTTATTTTGACAAAAATTTCCGTACTCTCTCGGACAATTAAGCCCAGCCCATGCAATTATAAAAAATCATCCATTAATATTATTATAGCATCCGCCGAGCGGCCAATTGCCACCCAGTTTCTGAAAATTATAGAGGGTTGAGCAAATTATGGTATTGAATGTATTTGTAATGTGGAATACAATTACTTGGTTAATGGACTTGTCATAACAAGTGCCGGCAGATGTTATGTTTGCCGCGGAAGGAGGCGTAAGGCGATGCGGCGTCAATGCTTCGACGGCGGCAGGGAAGGCCCTGCCGATGACGGTACTCTGAGAAAGCGGCTTGAACAGCAGGAGATAATGTCCGCGCTGTCGCAGAGCTTTATATCGGCAGATAGCATGTCGGCTCTCATTGGCAACGCGCTCAAGATTGTGGGAGAGTTTCTGGGCGTGACCAGGATGTTGATATCGACCTTCGACCCCGCCTCGGGCATAAGCCATGTCGCTTATCTCTGGTGCGGTGCGGACGAGATCTGCACGGCGCCCGACACAACAGGGCTTTGCGACCTGATAATGAACAGCTTTCCAATGACGGAGCCCGTCGGCGTGAGGGTTCCGACAATATACTGCAACGACATAAGCATCGACGCAAAGTTTAACGCCATGGAGACGGTGGGGGTCAAATCGCTCATCTGGGCGCCCATCTACATAAACGGCAAATACTGGGCGGTCCTCAGCATAGAGGAGTGCTTCAGGACCAGGATCTGGAGCGAGAGCGACGCGACTTTAGTCAGCATGATAAGCAGCGTCATAGCTGGCGCCGTCGCGCGAGATATAACCGAGCGCAAACTCGTCCGCATGTCGTCTATAGTAGAAAACTCTCCGCAGTTCATCTGCTATCTCAACGACAACGGCTCGATCGAGTACGTCAACAAGGCGGCCTGCTCGATATTCGGACGCTCGCTCGACGACGTCATGGAGGACGGATTTGAGATTTTTTTCAACGACGGCGCCGCCTCCGCAGTTCACTCAAAATATCTGCCTCTGGTGAAGGAGACCGGCCGACAGGAACTCATACTGCCGATGAGGGACAGCGCGGGCGAGACCCGCATGATGAGGACGTCAATGTTCTCGATTACGGGGAGCGGCATTGGCGTGATCGGCCTCGATGACACTGAGAAGCTGAGAATAGAAAAAGAGCGGGCCGATGCCCTCGACCAGGCCAAAAGCGCCAGCCAGGCTAAGAGCGATTTCCTGGCCAACATGAGCCACGAGATGCGTACCCCTATGAACGCGATAATAGGCATGACCGCAATAGCGAAATCCTCGGGCGACATCGACAGAAAGGACTACTGCCTGGGGAAGATAAACGACGCCTCCACTCACCTCCTTGGCGTCATCAACGACATACTCGACATGTCTAAGATCGAGGCGAACAAATTCGAACTCTCATACGCCAATTACAACTTCGAGAAGATGCTCCAGAAAGTCGTCAACGTCATCAACTTCCGCATGGACGAGAAGGGCCTGAACTTCACGGTCCACATCGACAAGAACGTGCCGCACACTCTGAACGGAGACGACCAGAGGCTGGCGCAGGTAATAACGAACCTCCTCTCCAACGCGGTGAAGTTCACGCCGGAGGGCGGCACTATACACCTTGAAGCGAGCCTCGAGAAAGAGGATAAAGACATCTGCACGATCAAAATAGCCGTGACGGACTCTGGCATAGGGATAAGCGAGGAGCAGCAGTCGCGCTTATTTTCCTCATTCGAGCAGGCCGACAGGAGCACGTCGCGCAAGTTCGGCGGCACTGGGCTGGGGCTTGCCATATCGAAGCGCATAGTCGAGATGATGGACGGCAGGATTTGGATAGAATCCGAACTGGGGCGCGGCTCTACCTTCGTCTTCACCATGAGGGCGGAGCACATACACGGCGCTGGGCGTAGGATGCTGGCCGAGGGCGTCAACTGGAGCAACATGCGGGTAATGGCAGTGGACGACGCGCCGGAGATAAGGGAATATTTCAGCGAGATAACCTCCAGACTCGGAATAACATGCGACGTTGCATCCAGCGGGGCGGACGCCTGCGACATGATCCAAAAAAACGGCCGCTACGACATGTATTTCGTCGACTGGAAGATGCCTGGCATGAACGGCATAGATCTGTCGCGGCACATAAAGGAGAGCGGCGCCGGCGACTCCGTCGTAATAATGATCTCCGCGACCGAGTGGAGCTCGATAGAGGATGAGGCGCGCACCGCCGGAGTCGATAAATTTCTGCCAAAGCCGCTGTTTATTTCCACAGTAGCGGACTGCATCAACGAGTGCATCGGCGCCGACGAGCTGATGGCGGCGGGCGATACAGAGCAGGCCGAGACGGATTGCTTCGAGGGATACCGTATGCTGCTTGCCGAGGACGTGGAGGTAAACAGGGAGATTGTGATGTCCCTCCTGGAGCCGACGAAACTGGCGATCGACTGCGCTGAGAACGGGGCGGAGGCCGTGAGGCTGTTCAGCTCGTCGCCCGAGGAATACGACATGATATTTATGGACGTGCAGATGCCCGAGATGGACGGCTTGGAGGCGACACGCCGCATAAGGGCGCTGGACGTGCCATACGCGAAGGACGTACCGATAATCGCCATGACGGCGAACGTATTCCGGGAGGACGTCGAAAAATGCCTCGATTCCGGCATGAACGACCACGTCGGCAAACCCTTGGACTTCGAAGACGTCCTGGCTAAACTGAGACAATACCTCCCTAAGCGGATCGCCGATATCGCGTCTCACGAGGAGACTGACCCGGCGCAGAGCGCGTGACATTATTATGAACAAATGAGAAACGCAAAGCTGGCGGGGCCCCGATGAAGGCCCCGCCAGCCTCATGTCATTCTAAAGAAAGACCGGTTTATCGCTTATGAGTCAGCTCCTCCGTGAGCGGCGTCCAGCCGCCGCCAAGGGCCTTGAAGACACGGACTATGTTCGACGTCATCTGGCCCCTGCTTATCGTATACTGATCCTCCAGGGAAAGCAGCGCCTGCTGAGCGCCGATTACGTTGCTGAAATCGGTGAGTCCGCTGCTATACTTGTCCCTGGCGACATCGAGCGCGTTTTGCGCCGCCGCCATGCCGGTCTTGAGCGATTTGTTGCGCTCCAGCTCCAACGCATTGGCTGCCAGGGCGTTCCTCACCTCGGCCACCGCCCCCAGCACAGCCTGCTCATACGCCGCCAAAAGCTGCTCTTCCCTGGCCTCCTGCACCTGGATGTTCCGCCTTATCGCCTCGCCGTGAAATATCGGCAGCGAAATTCTGGGGCCAAAGGAGAAGCCGAAGCTGCCGCCCGAGAACAGGTTTCCCGTGGACAACGACTCCAACCCAATGGAGCCTATCAACGTGAACTTTGGGAGCAGGTCCTTCTCCGCCGACTTCTTACGTGAGGCCTGAGCCGCCAGAGCCCGCTCCGCCGCCCTGATGTCCGGCCTCTGACGAAGTGCCTCCGCTGGGATGCCGACCAGGTTCACAGATGACGGCGTAGGCAGGCTCGCCCGCTTTGAAAGGGACTCTTCAAGGCTGCCCGGCACGCTCCCCGTCAAGGTGGCCAGCGTGTTCATGGTCGATTCTATGCTGGCCAGAATCGGAGGGATTCCAGCCCTTGTCTGGCTTGTCGTGTAATAGGCCTGGTTCAGTGCCAGCGAATCGCTCAGGCCCGCCTCGTACCTGGATTTGATCATCCCAAGGGTTTCTTCCTGCAGGGCCAGGTTCCTGTGCGCTATATCCAGCCTCTCCTGGAGGGTGCGAAGCGACAGATAGTTCAAGGCCACCTCCGACGACAGTGTCACCCACGCCGAATGCAGCCTCGCGTGCTCGGACTCCAGGGACGCTGCCGCAGCATTTATGCTCTCGCGCCGCCCCCCAAAAATATCTATCTCCCATGACGCGTCTATGCTGAGCTTCGTTATCTCGGCAGATGCCCCCTTGTTCGTCGAGTTCTCCGACGACTCCGACCTTGTCCAGCTGTCGGAGTTGTCGAGCCACGGCAGTCGCGCGGCCTTGCTTATGCCCAGGGTGGCACGGGCCTCCGTGACCCTCGCGGTCGCGGCCTGAAGGTCCCTGTTGTTACGCAGGGCCTGCCATATCAGCTCAGTCAGCGTCTCGTCCCCCAGCGCGTTCCACCAGCTGCCCAGCGTGTCGAGCGACGGGACGCCCGATATGACATTCCCTATATTCTTGCTCCCATACCTCCTGACAAGGTCCGTCAATGTCCCGTCAATCCTCGTGTCGAAGGAGACGACTGTAGACGCCCGCTGTCCAACGTCGGCAGAGACCCGCCTGCTCTCATAGCCGCGGGCCAGCGCGGCCAGCGCCTCGTCAACCCCTTTGGCGGCGAACGCCTGTCCCACAGGCGCGGCACATATAACCGCTGCCATGATCGCGGCGGCAAACACCGAAATTATTTTTCCCGCTCGTATCACTGTCGCTGCTCCCCTCACGGCGTCACGCATCCCCTTCTCCAGTCTGCCCGGCTTTGGGCTTGCCTAAGAAGAGCCGGGCCAGGAATCCTTTTATCCTCTCCCTGTTCGTCTGAAGCACGACGTAAAGGCCGGGAATGAGAAATATTCCCAATGCCGTTGCCATACTCATGCCGAAGAACATCGTCGTTCCAACGTGCCGCCTGCTGCCAGCGCCGGCGCCTGTCGCGAAAAGCATCGGCGAGACTCCGATGACGCAGGTGAGAGCCGTCATCATGACCGACCGGAATCGTTCCTTGCCTGCCTCCGCCGCCGCTTCAAGGATGGATCTCCCGTGGACTTCATGCTGCTCCTGGGCGAACTCTATTATCAGGATGGCGTTTTTCGCGGCGAGTCCCACGAGCAGGAGGATTCCAAGCTGCGAGTAGATGCTGAGAGAGAGCTTCATCACCATTATCCCTATCAATGCGCCCAAAAGGGCGACCGGGAGGGAGAGAATGACGCCCATAGGAACCGTCCAGCTCTCGTACTGGGCCACAAGAAAGAGATAGCCGAACGCCAGGGCTATGGCGATTATCAGGGCGGTCTGCCCTGTCGCCTGACGCTCCTGGTACGAGCTGCCTGACCACTCGATAGCGTATCCGGGGGGAAGCTCGGCGCCCATTCGCTCTATCGCGGCCATTCCCTCCCCCGTCGAGTAACCGGGATTCATCCCGATCGTGACTTGAGCCGCCGGGAACAGGTTGAAGCGGCCGACTGACCTCGGCGCGAGAATTTGCCTTACAGAGGCGATTGTCTTTATCGGGACGTTCGCCCCGGACAGACTCTTCACGTTTATGTTCTCGACGCTGCTGATCTTATCCCTGTACATCCAGTCGCTCTGGAGCATCACCTTGTTCACCTGAGAGCCTATGTTGATGTCGTTGATATAGGCGGTCCCAAAGTATGCCTGGAGCGTGGTGAAAACGCTGGACACCGGCACCCCCATCATCTCCGCCTTTTCCCTGTCTATGTCCACGAAAAGATGCGGGGTGTCGGCGGTATAGGTGCTGAACCCGTACTGAAATTCCGGCGCGCGAAAGATCTTGTATACAAATTCGTTCAGCACGGACGCCAGTTTCACAGGATCGTTGTCTATCCTCGACTGGAGACGAACCTCCACCCCGGAGAGGCCAAGCCCTGGAATGGCAGGCGGCGAGACTATGTTCATCCGCGCCTCGGGGATGCTGGCCGCTATCCCGCGAATCCTATTTGCTATAACAGCCTGATTTTTCTCAGGTGTTTCGCGAAGCCGCCAGTTTTCCAGCGTCGCCACGACCATGCCGACGTTTTCGCCGGAGTCGCCCATAAAGCTGAAGCCGACGACCGACATCACGTTTTGCACTCCAGGTATGGCCCGGACCTGCGGCACGAATTGTTCCAGTACGGCCTTCGTCCGGCTCTGTGTGGCCCCCTCCGGAAGCTGAAGCATCGCGAGAATTGCGCCCTGGTCCTCTTCGGGAATGAAGGCGGAGGGAGTTTTCTGCAGCCTCCAGTAGGATGCCCCCATTACGATGCAGAAGAACAGAATGGTCACGATGGTTTTTCTCGCGATCCACATGGCGCCTGCCACGTATCCCCTGGTCGCGGACTGCACGGCCCTGTTGAACCAGGCGAGCGGCCCCCATGTCTTAGGCTTGACCCCTTCGAATATGTGGGCGCACATGGCCGGACTCAAGGTGAGGGCTATCACCAGGGAGAATACGACCGAGACCGAAATAGTCACAGCGAACTGGCGATATATCTCGCCGGTAATGCCGCCCATGAACGCGACTGGAACGAATATGGCCAAAAACACCAGAGTCGTCGCGGTCATAGGACCGGTGACGTCGCGCATAGCCTGTACAGTGGCGTCCACAGCGCTAGATTTGTCCCTGTCCATGACGAAGAGGACGCGCTCGACAACTATTATCGCGTCGTCGACGACAGTCCCTATGACCAGGACCAGCCCGAACAGAGTCAGAATGTTGATGCTGAAACCCAGCGCCGCGAGACCGATAAAAGTCGCCACAAGCGATATCGGTATGGCCGCAACCGGCACGAGCGTGACGCGCCAGTCCTGCAGGAAGAGATAGCAGACGAAAACGACGAGGAAGAATGTCAGGAGGAGCGTAGAAATAATCTCCTGTATAGTCTCCCTGACGACCTCGGTCGTATCGTAACCCACGACGAACTCGGTGTCTGTCGGGAGGGCGAGCGCCAGCTCCTCGAGCGCCACCCGCACCCCCTCCATAACTTCGAGGGCGTTCGCGTCCGCCGCCTGAGTCAGAAGCATCGCCGCGCTCGGCTTGCCGTTGAGCTCGGCGCTCATCGAGTAGCTCTCAGCCCCGAGTTCTATGCGCGAGACGTCTCTGAGCAAAACTAGTCCTCCCTGATCTGTCGTGCGCAGGATGGTATTCTCAAAGTCGCGAACGCTCGTCATCCTGCCCTTTGTGGTGAGGGAATAGACCATAGGACTCTCGGACGCGGTGTCGCCAAGGCCGGAGCCTATCGAACCCAGCGACGCCTGCCTGTTCTGGTTTGAAATGGCCGATGCGACGTCGGAAACGCCGAGACCCATGGAAGCCAGTCTGTCGGGATCGAGCCATATCCTGATGCTGTAGCGGGCCCCGAAGACCTGGACGTTGCCTACCCCGGGCACCCTTTTAAGGAAGTTGCTGACGTTGTTGTACGCGTAGTCGAGCAAAAACAGCGAGTCGCGCGTTCCGTTAGGCGACGTGAGAGCTATGAAACCCAGCATGTCCGAGAAACTCTTGATGACGTTGATGCCCCTCTGAGTGACCTCGGTCGGCAGGAGCGGTGTGACCTGCTGCACCCTGTTCTGCACGTTTATCATGGCCATATCGGCGTTTGTTCCGGTCCTGAACGTAATGGTGAGGTTATAGCTGCCCGAGTTGCTCGACGTCGAACTCATGTATATCATGTCGTCGACGCCGTTTAGGGCCTCCTCCATGGGCGCCGCCAAAGTGTTGGCGACAGTCTCGGCATCAGCCCCAGGATAAGTGGCGAAAATCTGCACTGTCGGAGGGGCGACGTCCGGATATTGTTTTACAGGCAGGGATAATCCCGATATCACGCCCGCGATTATCAGAACGCAGGCTATGACCATCGCGAACCTCGGCCTGTTTATAAAGAACTTCGAGAACATAGTTTAATTTTTCCTTTCGGCGGAGTCGCCGCTCACGTCCCCAGAGGAGCCGACGGACGGCAGATCGTAGCCGGATTCCCTGGCGAGATCAGCCGGCGTCTTGCCTGAAGCGGGCGTGGAGAGGTACGACGGACTCACGGGCGTCTCAGGACGGAGGTTCTGAAGCCCCCTCAGTATCACGTGTTCGCCGGCGGAAAGCCCGGATATCACCTCGCGGGCCGTCCCGATCTCCACTCCAAGCGAAACGTCGCGCCTGTGGGCGATTTTATTTTCGTCTATCACATAGACGTAATCGCTCGACGCGTCCGCCATGATCGCCTCCTGTGGAACTACGGGAGAGACGCGGATTGCGGTCGGCTTTGTGGCGACCCGCACCATGGCGCCGGGGACCAGGGTCCCTCCGTCGTTCTTGAAGCGGAGGTGAACCGTTATAGTTCCGGTTTTCTCGTCCATAGCGCTGTCCTCGAAATCCCTCTCCCCCTTGAAAGGATACTCATCCCCGTTGGCAAGCCTGATAGTCGCGTCGTAGACCGTTTTGCCGGACGAACGAAACGCCTCTATCTGTTCGAGGTAATCCCTGTCGGCGACCGCGAACGAAACTCGTATCGGGTCGGTCTGGACTATTGTGGTGAGATGGCCTCCGGCCGGTGAGACGAAGTTTCCTTTGGTGAACTCAGCGCGGCCTATCCGCCCAGAGATCGGCGCTGTTACCTTCGTGTATCCCAGGTCGAGTTGGGCCAGCTTGAGTGTGGCCCTCGCCTGCTCGATGACAGCTTTGCCCTGCACCACATCGTTCGCGGCAATGTCGAGATCCAGCGCCGAGACGCTGCGAGTGTCCGCGGCTTTCAGGCGCTCGTTGTACTTCGACGCGCGCGACAGGCCTGCCTCGGCCTTGGAGAGGTCGGCCCTGCGGAGCGACACCGTCGCCTGATATTGTTTATCGTCGATCGTGAAAAGCAGGTCCCCTTCCTTGACCAGGGAGCCGTCCTTGAAGTGAACCGTCTCTATCTGGCCGGACGCCCGAGGCCTCAGGAACACCGTCTGAATCGGTTCGACCTTTCCTACGTACTCGCGCCCGACTGAGAGGTCGGCATTTTCAACAACGTGCCCCACAACTGGCGGCGCCGGCGGCGCCTGTGGCGTTGTCTGTTCGGCGGACATCGCTTGGTTTGAAGGTTGCTCTTCCCCCAGATACGAATTCAGCAGCAGGGCCGCTACCGCCATCACTATAACGGCCGCGCCCGTCTTGATTATGTGCCTCCATGGCGATGATGTCATATTTCCACGCACTCCTTTTCCTCAATTGGGTATTTGTATACGTTTCTGACCTCGTTTTCAAACGCGTCGAATATAAAATCGGCGAAGCGCGAAAAATCGAGGTCGTACAGCCCGTGAATCTGAAATATAAACAGCCCGTGAAAAATGGCCGTAATCAAAGAAGACAGGTCGCGGGCCGATACATCCTTCCTGATATCGCCTCTCTCCTGCGACCTGCGGAGAAGCTCCTCCACCAAATCCCGTTCGGCCGTCGCCCTTTCCGTTACGATCGAGACCGCCCTCCCCCGGACGTCCTCCGGCCATTCGTCCCTGCGCTGCATAAGTCTGTTGATTTTTTTGACCCGTTCGCTCAGCGCTGCGCGTTTCATCTTATTTCTGAAATACGAGCGGACGTCGCACAGATCTCCGCCTGGGTGAGCGTGCTCCAGAAACTCGTTCCCAGTGAAAATGCAGATGGCCTCTATGAGGTTCACGAGAATATCGCTCTTATTCTTAAAATGCCAGTAAGTAGCGCCCTTAGACAGCCCTACCTTCTCCGCTATTTCCCTCATCGAGACGCTTGAGAATGGTTTTTCGCTCATGACGTCCAAAGCTGCCTCAAGAAGCCTTTCCTTTGTCTCCAGGGCCTCTTCTTTGGTTCTTCGCCCCATTTTCACTCCTCCCCTACGTAAAATTCAAAAAAATTATACATACCTTCACGTATGTATGTCAATACTCAAGCGCTCTTCGAATGGAGACAGGCGTCACAGTCAGAGAGACGGAGTTCAAGAGAACTCCGGTTTTTCTGCATAATTCATTTTTCAAAATATTGTGTTGCCCGCGTTCTTGAGGTAGGATGTTATCCGAGTAGAAATTCGCTCGCGGGGTTCATTTTCTCGTTTTAGCATATCTACTCGGATAATAAAA
>JAITNX010000144.1 GCA_031290235.1 Synergistaceae bacterium | reverse complement strand
GGGTGATCGAGGAGGCAAGGGTGGATTGTCAGATGGCAGAGAAGGGCTGAGGAGGCCCTGTGAGATTTGAGGACGTCTCGATTGGCCCCGGTCCTCGTGCTCCTCGTCGGAGTGCTCGGAGTCTCCACTGGGGCTATCTTCGTCCGAATGGCGGACGCTCACCCCATCGTCAAGAGCGCCTACAGGCTGGGAATGGCGTCTTTGATACTGGTTCCGATCGCGGTCTGTTTTCACTGGCGCGAGTACAGGACACTCTCCCGCAGGGATGTAGGGATAGGGCTTCTCTCCGCCGCGTTTTTGGTGCTGCACTTCGCCTTGTGGATGACATCCCTCGACTACACGACGGTAGCGTCGAGCGTCATGCTGGTCAGCACAGTCCCAATATGGGTAGCTCTAATCAACATGCTCCTCGGCAGAGGACGCCCGTCGCGGGCCATGTCGCTCTGCATAGTCCTGAGCGTAATTGGCGCTTCCATCGTGGGATATGGAGATGTCTCCTTCGACCGGGACGCGTTGACAGGAGACGCGCTGGCGCTGGCGGGGGCCGTCGCTGCATCGGTTTATATCCTCTGCGGCAGGGAGCTTAGGATGAAGCTGAGTGTCGTGCCATACGTCGCGTTATGTTACGGCTCTGCCGCGGTCATGATGTGGTGCGTGGCGCTGGCGATGGGGCTGAAACTCTCGGGCTTCAGCGGAAGGACCTGGGGAGCGTTCCTGGGAATGGCGCTGATGGCCCAGGTCATAGGGCACAGCTGCTACAACTGGGCGCTCGGGTATTTCAGCGCGGGAACGGTCTCTGTGGTGCTCCTCGGCGAACCACTGGGCAGCGCCGTTATAGCGTACTTTATGTTCGGAGAAGTTCCGACGCCGATGAAGCTGGCCGGCTGCGCTCTCTTGATGCTGTCGATAGTTCTCACGGCTCGGAGCGGCGAATAGGCACTTTTACGTCAATAATGCCGCTTTATGTGATAGAGTTTGTATGGGCGCCATCAGATTTTTACGGGGCGAATAAACGGCAGGAGAGTGATCGTAATGGCACCTGAGGTGGGACATGTAATTCACGGCGTGACACTCATGAAGGAGAAGGACATATATTTTTTCCGAGAGGGGAACCACACGAAGCTCTACGACGTACTGGGGTCTCACGTGATAGAAGCCGAAGGAGTCCGGGGAACCATCTTCGCGGTGTGGGCGCCCAATGCCAGGAGTGTATCCGTTATCGGGGACTTCAACGGCTGGAACCCGAGATCCCACCCCCTGGCCGCCAGGTGGGACAGCTCCGGTATATGGGAGGGCTTTGTGCCCGGAGTTGCCCACGGCGAGCTTTATAAATATCACATAGTCTCGCACGTGGGTGACCAGGTGCTGCAGAAGGGTGATCCCTACGCGTTCTGGTGGGAGACGCCCCCCAGGAGCGCGTCGTGCGTGTGGGACCTGGACGGTTTCGGCTGGAGCGATGGCGGCTGGATGAAGACGAGGGCCGGGAGAAACGGCATCAAGTCTCCTCAGTCGGTATACGAGGTACATATAGGATCGTGGATGCGCGTTCCGGAGGAGGGCAACAGGTCACTGTCATACCACGAGCTGGCGACTAAGCTGGTGAACTACGTCGTGAATGAGGGTTTCACGCACGTGGAGTTTCTGCCGGTGATGGAGCACCCCTTCTACGGCTCGTGGGGCTACCAGACGCTTGGCTACTTCGCGCCCAGCTCCCGCTATGGTACGCCTCACGAGTTCATGGAGCTGGTGGACTCCCTGCACAGGGCTGGCATAGGCGTCATACTGGACTGGGTGCCGTCACACTTCCCCAGCGACGGTTACGGTCTCTCGAATTTCGATGGGACAGGGCTTTATGAGCACGCCGATCCAAGAAAGGGTTATCACCCCGACTGGAAGAGCTGTATTTTCAACTATGGCAGGGACGAGGTCAGGAGTTTCCTCCTGTCCAGCGCGCATTTCTGGCTTGACAGATATCACGCCGACGGACTCCGTGTGGATGCCGTGGCTTCGATGCTCTACCTCGACTACTCCCGCAAGGAGGGCGAGTGGATACCCAACCAGTATGGCGGCAGGGAAAACATCGAGGCGATAGAGTTTTTGCGCAAGATGAACGAGACCCTGTATGTGGATTTCCCTGGCATACAGACGGCGGCGGAGGAGTCCACCGCGTGGCCTATGGTCTCCCGCCCCGGATACCTTGGCGGGCTGGGCTTCGGCTTTAAGTGGAACATGGGCTGGATGCACGACACCCTTGGCTATATGGCGCTCGACCCAGTATATAGGAAGTACCATCAGAACGAGCTGACGTTCGGGATGTGGTATGCCTACAGCGAGAACTTTGTACTGCCCCTGTCGCACGACGAGGTCGTCCACGGCAAGGGTTCCCTGTTCAGCAGGATGCCCGGCGACTTCTGGCAGAAGTCCGCGAATCTGAGGCTGCTGTTTGGCTGGCAGTACGGGCACCCTGGCAAAAAACTGCTGTTCATGGGAGGGGAGTTCGGTCAGTCCTGGGAGTGGAACCACGACGTCAGCCTGTCTTGGCACGAACTGGATTACAACGACCACAGGGGGATAAGCGTCTGGCTCAGGGACCTCAACAAGTTCTACAGAGAAAACCCGGCTATGTGGGCGGGCGACTACGACGGATGGGGCTTCGAGTGGATCGACTGCGGAGACTCGGAGGCTAGCGTGCTGTCGTTCATAAGGAGGGACGGCCAGGGGCAGACTCTCCTATGCGTAGCGAATTTCACTCCTGTGCCGCGAACTGGCTACAGAGTGGGCGTCCCGGAGAAGGGCTTCTGGCGCGAGGTCTTAAACAGCGACTCCGAAAAGTATGGCGGCAGCAACTGCGGCAACATGGGCGGGTTCTACGCCGACGCGTGGAAGATTCATGGGTGCGAATGGGCGCTCTCTATGACGCTGCCTCCCCTCTCTTTCTCCATATTCGAGCGCGAGGCGGAAGAAAAAACGTCCGGGGCCGATAAAAAGGTGTAATATATACGCTCATCGAGGGGATGGGTGAATTAAAATTCGAGGAAGGATAATACATGGATCCAGATGATTTAGTGATAAGGCCGGCGAGGCCGGATGAGGCGGATATCCTCTCCCACATTATATTCAGGGCTGGGACCGATTGGAACTATCCAAGGGGGTTGATGGATTACTGCTCCGAGGCGGGGGAGTTGTCCATATCTTCGGAGGAGATAGAGGCGAACCCGACTTATGTCGTGGAGGACGGGGAGGACGGCGAAATTCTTGGGTTCTACTCCATAAAACCCACGGATGACTGCGGTTGCGCGATAACCAACCTCTGCGTGCTGCCTGAGTACGTGGGAACAGAGATGCGCGCGGCGCTTTTTCTCCACGCCTGCGAGCTCGCGGAAACTTCGGGAGCGGAGTATCTGGACGTGGTGTCCGATCCAGGCGCTGCCCAGTTTTACGAGGAAATGGGGGCGGAACGCATTGGCGAGAGAGTTGAGCGGTCGTCCATCGGCCGCAGGGCGCTGCCGGTCCTCCGTTTAAATTTATGAGCCGCGTATGAATAAAACGCCGATGGAGGCCAAGTAGGATCGAATGCTATACGAATGGCAGGAGCGAGCGGTAGAGCTGGTCAGCGGACATAGCGCGATAATTTCAGCTCCCACCGGCAGCGGAAAGACCTGGGTCGCCTATAGGTGGTCCGGTCTGATGGACGGGGAGGGCCGCGCCGCTATGCCCAATGCCGACCGCGTTATCTTTACCGCCCCTATAAAGGCTCTATCGAATGAAAGGTATCTGGATCTGCGCCGGATGGGTTTTGACGTTGGCCTGGAGACCGGCGACTTCAAGAAGAACCCCGGCGCCCCTGTACTCTGTTGCACTCAGGAGATATATACCCTCAAATATGCCCACATACCCAACCAGATGGTAATAATAGACGAATTTCACTTCATATTTGGCTCGCCGGAGCGGACTCGCGCCTATATAGACGGAATCCGCGCTACGAGTCCGGACTCCATGCTGCTGGTGATGAGCGCCACGTTTGGCGATCCTACGACTGTGTGGACGTACCTGGAGGAGATGGGCAGACGGGACTTCAAGCTGTTCGAGACGGAGGAGCGAGTGACGAAACTGGTCTTTCGCAAGAAGGGAATCCACTACTCCAGAATACACGACGCGCTCGTCTTCGTATTCTCCCGCAGAGGCGCGGAGCACGTCGCGAGCCAGATATCGAGGGCGAGAAAGAGGATCGCCCGCAACGAGCGCGCCAGGATGAGGGAGATGGCCGAGATACTTGAGGTGGGCCGAATCCAGGAGACGCTTCTCTACGGCGTCGGCGTCTACTACGGAAGCCTCTTCCCAAAGGAGAAACTCCTGGTCGAGATGGCGTTCCGCGAGCGAATATTGGACGTGGTGGTCGGAACGGACGCTCTGTCCTTAGGCGTAAATCTGCCGGCGGAGAGCGTCGTGTTCGCCCAGATGGCAAAGTACATCGATGGCCCGCTGACCCATAACGAGTTCCTCCAAATGTCCGGCAGGGCGGGACGCAAGGGTTTTTTCGACACTGGCTATGTGACGTTCATACCGAGGAGCAGATCGGAGCACCACGACTTCGACACCGAGACGCTGTACCGCGAGGTGATGTCCTCCCCTAGCGAGCCGGCCACGATAACGCTCCAGCCCGCCGTCGGCAAGCTGTTGAAGAAACAGGCGACCGTCGATCAGGAGGCCAGGATGATAGCCGACTGCTCCCTGCCAAGGATCCCCTACGCTCAGGCCCTGGCCGAGGTGGAGGAGCTGCTTTTGCTGATAAAGAGAACGCTCGACTTCATAAATGACCCAAAGGAGAGGAAAAAGCTGCGGGATACCTTGGCCGACCTATGGTTTGACGAGCTGTCGGTGCCAGGCAACTTCGCGATAGCGAACCTCTTCGTCACGGAGGGCGAGCCGGACGCTATGAAAGCCGCCGGGATATTGACCCCCGAGGAGAGAAATTACCTCCAGGCTTTGCTCAAGGTGAAGCGCTACGCCGGGAGGATGCCGGAGGGCTACAAATTCTCGAACATGGAGCGGATAGACGCTACGGTCGAGCGCATAGACGTGACGGTGTTCGGGTTCGAGGAAAAAATACGTCAGATCGACCTGACGGAGGACAGCTGGACGTTTTAGCGCGTTTATCCAGCGTCACATCAGCGACACAAACACCTGTATCACGAACGCGTTCACTATGTCGATGAAGAACGCGCCGACTATCGAGATCAGGAAGAACGCCCTTGGGGAAGGGCCGTATTTGTCGGATATGGCCTGCATGTTCGCTATCGCGTTTGGTGTCGCTCCGAGGCCGAAGCCGCAATGTCCGCCGGCCAAGACAGCGGCGTCGTAGTCGCGCCCGTTGAAGCGGAACGTTATGAAGAGCGCGAACGCGGCCATCAGGACAACCTGTCCCGCCAGGATCACCAGCATTGGGATGGCGAGGTCCACCAGCTGCCACAGCTTCAGCGACATAAGGGCCATTGCCAGGAAGATGGAGAGGGAGACCGAACCCATGTTCTCGATCAGCCTTATGTTGATCCGGTAGAGTCCCTTATAGTCGGCAACGTTGCGGATCACTATTCCGACGAAGAGGGAAAAGAGGTAGGTGGGGACCTTTACGCCTATGTTGTTGAAAAAGTTGTAAAGCACTGCTCCAACGCTCATGCAGAGCGTGAGTTGAAAGACCGAGCGCAATATGTCGCCCTCCAGAACCGGCTCCCTCTCCTCCGCCTCTATCTCTTCCTCGACAGCCTCCAGCTCGCTGTTTTGCTCTTCGGTAGGCTTCAATTTCCCTCTCATTATGAGGAACCTGGCCACAGGGCCTCCGAGCAGGGAGCCGGCTACCAGTCCGAACGTTGCCGCCGCCATGGCAAGTTCCATCGCTCCGGCCAGATGAAATTGCTCTATGAAATAATTTGCGAACGTAGCCCCAGTGCCGTGCCCGCCGGTCATTGTTATCGAACCGGCCAGCAGCCCTAAAAGCGGGTTTATGCCGGTCATTATCGAGAGGCCCCACGCGACGGCGTTCTGCAGCGCGGTGAGTATCGCGGCCACTATGAGGAACGTCACGAGCTTTGCCCCGCCCTCTTTCAGCAGCCTTATGCTGGCGCCCAACCCGATAGACGTGAAAAACGCTATCATGAAGACGTTCTGAAGCGTCATGTCGAAACGAAGGCCTATCTCGACGGATTGAAGTCCCCAGTTGATGAAGGCGAACAGGAGACCGCCTATAACAGGTGTTGGAATGTTGTACTTTGAGAGAACGCTTATCTTGCTCCTCAAAAACGCTCCAACGAACAACAGGAAAGCGGCAAACGCGACAGTTTGAACTATATCGAAATAGATCAATACATCCATTGTCTCCGCACCTCGCCTCTTTATCTGACTATTTTTAGATTCTATATCTTTTTGGTCTTATATTCAAGATAAGAAAGCGCAATTACAAGTATAAAGAGAAGAAGCCGTGTCACAGCATTATCGGTTATGACACGGCGCCCCGGCTTGCTACCAGGTTAAAATCTCCTCGGTTATTTCTCCGTCGTCCCACGTCAGGGACAACAGGAAGCGCGCGTTCGATTTTCCAAGCGTCCCATCGTCCTCGAGCAGGAGTTCCAAAGTCTCGCTCCCGTTGATTGGTATCGAAACGCTGAAGTCCTTTGCTTCGTTCATCTGAGTGTTATTCTTGCGCACTATCGTCAACCACGCCTTGCTGTCGGGGATGGTGTCCCATTTGCCGCTTCCGGCCTGATTGACGAACGATATCGCCTCGATCTTGCCCTGGCCGCGCACCCTTATCACGAGAGAGAAGTCCCGCGTGCCGCTCGCCTTCTTGATTCTGTTCTTTCCAACCACGTCCAGTTTGATCTGAACGGGTTTTGCTGTCATCTGGACGGAGCGGTTCTCGTTGCCTCTGGCGCGCCGCCCGCTGTCATCCGAACGTGGGGCTGCGGCGGCGGGGGCCTGCGGAGTGGCTGGCGACGCCGCCTGTTTGATGTCCATCTCCTCGATGCGCCCGCCGGAGTAAAGGAGGGTCAGCCTGAAATCTTGCTTGGCCGCGTCGCTGTTTCCGTCGATCCAGAGATTGAAATCACGGATCTCGCTGAGCGGGATCGAAATGGAACCGTCCGCGCTGTTGAGAGGCGTCCCCTTTCCAGAGTCCGTCACCACTACGAGCGGATTATTTGTCGATGGCAGGGTATCCCAGATATGTTCCGACGCTCCGCCGCCCTGCGAGCGGACTCGTATGCCGGTCAGCGTGTCGCTGCCGCCCAAGCTGACGTCGAAACGATAGTCGGGGTTCATGTTCGAGTTGAGCTTCTTAGTCCCGTCGCTGAAGTCATACCCTCCGACTCCCTTGAATTCAGCGGACAGGAGCTTGGCGTTGCCGGCCGCCGAAGATGCCGGAGGCGCGCTTACGGCGGGAGCCGCGCTCTTCGCGTCCGCACTCGCCGCGGACGCGGCGACAGTGGCGCTGATGTTCGCGGTCGAGCCGTCCAGGAACTTTACCGTAAGCTCGAACTTCCCGCCCTTCGCCAGAAGCGCGGCCCTGTCGTTGATGTACAGCTTGTAGTCGGCCGCTAAAACAAAAGCGACCTTGGGGAAGGACGAGTTGAGCAAAGCGCCCTTGCCGTCGGCCACACCGAGCGCATTGCCGGCGCCGCTGGTCGACCACTCCTGGCCTGTTGTCAGATTTTTCAGAGTAAAGCCGCTGATAGCGCCGGCGCCGCTTACCCTCACTGAGAACTCCGCGTCGTTTTTACCGTCCGAAGCGACATTGCGCTCCGCCCCTACCACATCTTTGGCCGCGTCATTTGTCAGAGAGAAACTCTCGAGTTTCCCCATCGCCGCAAACGCGGCGACGGAACAAAAAACAGACAGGAACAACGCAATCAGAAGCAGCCCAATTTTTGTTATTTTCATCACTCAACGCCTCCGTTTTATATCGGGTTTCTGGGCCAAGGCCCCTCGAAATTACCATTACCTCCTTCAATACGTCACATTAATTATAGCAGAAACTAGGGTTGTCACACGCGACAAATTGGCAGTCGTATGCCTATTTAAATAGCCAGTAATATATCACGGTCGCGCCCGGCTCCAAAGTGACGCCCTTTTCCGTTCCAGTGTCTATCACCACCGCATCCAGGTTCGGGGACTCCAAGCGGTAGACGGTTTTCTCTCCCGCGTCGTAGATGAGTTCGCCTCCGAGTTTGTTGTACGTCACCAGGATTCGCTCCCGTTTGCCGAGGTTCGACTTTGTCAGCCCGGTGATCTTGACGTTGCTGAGGGTCAGGTATTTAGAACCGCTCGTCCATTTGTTTGCCGCGCCGGACAGGAGATCCACGGCGTAGATTCGGCTGTCGCCGGCCACGCCGCTGGAGCCGCAGTAGTCGGTTGCGTCCTCCAGGCTGACGTCACTGCCGAGGAATGTCGCCACGTACAGCGTTCCGCCCGATATGACCGGCTTGGCGGTGACGTATTCGGCGTGTTTGCCGAAATTGTCCCCCGGTTCGAGAATCAAGTACCAGCCTTTTTCCGCGTCGCCGGGCATGATGGAGTTTTTATCGGCCTGATCCGACGAGACGGCGAGATTCTTCCAGTCCCTTCCCCTGACGGCCGCTTTTGTCAGGCCGTCCGGTGTGAACGCGAATATGAGCTGCTTTTCGTTTTTGAGGAACTCCGCCCACTCGTTATCCGAGTTCCGGGCGAGCGGGATGTCGGCGGTTCCGCCGGCGATCCAGAGCGTGTCCTTATTCTTGGCGAGCGTCACGCCGTAGGGCACGGAATAGCTGGCGGAGCTTCCATTCGCCGCAGCCGCGTCCTCCTGAAGCGACGCTATGGTTTTTATGTCCCACTCGCCCGGCATCGTTCCAGTTTCGTCCGTGAAGGAGAGCCGGTGGATATTTCCCCTGTTGTCGGAGGCGAATATCGCCGAGGTAAGATATTTGTTCCACGGAGCCGCGAGCAGCGCCGGCTCCGAGATCATCTGGCCCATGTAGGGAGCCTTTCCTCCGTCCCTCGATTGGTCGTAGTTCCCGAAACGCCAGTTCGGGTCTATGGAAGAGACAAAGTCGTCGAACGCCGTATAAGTCCTCACGCTCGCCCCGCTGCTGGGATCTATGATATGGAGCGACGCGCCCTCTAGGCCGTTCATATTGGGGTCGAAATCGCTCGCCACGCCTCCGGGGAGGGCTATGAAGTTCTGATAGCGCGTGAATGAGCTGCCCGGATTCTCTATCACTCCCATCGCCGGTTTCGGGCTGTTGAGGCCAAGCCGCCTGTATTGCCATTTCAATCCCTCGGAACTCCCCTCGGGGATCACGTCCGGCTCGGTCATGGAGTGCGTGAGCGGTCCCGGCATGGCCGCGGATGCGCTGCTATTATCCGTCCCGAACTTCTCAGCGTACCACATGAACTTGGGGTTTGTCTGGTCCGACACGTCGAGCATGTAGAGCCCCCTGCCGCCTTTGCCGAGTGTCGCGATGAGGTAATTGCCCCAGCCGCTGGCCGTTCCCGCCTGGTTCAGGTCGAAGTATCTCTTCTGCACCGGACCGTCGAGGAGATACAGGGGGTTCGACCTCGCGTTCTCGTCCTTCTCCTCCTCATCCGCAACGTCCATCCATTCGAGCTTCCCTCCCGACGCCTGGTATGTTTTGAGCGCCGCCAGCCTCCTTGGCAGGAGCATGGGCGGCGGCAGTATCGCCATCTCCTCCGCTCCGTTCTCGGGGTTTACGACGTGAAGAACTCCGTCGTTCGTCTGGGCGTAGAGGCGCGGGGGTTTGGGGGTGTTCTTCCTCAATGTCACCCACTCGTTGTAGCCGGGGAGCGAGTCATTTGGGAGCGGGTCCGCGGCGTAGGTTATGCCGCTCTGACCGAAGTCGGATAACATGCCGGTACGGTCGAAATTCCGGGACAGAGCATACGAATAGTCGTATCCCTGGAACCACCGATACAGAGCTTTATGCGGCGGCAGCGCGTCCGCCGACACGTTGGTGAACTGACTGGCGTCGAGGCCGGTGAGTTTCTTGAATGTATCGTCGTCCGCGAGGTCGGCGAACGACGCGCCGTTCCAGTATTTCAGCTTGCGGCCGCCCCTCTTGTCCTCTATGTTGGCTCCCAGTTCCCACGCTTTTGTGCCGCTCAGGACACCGTCGGTTTCGTCGATCCTGTGCCTGAACAACTGCGCGGTCCACTGGTTGGCGCTGCCGACGCGGTACGTTGCGCCGAACAGGTTCAGATTCTCGCCCTCGTCGCCGAGCGGGGCAGTCTCCGTCATTGCGCCCCTCACGGGCTGTTCCTGGCCCGACGATATTATGGCGAGCGCGTTTCGGAGCTGGGTCATGAGGCTCTCCGTGTCGTATGCGAGCATGGGTTTTACCGGCGACGAGTCGTCGTAAGGGTCGTAACCCTGCCCGGCGCGGGCCATCCACGTCAGGTTTTCGATGCGCATTTCCATCTGTTCCTTTGCGTATGGTATGTCCTTGAAGTCCTCGGGGTTGCCGACCAGGCCGATCACGAGGGTGCGGACCGGGTTTGCCAGATCGCCCTGCCGCAGAACCCTGTCCGCGCCACTGCCCTCCCGAATCGTCGCCGGCTCGTAGAAGTCTATCTTACCCTTGTTTTTGACGTTCGTCGCGTCGTACAGGCGCTTCAAAGCGGTCCAGTAGTAGTAGGCGTTTTTGTTGAACACGGTTCCGTTCGTGTACTGACGGGCGTGGTTGCCGCCGGATATGAATATGACCCAGTTGTTTTCGCACTCGTCCGTTATGGGGAACTGAAAGTCCGACATGTCCTCGGCCGGCACGGGCGGGACAAAGAACCTTTCGTTGTCTATGCCGTTCGCGCTGACATTCGTGAAGTTGGCGTCGAACACCGGCGGCGAGAAAAGGTCCTTGACCGAGCCCGCCGCCTCGGCGAACCCGGCTTTGAAAAAGCGCCGCTCCGTTTTGATACTGGTAAAATCGTATGTGCTGTTGAGCTTAGGCCCGAACCCAAGGTCTCGGTCCTTATGGGAATACCACAAGAAGCCGTTCTTGCGGGCGTTATCTCTGGCCGTGAGGTTCTGCGGCATTATCGACAGTACATTCAGGGTGGTAGCGCCTGCGACAGTGATTTCCGGATCCCTGTAGAAGTTGAACCTCTCCTCGAGGGAGTTTGGCTTCAGATAATCGGCAATGCCGTTCGTGTCCATGTCGAGCAGGCCGTTTACCCACATCTTGACCCTCTCCGCCTGGGTCATGGTCCTGCCTCCCGCCGACCACACCGTGGCCGCGTCGGCTATGGGCACGTGCAGGTTCAAACGCCGATAGATTTGACCGTAGAGCTGCATTGGATCGCTTGCCTGCGCAGCGCTGCCGGGGTTGCCGGCAATTCCTCTGCCGGCTGAATTTGCACTCGCCCCACTCGACTTTTCTCCCGTCGTCCAGGGGTCGATGGTCCCCGTAGTCCAGACCTTTGGGAGGCCGTTCGAGTCCACCAGCTTCGTAGACTTGGTCCCAACGCCGTAAGGAGCAATTTTAGTCGCGGTAGTTACAGTAGGAGTGAGGTCTGGTTGGTCGGCCCATGTATCCTCATAACCCCCACCCGCCATCCCGAATCTGATATCCCTAAACAGCGCCTGGTCCGAGAGTATCCGCCACATCACGAGCTTCATCTGGTAAATGGAGCTGTCGTTCGGCACGAGGTCGGTGGACTTGGGGGGGTAACTCTCGCTCCACCCGTTCTCCCAGGATTTGGGGTGCCTGAACACGAGGGCGTAGGGGTACTCCTTCTCCCCCAGCGACGTGTACATGGAGCTGCTGTTCGTCGCGGCCGCCTGGTTCGTCACGTATTCCGTGGTCTGGTTTGCGTATGCCTGCTTCAAAACGCCGCTCTTTTCAGCAAAGGGGAAGTAGTAGCTGTTCCTGTAATTCTCCATGAACTGATCCCGCGTCAGGGGCTCGCCCTTGTAGTTGTTCAGTTCGTCGAGTTCGCGGCCGTAGTGGACGTTGCGGTCTAAATTCTTTTTCCCGGCGCTCGGCAGTGCGCCGACGCCAAACGTCGTCTCCTTTACGAGTTCCACTATGTCCTCGAACTTTAAGCCGTAATTGGTGTAAGTCGTTTCCCAGTTCGCGGCATCCTCATTTGAAAGAAGTGGCGGAGTGCTATATCCCGGAACAAGAGCGACTACCGGAGCGACGCCTTTCATGCTCATGTAGTCGCCGCCGAGGATGAATAGCACGTTGGACTTTGTCCTCCCCGCTGACCGCTCGTCCGTATCGTCCACAGAGAAGTCGCTCTTGAGAGGCGCGCGGAGCGGAGGAACGATATCGGCGACCCCCGCCTCCGCAGCCCAAGGGCCGACAACCGGAAAGAGAATCTGGAACAAAAAGAACGCGAGCGACAGCGACGCCGCCGCTTTGCGCGTGAAACGCGTAAAAAACCCCGCGCGCGGCGTCATGACCGCTCGCCTCCACCGAGAAGCGGCCTCATCGAACGGCACGGCAATACAACGAATAGGTTTTTAAAAAATTTACTGGCTAGTGAGCGATGTGAGCTGTGAGCTAAGTATAACGAAAAACTCTTTTTTAGCATCAGTAAAAACCACTATTCTCACCTCCGGGTTGCATTTTTTGGATCGCATATACAAAAACCTCCTTCAGGCTTTTTTGATAAGAAAGCTCGTTAAAAATGCGCACAAAAGACAGCACCAAATAAAATACACAATTTGGCTTTAATAAAAATTGTTTCTAAATGCCATGCTGGGTATCGTTCGGTCTATTTAGGTGAACATTTCATCATAATAAAACGGTGCATTATTCATAAAATTACAAAATGAAACGATGATATTTCATTAGGATTATTGTAAATCAGGTTATATTTATTTGCAATGCCACATATCAACCAGCGTTTTCCCGCAATCATAATTACATAATATTAATGAAGAATTATGAAGAAATCGCAGGCCCCAAATAGTCCATATCAATTAATTCCATTTACCGCGATATGCATTATTTATACGCCCTAGTTACTAATTAGGGTCTTTGGTATCAACTTTTATTGTGAATCGCTCGGATTGTTGGTAATATTTGATCGTCGTGTTCATGTATAATCTATCAGCGCAGCCCCATAACAACGGGCGCGGGAGGACGCCCCAGCATTACCCGGTAACGCAGAGCAACACGGGAGGGGTGATAACCATGAAAAGTAAGCCAAAGAAAGAGCCGCCCAGTTCGCCACTGGACAATATGTTGTAAGTATGTTTAAATACCTTGGATTCAGCGATTTCAACTGGTTCGGCCGAGGTGGCGGAACGGTAGACGCAGCGGACTCAAAATCCGCCGTGGGCGACCACGTGGGGGTTCGATTCCCCCCCTCGGCACCATTTTTTTAAAACGACACAGAGTTCAGAGCAGGAATTTCAGCTCCTTCTGCGATTCCGCGGTCAGAACCTCCGCTCCATTCTCCGTTATCAGCACGCTGTCCTCTATGCGGACTCCCCCGAGGCAATCCTCATAGAGTCCCACGCCTATCTTTATAGTGGCGCCAACCTGAAGTTTTTCTCCGTTGGAAGGGCTTATATTGGGCAGCTCGCGCAGATCGAGGCCCACTCCATGTCCGACAGGGTGCCTGATGTTCTTTCCGTAGCCGCGCTTCGTCAGGAAGTCGCGAACGGTGTAATCTATCTCGCTCCCACTGGCAGTCGGCGAGGCGATGCTGATGGCCATTTTATTGGCTTCGAGGGCCGCATAATATAAGTCTACCATCCTCGGACTGGGATAGCCGAAGGCCAGCGTGCGCGTCATATCGGCAGAGTAGCCGTCGACCACCGCGCCTGCCCCTATCGTTACCATGTCGCCGCGCCCCACGACGCGGTCTGTGAATACACCGTATGGGTTCGCCCCCCGTTCTCCGCCAGCCACCGCGCATATTCCGCTCACGAGCTGGGCTGTGCCGCGCTCCAGCAGCGCGGAAAAAAGCCTGGAGGCGATCTGCTTCTCCGTCAGGCCAATATGAAGGGTCGGCACGATTGCATCTAAAGCGCTGGCGGCTATCCTGGCCGCGTGCCTGATGCTCGCGATCTCCTCGAGATCCTTCTCGGCCCGGAGCCTAAGCACTAAACCGGAGAGTCCCAGCACTGGCGTCCCGATTTCGGCAAACCGCCCATAGCTGGCGACGTCCAGCCTGTCCTCCTCGAAAGCCAGCGTTTTTATCCCAAAATCTCCCACAGTCTGGCCAATCAGGCTCCACGGATCCCGCCCCGTCCCGTCTATCACGGCCACCGGCAGATACGACTGCTCCACCGCCTGATCCAGATAGCGCGAATCGACTATCAGCCTAGCGTCGTACGTACTGATCACGGCAACGCCCACAGGCCCCGAAAAACCGCTTATATAATGCAAACTCGACCGGTTTTCGTCCTCGCTGTTGAAAACTATGAGCGCGTCAGCACCAAGCTCGTTCAATTTTTTCCTCAAACGTTGGAGACGGAATTTCTTGGCTTCACTGATTACATTTGCGTCCTGCATAGCTCTACCTCCCTGGCTGTAAAAAAATTTACGAGATGTCCTCGAAAAACGTCCGGTCGAGTTCGCCGCTCCATTTTTTTGAGTTTTTGAGTCAATGATATTCACACTTAGTCGATAGTATATCACTTGTTGCAGATAAAACCCTGATTATAAAGCAAAAATCAGTTTCCTCGTTGACATTGAGCATCTAACGCTTTCGCCGCGACTTATAAGACGTTAAATCAGCCGCTATGGGCCAAGGTGCGGCGATAATTTTTTTGACGGGGCGGCCTCGCGATTGTGGCGTAAAGATGTAAAATGTGGATGCGGCGAAGTCTCCCTGTCCAAAAAAAAAAATTTCGAGCCGGGAGGTGTTGTTTATGGCGGGAGGCTATTGGTGGTATATCACGGTCCTGGTTCGTGGGGACGGGATAACGGTCGAGGAGAACGAGGAAATCCTGTATTCGGCGGCGGAAATATCCGGCAGCATCGGCACAGAGGTGCAGGAGCTGCCGAACGGGGTGAGAATGAGGATATACTACCTCAGCGACGAGGACTTGTCTCACTGGAGGAACCGTCTGCTCGATGCGCTTGCGCCTTGGCCAAACGTCAGGATAGAGGACGCAGGAAAGATAGAGAACCAGCCATGGACGCGGCAGAGCGAGGATTCCTTCCCCCCGCTCGCGATAGGGGACGGCCTGGTGGTGTTGGCGCCTTGGCACAGGGGATCGGAGCCAGGGGACAGGATACCTATATATATAAACCCTGGCAGCGCGTTTGGGACTGGATATCACGAGAGTACCCAGGTCGCGCTGATTTTGCTTGAACGGCATCTCTTTGCCCGAACCGGTAAAACGCCGGCGGAGATAGGCCGGGTTGTCGACATAGGAACCGGCTCCGGAATACTGACGATAGCCGCGATAAAGCTGGGCGCGCTCAGCGCGCTGGCCCGGGATCTCGATCCCGCGGCTATCGACGAGGCCAGGGGAAACTTCGAACTCAACGGCGTATCTCCTGATAAAGTGACCATCGAGAGCGGGAGCCTCCTTTCCGGGGTGGAGGGTCCGTTCGACATCCTTTTCTCGAACATCCTCCTGGATCCCCTAATGGAGATGCTCCCTGACGTGAGGACCGTGCTCAGGCCTGATGGGGTGGCTATTTTTTCCGGCATGACCGGAAACGAGAGGGAAAAATTTCTATGGGCCATGTCCGAGGTTGGGCTGACCGTACTGGATGAGACAGCCCGCGAGGAGTGGTGGGGTGTCCTGGCCCAAAATCCGGCTTGAACTCTGCTCCCGTGCTGACGGAGATGACCTCTGGCGGCTGGACGAGGCCCAGGCGCGCCACTTGGTGAAGTCCATGCGCGCCTGCGAGGGCGCGATGGTAGAGGGACTTCTTCCGGAGGGCGAGGGACGGAGGTTTTTGATGCGGCTCGAAAAGGGCGAGGGCTGTTTCCTCTTGCGGACAGTGGACGCCGAGGGAGAGGTGCGCGAGGTTGTGGCGATAACTCTAATGATAGGACTCCTGAAATCCGACCAGTTCGAGTTCGTCCTGCGCGCCGCGCCGGAACTTGGCGTCCACTGTGTTCTGCCCGTAGTCTGCGAGAGGTCGGTGCCGCGTTTAGGCGACGAAACGGAGATAAGAAAAAAAATGTCCCGCTGGCTCAGAATACTGAGCGAGGCGACAAAGATATCGGGTTCCGTATTCATCCCGGCGCTGGCCGAGCCGGTCAAGTTCCATGATGTGGAGTGGAACGCCATGCCTGAGAGGCGATATGCCGCACTGCTCGGCAATGAGGCCGTTCCGCTGTCCGATGTCCCAGCCGGGGATGGCGGCATCGTGTTCGCAGTCGGTCCAGAGGGAGACTGGACGGCCGCGGAGGCGTCGGAGCTGATAGATCGAGGCTTTACGCCTGTCAGTCTCGGCAGGAGGATAATGAGGTCATCCACGGCGGCGACAGTCGGTGCCGCTTGGTTTCGCCTGTCTAATTCTAATTTTGAGTCAAATAAAAGAATCCTTGGCCAAAATTGAAATCATGTCAATTTGAAATCAAAGACTGAAGGGTAAAGCGTAAAAACCAGGCTATGCCGTTGTTCAAGCAAAAGGCGAGCCGGAGGGCGGTTTTACATGCGTAAGTATCTCGTGGCAGGCAGGACGTTTTCGATTATTGTCTTCGGCTGCCGCACGAACCACTACGAGGGAGAGGCGCTCGCCTCGATGCTGGAGGCGCGCGGCGCGCTCAACGTTCCCGCGGAAACCGGAGGGGCGGATATAATAATAGCGGTCACTTGTTCGCTGACCTCGGCCGCGGATGCAAAGGCACGCAAGACGTTGAGACGACTCAGGAGAGAGAACGGCGGGGCCGTGATAGTCCTCTGCGGCTGCTATGCGCAGGCGGCAGCGGATGATGTCCGCGCCATGGGAGCCGACATCTTGGCCGGCAGTGGACTCAAACACAGGATACCGGATGCGCTCGAGGATTTTTTATCGACCGGAGGCTTTATTGAACTTCGCCGGGCCATGAACGGGAGCGTTTCGGCCTCGTGGGATGCGCTGTCGCTCGACAGGCCGAGGCTGCATACCAGGGCGTTCGTAAAGGTGCAGGACGGATGCGACAGGAGGTGCAGCTATTGTGCCGTGCCTGGGCTGCGGGGGCCGCAGATCTCGCGCGACCCGGACGAGATACGCGGCGAGACGGAAATGATAGTGGAATCGGGCTGCAGGGAGGTTGTATTGACCGGTATATGCCTCGGCTCCTATAAATATGGCGATACGACACTAGCGAAGCTGGTTTCTGATATATCGCGTATCCCAGGCCTGTCCAGGCTGCGATTTGGCTCGCTCGAGCCATACGCGGCAAACGATGATCTGTTGCGCGCCATCTCGGAGTCGGACGTCTTCTGCCCGCATCTTCATCTGCCGCTCCAGAGCGGCGACGACGGAGTGCTCGCCGCCATGAGGCGCGGATACGCCGCTTCCGACTTCGCCCGCATTCTGGAGTCCGTCCGCTCGCGCCTGGGGGATGAAACTCACGTCTCGACTGACTTGATGGTTGGCTTCCCGGGGGAGAGCGACGAAGCGTTCGAGAACAGCCTGACGTTCGCTCAAAACGTTGGTCTCGGCAGGGTACACGTCTTTCCATTCTCGCCAAGGGAGGGGACGCGCGCCGCCTCGATGCCGGGCCAGGTCCCCCGCCAAGTCGTGAGGGAACGAACGAAGCGCGCCATCGACATCTCGGAAGGACTGCTCTCCTCTTACGCAAAACGATGGGTAGGGCGCGGAGTCTCAGTGCTGGCCGAGGGCGGTCACGGGGACTTCTT
>JAITNX010000009.1 GCA_031290235.1 Synergistaceae bacterium | reverse complement strand
TTTAGAATTTGTCGTTCAATTCCAACAGGATACGCCTTTTATTTATCTTACGCCATACACCAGATTTGAGCATAACTCGTTGTGAATCCTGAATTACAGAGCGTCGTATCGCCGCCGATCTCTTCCAGTTCTGTTGTTAAGGAACCAGATAGAGTGGAGCCTGCAAAAGACATATTCGCTCTGGCAAGGGAACTCGCGAGACAACATTTGGGCGATGGCATCATATTTGCCATCAGCCCGATGGACGGCAGGGAGTATCACGGTAAATTTCTCGGCGTCGTGGAGAGCGGAGGGCGGTATCTCGCGGTTCAGGCCGTTTCAAGCAGCCAGGTGATAGCGCACTATGTGGACAAGAGCGATTTGCCGGCGCTGGAGGCGTTGAAAGGGCAGAAGGTGATTATGACGAGCGAAAATTATCACTTGCGTACAGTTGAGGATGCCGCTCTCGCCATGTCCAGAGAGGAAAACCGCCATCGTGGCAGGGGCCGATGACTTGCGCGCGGCACTATGTTTGACGCCGTTGCCATAACAAATGAGGATTGCGCACGTTCCAGAGGAATGGAGGGGGCCACATCCGTTACCACCCTCTAGGGAGTTCAGGAAATGCTGGTGCTTTTCGAGCAGGGCGTGTATTTTTACCTCGCCCGCTGCGACAAACCCACTGCGCTTCCGTTCCAGAAAAAAATCGCTGGGGAGATTCTTCCCTCCATCAGAAAACACGGGGCGCACATGACGCAACAAAAGATTGAGGAAGCATTGGCCAATCCTGACACTATCATAGAACTCGCACAGATTTTGAAGAGGGGGCGGGAGAAAACCGGAGAGCTTGCAGTCAAAGCTGAACATGAACCAACCATGAGACGAAATGACGCCTGATTTGATTAACGCTGTCTTCTGAGGGTGACCACATCCAATCAGGCTCCTCCGCTTTTATCGAAGGGCGAGAGAGTTTGCGAAGACGCCATTTACATGGAGGCGTTGTTTTTACCACAAGCCTGATGGACGGCAAGGAATATAACGGCAAACTTCTCGGTGTTGTGGGGAGCGACTGCAAATATCTCGTGGTACAGGCCATTTCAAGAAGTCAGGCAAAATGCACTGCGTTGAGAAGACTGATTTGCCAGCTATGGAAGCGTTGAAGGGTCATGGGGTCGTTATGGCGAGCGTGGATTATCAGTTGCAAACTGTGGTGGGGCCGATCTAGCCAAGTCCATGAGCAGGAACCACGACCAGGGTTGGAGTCGATGATAATAGTATTTAGTGGATGCAACTCACGTTAGTAATTATGGATGTGATTATGCGTGAACTTTTGCAATCAATAAATGACAGGACAGATATTTGGTCTGCCTTGCTTGCTGTAAGCGAAAATACTTCTCAAGCCAGTTATTTCTCAACTTTCGCAGCAGTTTTTTGAGATATAAAGTATTGCTATTAGTGATTTTTAGGGCTATAAAATGCTCCAAAGTATCAAGTTTTTTTAGAATCCCAGGCTCGTAAAGCCTTGATTCCGCTGTTATCTGATTCTATGAGTACGTGCGCAGCAACATCAGTTATTGCAAGCATTTTGCATTGAAACGCCTTGAGCATCAGGAAGTACTTTTGGGCTTTTTATGACCGTAAAAACCAGTTATAACAATAATCTAAGTGCGAAAAGGCCGCTGCGAAAGTTGAGTTACATTATACCTGCCGATTTTCAGGCCATTGAGGGTATTCAGGATAACAATACCACCCTCCTGTGGCGCAACAGCCCTATCTACTATGAGATAACGCATTTTGCCGGAAGGTGAACGGCTTTCTATGAGGTGAGTGGATAGTGGTTCACGGACGACATAGGGCGCGAGGGCGATATACTTATCCATCGCGTCGATATTATTCTTCCATGGAGCCGGAGGATTGAAATTTGGCATCGATTACACCTCATATATAATATCTACTCGTTGGCATATATTATATATATTGACATTTTATGTCAATAGCAAACTAAATAGATGCATTCCTCCCCTCCGCATGTCCGCCATTTTATGCTTCCCTCAAAACTTTCGCCATCAACTCAACCGTATAGCGAATTCTTTCATCTCTTATCCCAGCCCTCGTTTTCTATTGTCAGGGAGGACTTAGCCAGCCTCACAGCGTCAGCGACCAGTATGCTCTCGCGCCGCATTTCCTCCCGCTTCTCTTTCCTCGGAATAACCGCGTCCCTGTAAATAACTTCATTCTTCCCATTCCTGGTATCGTAAACAAACGTCTCCCGAATACCGGCGGGGCAGAGCAAAATGACGCAGAACAGACCGTTTCTCCACTCGTAAACGTCGTGCAGGTGATAATCCTCATAGCCCGAAAACCCAGCCATAAACTCCCTGTTTGCGGCGACCGCCGATATCACCCTCGGCGCGTCTACCGCCTGTGACGAGCCGCAGATCAAAAGCACGGCCAATACTATCCACCTGATGAGTTTTCCCTTCGTAATCGTAATAGTCATGATAAATTACCTCCCCGCAAAGCAAAAAATTTCTCCTGTGTTTCTCATATCGCACGAAACGCTCTTCCGGCTTCCGGCCGCCGCGCGCGGCTTTAGTTCTCTGCGAAGTTATCTCCGCAGTATTCCGTTCTTAAAGACGGTTTTCAACATCCCGAAGAGCGAAAACAGGGGCAATACCCCCAACCCGGCGTTACAGCCGCCGCCACCGTTACCGATGTCCTCTTCCGTCTTTTTCAGATCCTTGAAGAACAGGGCCTTCTCAAACCTCACATCCTCGCCGGAGGCGTTGTCGAATTTCACGACAAAGCCCTCGAAAGCGAGCTCTTTCATGAGCCTATCCCGGCTTCCGCCATCTGTGACGTAGAGCGTAGATTCAACTTTGTAACCGCCATCACCCCTCGTCACGCTGGAAGCTGACCTGCCGATGTACAAGTCAGGGCTTATTTGGGGTTCTACTGCCAAAATCCGCGCCTCGTCGAAGTCACTTGGGAGATAGAAGCTCAAGAGAATCTCTTTTTCGCCTTTATTTCCCAGCACGCCGAAGTCGTTATCCGCGTTGATAGCCTTCGAATCCAAAACCGCCATCGTGTAGCTTGCGCTGCCCTGTAGGCTGTTGCCGTCCATGACGTCGATCACGAAGTCGTAAAGACCCTTCTGTGTCGGAGCGCCGGAAATGCTCCCGTCTCCGTTCAGCGTCAGACTGGGCGGCAGATAAGAACCCCTCCGAATTGCAAAGAAATACGGCGGTATACCCCCAATCGCCTCCAGCCGTGCCGAATAGTCCTGTCCGTATAACGCGGCCGGCAGAATATTCGTACTTATCAACAACCCGTCGTGCGGGTAGACCGAGAGGCGAAGGAGCTTCGAGTCCGCGGAGTCCTCATGATCCGAGACCCGAACCAAAAGATCGTGGATTTGGGCTTCTGTCGGAAGCCCTGACAGGATGCCGGAATCATCCAGCGTGAGCCAAACCGGAAGATTCTCTATCGTCCACCCATAGAGTTTAGCCCCGCCGCAGCCCCGCACACGCGCCGTATAGAACCGCCCAACCTGAGCGTCGGGCAGAGTGTCGGTCATGATTAACAGCTCTTCGTTCTCGACGACCAGAAACGTAAACTTCTTCGAAGCTGTCTTGTTTTCCGCATCCTCAACCCGGATCGCCAGACGAAAAGAACCAACGATCTCCGGTGTTCCCTCGATTGACCCGCCCGCTGAAAGTCTTAGACCAATTGGAAGAGTCTCACTCTCAACACTCCAGGCATAGGGCTCAGTTCCGCCCTCCGCCTCCAGATCGAGAATAAACGGCTGGCCTAAAACGAGATAGTAGACGGTATCGGAAATAATCCTCAGACCATCGCCGACACAGCCGCATCCGAGAACAACGCCGCAAGCGCACTCGCCCCCGCTTTGTTCACACTCACAGCCGGGCTCGGCCATGCTTTGAATTGGGAAAAGACCCGCAAAAGACGCCGCGCTAAAGAGACCCAGCGTCAGTACAGCGATCAACAGAGCGAATATTTTCTTCATGCTTATCATTTTTTTCAACTTTAACCCTCCAGTATGTTTTTTACATTCAATGCCCGACAGATCATCGAGCGCCAGTCTTTCTCTCAACCTCGTCACATTTCACCCTCTCCTACACTCCGGCCACCTCCCTCACCTTGCGAGGGACAGGAACTCCGCCCAAATCGTCGAAGAAATTCCCGCACACATGACACAACCAGAACGGGCTGTCTGTTTTTTTGCTCAACAGACGCATCGCGGTTCCCTTGCAGCCGGTCACTGGGCACTTCGCCTCGATCTTCGCTTCCCTCACGGCAGGAGCGCCGCTCACGTCCTTGAACGTCGTGTCGGGGGAGCAATCGCATTTCCAGAAAATTCCGTACTTCCCCTCGAAACGCCGTGCGCTGCCACCGCAGCCAAGGGGACAGCGCGCAGTGATGATTTCTCCGGTCTTCTCACTCTTCGGAACAGGAGACCCGCCAACGTCGTTGAATGTCTTATGACACACCGGGCAGGAGAAAAACGGACTTTTGCCCTTGAGCTCGATATGTCTCAAAAACCCCTCGCAGCCCTCGGTCAGGCATTTTTTCAGGCGTTTGAAGTCCGGTATCTCCGATGGAATGTTCAGCGGAGCGGAGATGATGCCGCGCACCATGTCGGCGACATCGCCCAAAAATGAATCGAGCGACAGATTGCCGAACTCGATGGCCGTCATCCGCTGCTCCCACAGCGCCGTCATATCGGGATAAACCATGACGGAAGACTTTATTTCTCCCTCACCCTCACCGCCGCTAAGAATCTCAATCAGGGCCTGTCCAAGGTCAGTTGAAATTACCTGCTTCTTCTCTTTTTTCAGATAGCCGCGCTTGAACAAAACGGCTAGGATGGACTCCTGCGTAGCTTCTGTGCCGGTCCCCGCGATTTCTTTCAGCTTCGCCCGTATTTGTGGGTCGTTGACATGGAGGTGTATGGAGTTCATGGCGGCGAGCAGAGAGTGATACGTATAGTGTTTCGGCGGATTAGTCATCTTGTCCGCCACGAACGGGTGAATTTTGCCTGAATCACCCTGCCTGACGGCGGGGAGGATTTTTGAATCGCTCTCTTCGCTCTCATCGTCCCGTTTATCTTGTTTGTCCCAACCCTGCCAGCCGAGATTTGTTACCGTCCGGCCTGTCGCGCGGAAAACTTCGCCGCCAGCCGTAAATTCGACGGACATCTCCTCATATTCATAACAGGCCAGGAATTGCAGTACGTAGCGAGAACAGACCAGCTCGTAAATCTTCCGCTCCGTCTCCGATATGGCGCCGGCGAGCGGAACTCTGGCCGTTGGGATTATCGCGTGATGCTCGCTTATTTTTTCACTGTTCCACGCGGGGCTTTTGCGGCTGAGATCGGCCCCGGCAAGCATATCGGCTAAGGATGAACAGCCGGCGCGGATCGCGTCGATAATCTTTCCGGCCTCCATAAAATGCCCCTCCGGTATGTATTCGCAGCCGGAGCGCGGGTATGTGACATAACCCGCCTCGTAGAGCTTCTGGAGATGAAGAAGCGTGTCGGTTATGTCGTATTTCCTCGACGCGGCCATCTGAAGCCGTGAAAGAGAATACGCCAGAGGCGGCGGGACTCTGTGCGCCTTTTTGCTGACAGACGTTATTTCCCCGCTTCTGTCTTCGAGAGACTCCGCCAGTTTACAAACAGCCTCTCTGTCAGTTATCCGCTTTTGTTCGTCCAACAGAGACGAATAGACCTCGCCGAGCTGCCATCGTCCGGTTATTTCTTTTGCCTCGTCGCCGTCGAGCACGAGAGTCGCGTACAACTCACAGTAGGGAGCGGCGATAAAATCCCGTATTTCCTTGTCCCTTTTGACGACGAGACCGAGCGTCGGGGTCTGAACCCTCCCAACGCTTATGATCCCCGCCTCATAGCCGGCCTCCCGGATGCTGACGGTCAAAAATCGCGTCAGCGCGAGCCCGACAAGCCAGTCGGAGTACAGACGCGCCTGTCCAGCCATATATTCACCTCGGAAATCGGCATTGTCACGGATGTTCTCGATGGCCTTGCGTATGACGTTAGGATTCATGTCGTTGATTCGCAGCCTCTTTGTCGTCCCCGCCCAGCCACAGTAATCCAGAATCTCGTCGATCAGGAGCGTTCCTTCGCGATCGGCATCTCCGACATTCACGATGACATCCGAGTCATTCAGCGCGTTGATGAGCTTCCGCAAACCAGAGAACAATCCTTTTGTCCTCGATATCTCCTTCCGCTCCCATTTTTCGGGCACGTAAAGGAACGTATCATGTCCCCAACGCTTATACCGTTCGTCGTAATCCTCCGGCTCGAAAAGCTCAAGCAGGTGTCCCGATGCCCACGCTACGATATCGCCGCCGCACCGGATAAAGTTATCGCCCTTCTTTTT
>JAITNX010000003.1 GCA_031290235.1 Synergistaceae bacterium | reverse complement strand
AAAATACAACTTTTTCTCTGGCGATTTAAAAAACAAGCCGAATTAACTCTCGCCGCTCCAAGATGTTTGAAAAAACATTTCGAGTTGGTGCCTGATTTAATACTTGTTGACTGGCTTTGACATGCATTTGTACATATGAGCTAGTAGTTCGTGAAATATAGTTCTTGACAAAACGTGAGGACAATATACAATAACAATCTATTCCTTCTTATAGCTTTGCAGCGTAATTACCCAGATAATGGGTTATGTAAAAAAGCGTACTTACCGTCTCATAAAAATACAGAAAGGGGGCGGGAGCTGAAAATCATGGCAATAAACGGTTGATCTTATCAGGTTAGAAACAGACCGCCACATAGGAGGAATTGAAGATATGTCCACGCAGTTGCTGATTATAATAGTTTACTTTGGCCTCACGATCGCCATAGGGCTATACGCGCAAAAGAAATCGTCCACATCGGACTCGTTCACAGGAAAAGACTTGAGCATATTGATGATAGTGGCAGCTTCGACAGGGGAGTGGCTCGGCGGCACCGCTACGACTGGGGTGTCCGAATACGGGTTTGATTTTGGCCTGTCCGGCGCATGGTACACCATCGCCAATGGAATTGGCGTCATCTTTCTCGCCATGCTCTTCGCGAAACTTTACCGCAGCCTCAACACTGTAACTGTGCCAGGAATAATAGGTAATTTTCTCGGAGTGAAGGCCCGAACGGTGTCGAGCTGTTTTCTGACCTTCGTGATGATAGCGGTCGGCATATCTCAGATGATCGCGGCCGGCAGCCTCGGCGTCTCGCTCATCGGCGTCAGTTTTAACGTGTCCGTGGTCGTGTTTGCTGTGGTGTTCATCGTGTACACCCTCGCTGGAGGCATGAACGCGGTGGCCTACACGAACACAATGCACCTGGTTTGCATGTACGGCGGCATCCTGCTCGCGATCTTCCTTACGATAACGAAGATCGGCGGCGTCTCCGGCTTCATCGACGGAATAACGGCGGTCGAGGCCTCGGATGGAGGAAACTATTTCAACATGTTCACCATCGGCGTCCCCAGGGTGTCGTCGTGGGTCATCGCGTCCCTCTTGGGCGCGTGTACGGCGCAGGCTGGCATTCAGCCAGTGCTGGCGGCGAAAAACGAGTTCGACGCGAAGAAGGCCTGCCTCATCACCGCCGTCTGCGCGGCTCCGTTCGGCCTGTTCACGGCGGCTCTCGGCATGGTCGCTAAGGTCATGTCCCATCAAGGCGTGCTGTTCGACAGCGCCGGCGTCAACGTCACAAACGGGAAACTGGCTCTGCCGACCCTGATGATGCAGCTCACCCCCGTTGCGGGAGGAATAGTTCTGGCATCCATCCTGGCCGCGGTCCTCTCGACCGTGTCCCCCATAATCCTGGCGTCTGGGACGATGGTGACGAAGGACATCTACCAAGGCGTTTTGAAGCCGAACGCGACTGACAAGGAGGTTCTCTTCTGGTCCAGGGTGACGACGGCGATATCGGGGGTGCTGTGCGCCGGCCTCGCTGTCTTCTTCAACACGGCAGGGATTCGGGTGCTCGACATAGTCTACTTCGCCTACTCCATGCGCGGAGCGCTCTTCATAGTCGTGCTGCTCGGCATCTACTACAAGAAGACGTCCGAAAAGGGCGCGATCTGGGGAATGATCGTGACGGCCATCGTCGGCCTGTTCTGGGTCGGCTACAACGGTGCAACCGGGCACTTCCCCATTAACCCCAACATCTCAGAGACCTATGCGGCCGTGGTGGCGGCGTTCGTGTCGACCATGGTTTTCAGCGCCGTATTTCCTAAGAAAAACAAGCCGGCCTGAAAACTGAAAAAAATAGCGGAGCGAGTTAAGCCGCGCATACTTCTTTTGCCCGAGACCCCGGCTCAGGTGAAATTTACATAAAATCATCAAAAGGGGAAAGAAAGGAGAGGTTATGATGAATGCAACCGAGCATGTATCTCAACTGATCCAGAAAGCGCGAGTGGCGCAGAAAATATTTGAGGGATATTCACAGGAGAAGGTGGACGCCGCTGTTCAGGCGGTAGGGAAGGCAGTATACGACGATGCCGAACGCCTCGCCAAGCTGGCCGTCGAAGAGACCGGCATGGGCAAATACGAGGACAAGGTCATGAAAAACAAGGGCAAACCCAAGCTCACCTGGTATAAGCTGAAGGGCCTCAAGAGCCGCGGCGTCATTCGCTACATAGAGGAGACCGGCATCGCTGAGGTAGCGAAGCCAATGGGCGTCATAGGCGCCGTCACGCCGGTCACTAACCCCGTCATGACCCCAGTTCACAACGCGATGGTCGCGCTGAAGGGCGGAAACGCCATCATCATGTGTCCCCACCCCAAGGGCATAAAGTCCGGCAAGGAGACAGTCAATGTAATGCGCGCCGCTTTGAAGAAGCTCGGCACGCCGGAGGACCTCATTCAGATAGTGGACGAGGCGTCGGTCGAGATCTCCGGCCTGATAATGAAGATGGCCGACTACTGCGTCTCCACGGGCGGCCCGGCAATGGTAAAAGCCGCGTACTCCAGCGGCAAGCCGGCGTTCGGCGTGGGCCCGGGCAATGTGCAATGTCTCATCGACCGCGACGCCGACATAAAGGACGCTGTCCCTAAGATAATCATCGGGCGCACCTACGACAACGGCGTTCTCTGTACATGCGAGCAGACCGTTCACATTCCCAAGGAAAAGGAAGCGGAGATCGTCAAGCTCTTCAAGGAGCAGGGCGCTTATTACGTCGATCAGCCCAAGGAAGTAGACGCCCTGCGCAAGGCCGTATTCGCGGACGGAACCATCACAAAGAACCTGGTCGGCGGCAAGCCCGTCGATATCGCGAAAGCCGCCGGCATCACCGTGTCCCCGGACACGAAGCTCATCGTCGTAAAGATAGACAAGACGTGCGACGAGGGCGAACTCCTCGCGAAGGAAAAGCTCCTGCCAGTCCTGAGCCTCTATGTGTACGACACGTGGGAGGGGGCCGTCGATAAGGCGATGCGAAACATCCTCCACGAAGGCACCGGGCACAGCGCAGTCATTCACTCCTTCACCAAGAAAAACATCGAATACGCCGCGGACAAAATCCCAGTTTCCCGCTTCTCCATCAACCAGATCGGCTCCAACAGCCTCGGAGGCACTCTAGCGAACGGACTCAACCCGACTGCCACACTGGGCTGCGGGACGTGGGGCAACAACGGCGCGAGCGAGAACCTCTGGTTCCACCACCTGGTCAACATCAGCCGCATCGCCTACGCGATTCCGAATCCGCCAACGCCGACCGACGAGGAGATCTGGAGTCTGTCCTGACGAGGAATGGACAGGGGGAAATATTTATGAACAAGGTAATGAGCGCGCAAGAGGCGGTGTCGTCATTCGTCAATGACGGCGATTGCCTGGCGGTTGGCGGATTTGTGACGAACCGCCGTCCCTACGGGCTCGTAAACGAGGTCATCCGCCAGAACAAGAAAGGACTGTACGTCGAGAGCGGTTCCGCCGGAGGGGACATAGACATGCTGATAGGGACCGGCTGTGTCACGGCAATTCTTCTATCCTACATAGCCAATTCCGGCTACAGCATGGTCTGCCGCCGATTCCGCAGCGCCATAGAGCGCGGCGGGGAAGCCCCAGGCAGCCTCCTATTCGAGGATTTCAGCCTCGACGTGCAGACGATCGCGTATCACGGCGCCGCACTGGGACTCAGCTATGTGCCGGTCAAGAACATGCTCGGCTCCGACATGATCGACAAATGGGGTATCAGCGAGGAGGAGCGGAAGAAGCATCCGAAGCTGCCTTCGAAGAAATTCATAATCCAGGACGATCCGTTCAATCCCGGGAGCAAGCTCTGCCTCGTGCCGACGCCGAAAATAGACGTGGCCCTCATACACGCGCAGAAGGCGAGCCCGGACGGGACGTGCGCTATAGCGGGGCCGCAGTTTCAGGACATGGACATAGGCATAGCGGCGAAACATACGATCATCTCCTGCGACGAACTGCTCCCGGATGCCGAGATGAGGCGTCACCCTGAGAGCAACACTCTTACCGGCATGTGCGTGGACGCGGTCGTGCGGATGCCCTACGGCGCTCATCCGTCGCAGTGCTTCGGGCTTTACGACTATGACAGCCGCTTCTACATTCAGTATGAGCAGGCGAGCCGCAAACAGAAGGACTTCGACGCGTTCATACAGAAATACGTCCGCGACTGCCCGACTCACGGCGATTACCTGGACAAGTGGGGCGCCGCATCCCTCCTGAACCTGAAGGTTGTGGAGGGCTACGGGTACAAGCCGGGAGTCCCGCGCAAATGAACGGTTTTTAGGAGGACTCGATCATGGAATGGAACTCGAAACAGATGATGGCGGTGGCGCTTTCGCGCCAGCTCGAGGACGAAAAGACCTACATCATAGGCACTGGGCTCCCGCTGATAGGCGCCACGCTCGCAAAGAACACGCACGCGCCGGGGGCGCGCCTCGTCTTCGAGAGCGGGCTCTTCGAGGGCAATCCGCAGGAGGTCCCCACGAGCGTCAGCGACCTTCGCATAACGTACGGCGCCAGCGTGCTGTGGCCGCAGTACCGGTACTTCGGTTTTCAGGCCGTGCTGGGCCGCTCGGGTGGAATCGACGCTGGATTTCTTGGCGGCGCCCAGATAGACCCCTACGGGAACCTGAACTCGACGAGCATCGGGGATTACTTTCGCCCCGAGACACGTTTCACAGGATCGGGCGGGGCCAATGGCATAGCCACCTACTGCGACACTATCATCACGATGAAGCACGAAAAACGCCGGTTCACGGAGCACATCGACTACATCACGAGTCCAGGGTGGGGCGACGGACCCGACGGGCGCAAGAAAAAAGGGCTGGATCCAGACAAGGGTCCGCGCGCAGTGATAACTGAACTCGGCATCCTCCGATTCGGCGACGATAAGCGGATGTTCCTGGCCGAGTATTTCCCTGGCGTGACGACGCGTCAGATCGCCGACAACACCGGCTTCGAGCTGGACGTCTCGCGCGCTGTCGAGGCCGAGCCGCCGAGCGAGGAGGTACTCGAGGTCCTCACGAAAAAGGTGGACCCCGCGCGCCTCATGACATAGCGCAAGAGGACGCCCCATCGTCAGGGGGATGGCAGTTCCAGCTCGCGTAAAGAGAGCAGGACCGTTTTTAGCAGAGCCGCAAAGTAATCGTCAATAAAATTCGCTACAGGGGGGATAATTCTAATGTTGATGTTACCAAGCGCTAAGCGTCAGGAAGGCGGAGAACAGCCTTATATTCCGCTTGGAATTTTCAAGCTGCGGATTCCGTTCGTCCACTTCGAGTGGGAGTTCCCGGAGATGTTCCAGGCAATCGTGTGTTTCGTCACAGGAGTGTCGGCGACGGCGTACCTGGTAGATCTATTCGAGCTTCCATTCGCTACGGCATTGGCTATAGTCTGCGTCCACGAGCTGCTGTACTGTATGCAGAACTTGCTGGGGGATCCGATCGTGGGCGGCTGGATCACTCCATCCATTCCACTCACGACAGCGTTTTTGCTCACATACACGGGGGTGGCGCGAGTAGAAGCTCTGGTTTCTCTGCAGCTCGTCATAGGCATACTGTTCCTCGTGCTGGGCTTGTCGGGCATCGCCGGCAAGCTGGTCAAGTGGACGCCTAATTCGGTCAAGTCGGGCATCCTCATAGGAGCTGGAATGGCGGCCGTCATAGGCAGGTATGGCTTCGCCTCGGCGGCGAACGGAGGCCTTGGATTCTACAAGACGCCATACGCCTTCACGACCGGTATCCTCGTGTCGTTCTTCCTGCTCTTTTCAAAAGGGTTCAAGGAGGCGAAGGAGGATAAAGGAAACTTCTTCATAGCCATCATGGCCAAGGCCGGCTTCGTGCCGGCGCTGCTGCTGGCGTTCCTCGTCGGCGCGGTCACGGGAGAATTGTCGCTGCCGGCTTTCGATGGCGCTGGTTTTTTCTTCAACCCCCTGAATACGACTGAGGGTCTGCCTTGGGTGTGGAAGCAATTTTCCATCATCGGTCTGGGCATTCCTCCCATCTCGACCTTGATATCCGTCATTCCGATGGCGATCATCGCCTACGTCATCGCGTTCGGCGACATCATAGCCGGCACGGAGTTCCTGAGGGATACAGACGCGGCGCGCCAGGACGAGAAGATCGACGTAAATCCGAACAGGACAAACGTAATGTGCGGATTGCGCAACATCTTCCAGTCGTTCTTCTGTCCCACCGTAACCCTCTCCGGCCCTCTGTGGTCGGCGATGATGGTCACTGTGGCCGAGCGCTACAAGACAGGCAAGGAGAACATGTACTCCATCTGGGGCGGCGCCTGCACGTTCAACATCACCAAGTTCCTCTGCTGCCTGATACTCCCGCTTATCGCTCTCGTCAGGCCGATACTGCCTCTGTCGATGGCCCTGACGCTCATGATTCAGGCCTTCGGCTGCTTCTACGTCGCTTTCGGCATGGTTCATGATAACCAGGAGCGCGGAGTCGCCGGCGTGGTCGGTTGCATACTGGCGATCGCGGGCCCTGCCACCGGGCTGATCTCCGGAATTATAATAGCTATCGTCGTCCAATACCTTGCGGCAAAGAAAAAGAAGCTGAGCGAAGCGGCATAAGCAGTCAACTATATCAGAGGAGGTGTTTTTAGAAGTGAAAGATTTTTCGTTCATCGTTCCTCAGGAGATAGTGTTCGGCGTAGGCAGTCTGAAAAAATTGCCTGACTTGTTGAAGAAAAGCGGCTCCAAGAACGTGCTTCTCGTCTCAGACCGCGGACTGGAGAAGCTGGGGGTCGTCGCAAAGGTGACGGACGTCTTCAAAGCGGCCGGCATCGATTTCCGCACGTACCTCGACGTCGAGGCGAATCCGTCGGTAGAGACTGTCGAGGCTGCCACGAAGGAGTACAAGGAGCAGGGCGCCACGAGCCTCGTAGCGTTAGGCGGCGGCAGCCCGATGGACGTCGCGAAGGCGGTCGGAGTCATCGCCACCTACGGCGGCAAGATCACGGAGTACGAGGGCGCGGCGAAAGTACCGGGCAAAACGGTCCCGCTCATCGCCATCCCGACCACCGCTGGGACAGGAAGCGAGACGACGGCGTTCGCCGTCATCACGGATCGCACCCGCAACTACAAGCTGACTGTGTTCAGCTACGAGGTCATGCCGAATTACGCCCTGCTCGATCCCGACATGATTACCTCCCTTCCTCCTCACATCGCCGCCTCGACCGGAATAGACGCCCTCGTACACGCGATCGAGTCCTACATATCCGTAGGAGCGACGCCCTTCTCGGACAGCATGGCTGAAAAGGCCATGGAGCTGATCGGAAAGAACATAAAGCTCTTCGTCGCGAACAGGTCAAACGTGGAGGCTGCCTCCGCCATGCTGATGGGCAGCACGTTCGCCGGCATCGCCTTCAGTTGGGCGCGCCTCGGTAACGCGCACGCCATGGCCCACCCGCTGGGCGGCTTCTTCAATGTTCCCCACGGCGTCGCCAACGCGGTTCTCCTGCCGACCATCCTCGAATACAATGCAATGGCCGACAACGGAAGGTACGAGAAGATTTACAACTATATCAAGCACCCTGGAAAGAGGGTCTGCGAGAACTTCACGCCGGACGTCCTCGTCGATGAGATCAAGGATCTGTGCGCCTCGCTCGGCATCCCAAAGACCCTGACGGACGTCGGAGTCACGAACGACCCGGCCAAGATCCACAGCATGGCCGAGGACGCGATGAAGAGCGGCAACATACTGGCCAATCCAAGACAGAGCACCATAAAGGATATCGAGGCCCTGTATGTGAAAGCGCTGTAAAAAACTCATGCTAATTTGAAATCAAAGGCCTGAAGGGTAAAGCGTAAAGACCAGGCTATGCCACTGTTCTGGCAAATTAAAAACAAACGTTTTATCGCAACTTGGTATTAAAGGCGATATAACGATGGCCGGGAGCCTTCCCGCAAGGTCTCCCGGCCTCGACTTTTTCTTAAAACCTGACCTCGCTTCCGCCCCATTCAATTACCGTGAAGCCTTTTCTCTCGAAGGGAACAAGTTCCTGAGGTGGAACGGCAATGGGGCGCGATAAGGGCTTGAACGCCATGAAGACACGCAGCGCGCTGTCTGGCGCGGGAGTTATGCGGAGCGCGGCGTTGTCCGTATATGCCGCTCCCTGGAATGATACGAGGTTGTATAGGTTTTTCTTTTCCTCGGCGCGTTTGGCCTGTTCCGCGTTGATTTTTTCTTTGTGGAGGTGATAGTAATCGCGCCATATTGGGAAGTGACTGGGGCATTGCTCTCTATCCCGCTTTACGGTTATTACGTCTTCCGCATATAATTTTGTTCGTGAAAAACAAGCGAGGGAAAACATAACTGTCAAAGACGACTTGGCGGCAACGTTATCGAAGGGCGATAAACTAAGGGTATGATTATTCAAAACCGGGCTCATATTTTGTGACAGTATGCGTACAGAATAAAGCGTGTTTGTTTGGATGTATTGAATCGAACAATCTTGTATTGAATGCCGCAGGATGTATGGTGGAAAAATGGTATGCGGAATTAGCGTTGAAATTCGCCGATATTGACCCGCAACAATTTATTATCATGCCAAACCATTTCCATGCAATAATCACAAACGTTGCCGGATGGGACGGATATATGGAATTGGGCGAACATGCGGGACGGGGCGAATACGTAGGGGCGGACCTGTGTGTCCGCCCAGACCTGTGTGGTCCGCCATCGAAGGCGGAATTTCGAACACGATGCCGATATGCTATAATCACATCTTAGTTTATATGACATGGAGGTTGCGAAAATTGTCAACCAGAACCGCTATTACGTCGCTTGGCGTGAGAGGAATAACCACAACGGCACTTTTGTCGGCGGCAGCGGCAATACTAATGTTTTTGGATTTCGCGGTGCCGATTTTTCCGACGTTTCTCAAGATGGACTTGTCCGACGTGCCAGCGCTAATGGCCGCGTTTGCCATAGGACCGGGCGCGGCCATTGCCGTCGAGTTTATAAAAAACGCGGTCAACATCGCATATACTCATACCGGCGGCATTGGGGAACTGGCCAACTTTTTGATCGGGATTTCATTCGCGGTGCCGGCCGGCATCATATACAAGAGACGCCGGACGCGAGGCGGCGCCTGTATCGGCATGGCTTCGGGAGTGATCGCGATGTCCGTCGTCGCGGCCGTGGCGAACTATTTAGTCCTTGTGCCGCTATACAGCCGCATAATCCCACTGGACACGATGATAAACGCGTACATGGCGATAAACCCGTATGCCAATACGCTTGGCAAGGTCATCCTCATGAGCATAGTGCCGTTCAATTTGTGCAAGGGCGTCGTCGTATCTCTGATCACGTTTGCCCTCTATAAGAGGATCTCGCCGATAGTCAAGGGTTGAGTCGGGTCAATCCCCGATTACCGAGTCCAGCTCCTTCAGGAACTCGCCTATTCCCTCGTTTGTCCTGTAGTCCGCCATTCCGTCCAGAGGAGTGACGTCGCGGTTGCATATCGCGAGGAACGCTCCCGCGCGTTTCGCGATCGCGGGCATCTGATTCGCTGGCGACACCTGGAGCGACGACCCCAGCACGATGAATACCGCGGCCTCCTCGGACGCGCTCCACGACGAGTCGAGCGCGTCCGAAGGCAGTCCCTCCTCGAACAGGACCACGCCTGGGCGCAGCCTTCCGCCGCATGATTTGCACGGCTTGAGGTCGATGAAATCCGCGCGGGTGGCGGGATTCCCGCAATCCATGCAGCGCACGCGGCCAACAGAGCCGTGAAGCTCGTAAATCACGCTGGATCCTGCCGCGGCGTGGAGGCCGTCGATGTTCTGAGTTATTATGCAGCTGACCAGTCCTCTCGACTCCCAGTCGGCGAGTATCCTGTGTCCGTCGTTGGGAAGGGCTTGCTCCATCTGCACGAAGCGATTGGAGTAGAACTTGTGAAACTCGCCGTAATTGTGTCTCATCGCAGTGGCTGTCGCGAGTTCCATCGGGTCCAGCTTACCCCAGAGCCCGTCCTTTGACCTGAAGTCCGAGAGCCCTGACTCCGTGCTCATTCCCGCTCCTGTGAACACCGCTGTCTTTGCGCCCGGCGCCGACATTCGTTCCGCTAAAACTTTGAGCCTCTCGCGATCCGCGCCCATATTGAGACACCTCCGATTAAAAAATCTATAAAACAGATTATATCAGACTCACAAATGAGTATATCTCGAATATAATGAAGTCATACGAAATTGGGAGGCGTTGTTTAAATGTCCAATCAGGAATGGAATCCCGAAAAATACGCGGCGTCGGCTGGATTTGTTTCCGAGCTTGGCAGGCCGGTGCTGGATTTGCTGAAGCCGCAGTTTGGCGAACGGATACTCGACCTTGGCTGCGGCGATGGGGAACTGATGAAGATACTGGCCGACAAGGGGTACGATGTCGCGGGAGTGGACTCCAGTCCGGAGATGGTGGAGGCGGCCCGCTCCCGCGGTTTAGATGTTCGCGTCATGAACGCCGAAAACCTCGAGTTTGGGCCAGGAAAGGAGTTCGACGCCGTCGTGAGCAACGCCGCGCTTCACTGGATGAGCGACCAATACGCGGTGGTGCGAAGCGTCTGGAGGGCGCTGGCGCCAAATGGGCGATTTGCCGCCGAGTGCGGGGGAGAGGGGTGCGTTCGGATAATTCGCGAGGGAATGAAACTCTCCCTTGCAAAACGAGGAATAGACTATAAGCCGCGCAACCCGTGGAAGTTCCTGGAGGTAGGCATATTTTCGAGGATACTTGAGAACCAAGGCTTTAGGGTGAGCTTTATAGCCCGCTTCGACCGCCCTACGCCATTGCCGGATGGCTTGCGAGGCTGGCTGGGAGTGTTCTCGAACCGGCATACCGAAGGGTTTTCAGACGAGGAACGGGAAGGATTTTACGACGATGTGGAGGAATACTGCCGGCCGAGGTTGTATAACGAGCGCTTAGGCTGGGTCGCCGACTACGTGAGGCTGCGTTTCCTCGCGGAAAAACCAGCCTGAAGCGGATATTCCAAATTTGAGTCAGATAAAAGTATCTTTGACTCAAATTTGGAATTACGCGTACGATTCAAGATCCTGGCCCGTCCGCCCGCGCATCATTCTATATCTATCATCTCTGGGGTCCGCTTCACGAAGTATGCGAACTGATCGAATCCGGCGGCCTTCAGGGTGTCCATGGCCGTGAATATCTCCGCCCCTACGTTGCGCGAGACATGGGCGTCCGAGCCTATTGTCACTATCTCTCCGCCGGCCTTCTTGAACAGCTTTATGACTTCGAGGGATGGAATGACATCTCCCAGCCCGCGCTGCAAGCCGGAAGTGTTTATCTCTATCCCCTTGCCCTTTCGCGCCGCGGATTGCAGTATCCCGAACAGATCGCCGTAATGACGCGACAGATCGACGCTCTTTCTCGCCCGCTCGCTCATGTATCTCAGCTGATAGTTTATGTGACCTATTACGTCAAAGCAGCCGCCCTCCACGATCTCGTACAGCTCCTCGTAGTACCTCTGCATCAGGGAGTCTATATCGATGTTGTCGTAATCGGTATAGTAGAAGTCGTCGTCGTCCCTCAGATTGTGCAGCGATCCGATGACGAAGTCGAGTTCCTCGTCCCCCGCCAGGGAACGGGATAATTCCTGATCATGATTGGCCTCGCCCAACTCTATTCCAGCCGATATGCGAAGCGTGCCGCCGTACAGCTCCCTTGCCTCCCTGATGTCAGCCAGGAGCTTCCTCTTTGTGTTCTCGCACCTCTCGCGTCCCCTATCCATGTCGCAGTGGTCCGTTATAGAGATGCCCTTTACGCCGCGCTTCTCAGCGGAGGCGCAAATGGCGTCGACCGAATCCCTTGCGTCGGAAGAATTTTCCGAGTGCACGTGGCTATCGTAATAATTTTTATAAACAGTCATGGCGTCGTCCTTCCCCGCGCAAGCTCCGCGCGACACGAGGGATTATACCAACAAAACCTCTTGGCCCACAATACGGGTTTGGTTTGCGTACCCGGTCGTCTCCGGCTAATTCTAATTCCAAGTCAAACGCGCATCCTGCGCGCTTGACTTGGAAAAGCCGCAATGCTGCGCATTGCGCGGCGCGACATCGTGTCGCGCATTCCGATTTTGAGTCAAATAAACGCATCTTTGACTCAAAATCGGAATAATACCACGCCGCGATCAAACGGTTTTTTACGGTTTACCATTCATGTTTTTGATTTGTGGAAATAATCGGGTATATTTATTTGTGTTAAGATAAAGGCCGATATATAAATGGATATTATGAAAGGAGAGGTTTTCACAATGCGAAACGTCAAAATCGGCAAGAAACTTCTGCTTGGATTCGGGCTGTTACTCGTTGTGTTCGTTGCCTCCGTTTTTCTGAGCTGGCGGGATATGAGAGCGGTGCTGCTTGAGAGTGATTTTCTGGCCACGGGAATAGCTCCTTCCATGTTGTTGAACTCCGAGATAGAGAGGGAGACAAGAGAACTGTTCTCGGCCGTCGATGAGTTCAAGCTGACCGAGAATGACGACCTCATCCCCGCTATAGAAAAGAGCCGCAAATCGATTGTGGAGAATATTGACAACGCGGCCAAGCTGTTTGCCGTTTACCCAGAGCTTATAGGGCTGAAGCAGACTGTGGAGAAACTAAAACCGGCCTACGAAACTTATGATAAACTCGTGGCCGACGCCGAGGCCCTGGTTCGGGAGAAGGAGGCCAACCTCGCGAGGGCGGCCGTAGTAGGGCAGGAATTTCAGGACGCCCTCTCGGGTAAACTGGTTGGCGATGATTACGGCAAACTTCGCGCTTTCTCCGGGACAGACGGGATGGACCAAATTATCCTCATCCAGAGAATCCAGGACGGGGAGTCCGTTATCACAAAGGTCGTGAACATGCGCCTCTCGCTCTATTCGTCGATGTTCGCCCAGAATTCGGACGGCGTCAGGGACGTGGTTGAGCTGGTCAACAGCATAGTCGAGGAGATGAAGTCCTTGAAGGTGCTGGCGATCGACAGCAAGGACGAGGAAAATTTCCAGCAGCTCTTGGAAAAGGCCGAGGGGTACAGGGACGTGATAAGCGCCTTCGTGGACTCTTATATTCGCCTTCAGGAGGCCCACTCGTCGAGGGCCCCATACAAGGCGACAGTCAATGAGGAATCGACAGCCTCGTCGCTTGTCTCCCAGAACCGGGTAAAGGCTATCGCGGAGGAGACCGAAAAATCCCTCGTCGGATCCATACGGGTCCTGTGGGCGTCGGCAGGCATAGCAGTCGTCCTTGGCGTTGTGGTCGCCGTCGTCATCGCCCGGATGATAACGAACCCTCTCTCATCCATAGTGTCCATCGCAAAGAAGGCGCAGGCCGGCGACCTCACGATCGGCATCGAGGACTTTGGCTACGAGGGCAGGGATGAACTTGGCGTCCTGGTCTCCTCCCTCAGCGAGATGGTAGCGGATCAAAGAGGAGTCCTGCTGGATGTCGTGGACGTCGCAAACAGGGTAACTCAACTCTCCGGACAGCTCGCCTCCATAGCCGACGAGTCGAACATGGCGATGGAGCGGGTGAGGGGATCCGTTGAGGAGGTGACATCGCTCATCGAGTCCAATAGCACGTCCCTTCAGGAGTGTAATTCAAGCGCGGAGGAGGTCAGCTCAGGGGCGGATTCCACAGCCCACTCGGCAACGGAGAGCGCGTCTCTCATCCTCAATATGACAGGAGTGGCGAGCGGAGCTGTCAAATCGGTCAACGCGCTGATAGACGACATAAACTCGGTCAGCGATAAGTCCGGCACTGTCGAGACGAGAATAAGGGAGCTTGTAACGTCGGTCGACAGCATCAGCGGGTTTGTCTCCGTTATCAGCGGAATCGCGGACCAGACGAATCTGCTTGCCCTGAACGCCGCAATAGAGGCGGCCAGGGCAGGAGAGGCGGGGCGCGGTTTCGCGGTAGTCGCCGAGGAGGTGCGCAAGCTCGCGGAGGAATCGAGCAAGGCCGCTCAGAGTGTCGATACTCTGATAGAAACGCTTCAGGAGAGTTCCAAGCAGGCGATCTCGGCGACGGCCGAGTCCGGCGATCTTCTGCGGAGCACTATAAAGGAGGCGGACAAGGCTCAGACAGAGCTGAGTTCCGCCATGCATGAGATGGATAAGGCCAACGACTCCATCCAGAACATCGCGGCAGTAGCCCAGCAACAGGCCGCGTCGAGCAAGGAGATAACCGGCGCCATCGATAACGCGACGCAGTCGACCATGGAGATAGAGAGCACAATCTCCGTCATAAGGAACGACACCGAGACCACCGCGTCCGACTCCAGAAGGGTGTCCGATTGCGCGAGAGAAATGGCTGAAAACGCGGAGCAGCTGAAGTCGGTGCTTGGTCACTTCAAGGTTTAGCCGCATATCGCCCACGCGCTACTTTGAGGGCCTCTGAGGTTGGACTCGGAGGCCTTGTTGTTTTTTCGCTAATGCGGTCTGTTTTTTACGCTTTACCCTTCATGCCTCCGATTCAAATTGGTATGATGCCAAGCCGCGATCGGATATTTTGGAATGTTGATAGTTGTGACTCGATTATTGTAAAATGACGGTGACTTCTTGCGGAAAGGTGTGGCTCGATGGGCGTGAATGAAATAGAGATAAGGAATAAAACGGTGGAGGGAATACTGGATCATATATCCCCATACCTCCATGGAAAGAGATCCGCTCTTATAAGGGTTATGGTCTGCGTATTCTCCGGCGGGCACATGCTGATAGAGGACCTCCCGGGACTCGGCAAGACGACTCTCGCCGTCGCCACGGCCCGGGTTCTGGGGCTTTCGTTCGGCAGGGTTCAGTGTACGAACGACCTGCTGCCCACCGACGTGACTGGTCTCAATATATTCAAGGCGGACAGGGGCGAGTTTGTGTTTCACCCAGGGCCGGTGTTCAACAACCTAGTTCTGGTCGACGAGATAAACAGGGCCACCCCTAAGACGCAGAGCGCCCTGCTCGAGGCTATGGGGGAGGAGCAGGCCACCATAGACGGCATTACCTACAAGCTCGCCGAGCCATTTATAGTGATAGCGACTCAGAACCCGGTGGAGCACTCAGGGACGTTTCCGCTGCCGGAGTCCCAGATGGACCGCTTCATGATGAGGATCTCTATAGGATATCCTAATAGGGATTCGGAGAGGGATATACTGCGCATTGGCGCCGGCAGGCGCGCTATGGACGGTCTGCTGCCAAAACTGACCGCCTCCGCGGTCACTGGGTTGCAGGGCGAGATAGATCGGGGCGTCACGGCAAGCGACAGGATATTGGACTACATCCTGGCCATCTCCGAGCATACGAGGAATCATCAGTTGATAGCGGCCGGCGTATCCACGAGAGGGGCAATGGTCCTCCTGCGATGCTCGAAGTGCGTCGCCTGGATGCAGGGAAGGGACTTTGTCATCCCGGAGGACGTCAAACTTTTCGCGGAGGACATCCTGCTGCACAGATTACAATTCCGGGAGGGGGCGAGGCACGATGGCGCCGGGGTGTTCCGCTCCGTAATCGAAGAGGTCCCGGCCCCTTGACGAAGCGGGTAATGACGGTCCGCAAGGCCGGCATGATATACATAGCCTCTACCATAGTGATGGGTGTGCTCGCTATAAACGGCGGCAACAATCTCCATTACCTGGCGACTGCCGTACTCCTGGGTTATATGTCGGCCTCCGGCATCGTGGGGCGAAGCAACCTGTTTGGAGTTGGCGTTACGCTGACGTTTCCGGACGAGATATACGCCGACACTCCGTTCCTCCTGACTATCGAAGCGACGAACAATAGGCGTTTCACGCCGGTATTCCTGATAGACGTCAGGGTGGGCGGCGCCAACGTGTTTTTCCCGGTTATCCCGCCTGGGGAGCGCAGGAGCGGGGCGGTCGTAATTATTTTCTCGAAGAGGGGCGTCAACTATGCGGGCGAGATAGAGGTGTCGTCGGTCTATCCCTTCAACTTCTTCATTCGCTACAGACAGATGGAGCAGGAGGACTCGGTCCTGGCATTTCCTAAGCCGGCGAATGACGGCTCCGGCGTCCTCTTCGCCGTGAGTGGGGATGAGGGGGAAGGCATCAGGCCAAAAAGCGCGGGTTTGGACTCCGATATCGTCGGCGTACGGCCTTACGTCGAGGGGGACCCCATGAAGCGTGTACACTGGAAGTCGAGCGCCAGAACAGGAAGGCTCAACACGAGGGTGTACGACGATTCGCCCGGGGGGGCGGATTCATCTGGCAGGATCCTGGACCTCGACGGCATGACAGGCATGGGGGTCGAGCGGGGGCTTTCCATAGCCTGCCGTGAGATATCCGGGGCCCTCGAATCCGGGGAGGCCATAGGTATGCTGGCGGGCGGGACAGTCGTCCCGGCATCCGCCCGCAGGGCGGACAAGCTGTCCATGCTGGCGAGGCTCGCTGTATATGACAGGCCGCATATCTCTTAAATCGCTCCTGTCCCTGAACACGGCTGCGTGCGTCCTGGTCGCCTACCTGGCGTGCGACTCGCTTATCTCGCAATATACGAAGATCCTGTTTCTCGCCGCGTTCTCAGCGGCTCTCATACTGGACGTCTCGCACGTTGGCAGGCCGCCGAGGCTGATGCTGAACATCGCGTCCATCGCCATCCTTGTCCTGTCCTTCATGGAAATACGATTCGAGACGATAATCGAGACGTTTGCGGAGGCCGTGATGCTGATGATAGCGGTAAAGATGTTCGAGGACCGCCGCGCCAGGGACTACGTTCAAATCCTGTCCATGGCGGTCATAGCCGTAATCAGCGCGGCCATAGTGGCGGTGAGCGAGTCGTTTCTGTATTACTGCTTTCACAACAGCTTTCTGTCGGGGCTTGAACTTCTGCTAGCGAGCTGGTTCGACAAGGTTCCCAATGCCGATTTTTCGCCAAGCGAGACGAGATGCCTCGTCGGAAGGTCGCTCGTCATCTGGCTGCTAATGCTGCCGCTGTGTTTCGCCCTCTTCTTCCTTACGCCGAGGGCAAAAGTCGCAATGATGCAGATGTCCGGCGGCGACGCGGGAGAAAGCTACGTCGGTTTTTCGGACCACGTCTCCTTAGGTCTGGTCAGGAGCATTCAGCAGAGCGACGCGCTGGCTTTCAGGGCTGAGATGGCAGAGATCCCGCCAGGCCAATTATACTGGAGGGGATTGGTCCTGGACATATTCACTGGCGGCGCATGGCTGCCCTCGCGCAGGAGATCGCCCCAGCCGATGTCCCCGGCCTATGGGGACGTAATCACCCAGAAAATATTCATGGAGCGCAGCTTCAACAGCTGGCTGTTTACCCTGGACACTCCGGTGCAGGTAAATGGGGACGGAGTCGTATCTGTTGGCGACGGGATCTACAGGCGGTCCGAACGCAGCCTCCAGCGGGTCGCGCGGCGCTATGAATATACCGCGTACTCGGAGCCGAGGTCCTTTATATCGCCGCTCAGCGGCGGTATAAACCGGAACCTGAACCTCTCCATGCCGGAAAATTTCCTTCCGCGTCTCAGATCTCTGACAGCCGGCCTCACTGGGAGCAGGAGGGGCCACGAAGAAATCGTTGCCGCGATAGCCGCGTACCTTTCTCCGCCGGAATTTGAGTACACGCTTGATGAACTTCCTGTGTCCCGCAATGCCCTCGAGGATTTCATCTTCACGGACAAACGCGGCAACTGCGAATATTTCGCCGCCGCCATGGCCGTCATGCTGCGGATGGCCGGAGTCCCAGCCCGGCTGATAGCCGGTTATCACGGAGGGGTGTACAACGAAGATGGCGGATACTATATAGTGAACCAGAATAACGCGCACGTGTGGGTGGAGGCGTGGGACGAGAGCGAACGGGTCTGGAGACGCTGCGACCCCACCCCGAGGGGCTTCGGAGATGGCTCAGGGAGTTCGGAACAGGAGGGGTACAGCCAGCTGGCGATGTATCTCGACCTCTTGAATTATCGCATTTCACGTATTTTCCTGGAATATGACAACGAGTCGAGGAGCGAAGCCCTGTACAGGATACGGGAGATACTCTCGAATCCTGGCCAGTCGGCTGAAGGTCTCGCCAGGGGTGTGACAGGCGCGGTTGGAAGGCTGCGCGCCCAAGTCGCGGTCATATTGCTCGTGGCGGCTGCGGCCGTGGCTGTGTACTATTACAGAAAAAGATCGAGGATTACGGTCGAGGAGACTTTGCTTCACGGGTTTCTCCGTGCCATGAGGCGCCAAGGCTACGAGAGGAAACCGAGCGACGGACTCGAGGAGTTCGTATCCTCCATTAAGAGAGCCAGCGAGAGTGACGACCGCCTCTTCCGCCTGGCCAGCGAATTTGTGGAGCGGTTCGAGGGTTTTTACTTCAGGGATGTGGGGATTGGCCGCGAGGACCAGGTTCTTTTGAAGGGGCTTATAGCAAAGATCAAATCCTTCCGGGATTGACGCGTTTCTCTTATTTGGTATAAAACCCTCTTTTTTGCTGGAAGAGTTCAACTGTAACTGTTAAAATGGATCGAGTAAAAACGGTTTTGTGAGAGGCTGTGCGAGATGGCTGTGCTGGAAGTTTTGAAATACCCGAACCCGGCGCTTCGAAAGGAGACGAGCGAGGTGACCGAGTGGGATGGCAAGCTCAAAAAACTTATATCCGATATGTGGGAGACCATGTACTTGTCAAAAGGCGTGGGACTCGCGGCGCCTCAGGTAGGAATTCCAATGAAACTTGTGGTCATCGACTACGAGGGCGACAGGTATGTAGTTATAAATCCCGAGATAATAGAAGAGGACGGGGCCGAGCGGAGCAATGAGGGGTGCCTGAGCTTTCCGGGTATTTACGAGGATGTGACCAGGCCCACGAGGGTTCGCGTCCTTTACACGTGCGAAAAGGGAGAGCGCCGGGACGTTATTGTAGAGGGCTTTCTGGCCAGGGTCTTTTCTCATGAGATAGATCATCTGAGGGGCAGACTCATGATTGATTACCTCTCCCCGCTCAAACGTGGCTTTCTTAAAAAAAAGATGGAGAAAGCGGCCAGAGAAGGGGAGTGAGGGAGACGAGCGACGAGCCGCGGCTATCTTATGCCTTTTTAGGGACGGGGCAGTTCGCCGCGAGATGTTTGGAGCTGCTCTCGAGTTGGCGCCTGCCATCGTGGGTAGTTACCTCGCCAGCCAAGCCGGCCGGCAGGGGCGGCGCCAGTACGCCGACGCCTGTGGAGAGATTCGTGCGCGGGGTCGGGGCGCTGAGCGGCGTTCCGTTGATTGCGGCGGCCGATGCGTCTGGGGACGCGGCCGTGATTGAGAGGATGAAGGGTTCTCCGGTCGATGTGACGTTCGTGACCGACTTCGGCCAATTGGTAAGAGAGCCGCTTCTGGCGTGGGAGGATAGAATTGGGTGCCTCAATATACACCCGTCCATGTTGCCGCTCTACAGAGGCGCCGCCCCGGTACAGAGAGTTCTGATGGATGGTCTCGCTGAGACGGGCGTCACGATATTCAAGCTGGCGCGGGCAATGGACTCCGGTCCCATCCTGCTTCAAAGGAAGCTCGCGATAGGCCCCGGCGACGACGCTGGATCCCTGTTGGATCGGGCGGCCTATGAGGGGGTGAGGGCCTTCGTCGAGTACGTCTCCAGCGTTTCCGCCGAGGAGTGGCGTTTTTCGCCCCAGGATGGCTCGCTCGCTACGACTGCGCCTAAGATAACCAGGGAGGAGGAGCGAATAGACTGGACCGCGTCAGCGCGCGAGATCCTGGGAAAAATTCGGGCCCTCTCGCCTAAGCCGGGGGCGTGGACGACAGCGAAGGGCAGGCGGCTCAGGATACTGCAAGCAGGCGAGTGCCGCGCCGTTTCCGTCGGACTGGCTGGCGAACTGACGCCCGGGAGCGAGGGACCGCTGGTTGCGTCCGGCGCCGGATCGATTTGTCTGAAGACGGTACAGATGGAGGGAAAAAAAATCCAGAGCGCCGCTGATTGGTGGAATGGTATTCGAGCGGCGGCAGGGGAGTGTCTCGTTTGACGGACGTTGCAGGACCAAACGTCGCCGGACTGGCGTTATCCGGTGGACGGAGCGATCTTGTGGAGGAGAGGGTCGATGGCAATCAACTCTACGACGGCAGGATCATCAGGCTGAGAGTTGACAGGGTGAGGCTGCCAGGCGGCAGGATCGTCTCGAGGGAGGTAATAGAGCACAGGCCCGCGGTAGTGGTCCTGGCCGAGAACAAGGCCGGGGAGGTTCTATTGATAGACCAGTTCAGATATCCGGCAAACGAGGTTCTTATAGAACTTCCCGCCGGTATAGTGGAGGATGGAGAAGAGTACGAGGCTGCTGCTATCCGTGAGTTGCAGGAGGAGACAGGATGGAGGCCCGGATCGGTGACAAAGGTGGCTGAATTTTTCTCCTCGCCAGGCTTCACGAGCGAGTTGCTCGTTCTCTTTTACGCGAGTGGGCTGTCGGCGAGCAAACTCCCGGAGGACGAGGATGAGCTGATAATTCCGAGGTTCGAGTCCGAGAGCGCTGTTGAGGAATTGCTCAGCGCGGGCGCGATAAGGGATGGCAAGACACTGTTCGGCCTGTACTGGTGGCTGCACGGAAGGAAGACGGGGAAAATTGGTTGAGGCGGGCCGCGTAAGCTCGATGGAGGGTGACAGGACGAATCGGCAAATGGACAAAAGCGCTGGACGCCAGGACTCGAAAGGACTCGACGAGGTCATAACCGATTTTCTGGACTACATGCTTTTTGAGCGCGATGCCAGCCCTAACACCATCAGGGCCTACAGGACCGATCTGGCCGACTGGAGCCGCTTCTGCCTCGGACATGGCGCGCCTCTATACCCAGTCAGCAGCGCGATGCTGTCGCGCTATCAGAGGCATCTCGAAGGCGAGGGCAGATCATCCGGCACCAGGAATCGGCGCGCCGCGACACTTTCGGCTTTCTCGAAGTATCTGCTTTACGATGGCAGAGTTGAGTCGCTCAGGGAACTTCCAAAGATCCCCAAGAGGGAGAGGACACTTCCGCAGATAATGACGGAGGGCGAGATAGAGCGCCTTCTGGACAGCTGCGGCCATGTTGACGAGCCGGGGCTGGATGGCGGCCGCGCCGAGGCCAGGAGGGCCGCGGTTGGTTTGAGAGACAGGACGATGATAGAGATGGCCTACGACTGCGGACTCCGAGCCAGCGAGCTATGCTCGCTGCGCGTCTCTGATATCGACGAGACCGGAGGGCAGATGTATGTCAAGGGCAAGGGGCGCAAAGTGAGGATAGTTCCTTACGTCGGAACCTTGCGCCAGGTGGTGAGACGGTATCTGGAGGAGGCTCGGCCTCTGCTCCTTGGAAGAGGCGCAAAGGACGACGCCGGCGAGCTCTTCCTCTCATCGCGCGGCAGTTCGATGAGCCGGGGAGAGTTGTGGCGGATACTGCAACGAAGGGGACGGACCGCGGGGATATCGCCTTCAAGGCTTCACCCGCATGTGCTGAGGCACTCGTTCGCGACTCACCTCCAGCGGAGAGGAATGGACCTGCGGACTCTCCAGGAGCTGTTGGGGCACTCCTCGATAGCCACTACGGAGAAGTACGCACATCTTGACACAGAGCTGAGGGATATATATGACAGTTTTCACCCACGCGCATGAAATCATCAAGACCATCAAGGAGGTCACTGAAGAAGGGATAGACATGATGCAGCACGCGGAAAAGACCGCCGAGGCAATGGCGGCCATAAACCGCAAAAACACGCTGCGCCCTCGATTTGGCATAATACTCGGCTCCGGGCTTGGAGGGGTCGCGGATGCTATCGAGGACCCGGTCGTGATACCGTACGAGGAGATACCATACTGGCCGCGCACCACCGCGATAGGTCACGCTGGGCGCCTGATAATTGGAGTCCTCGAAAATGTGCCGGTCGCCGTTATGCAGGGGCGCGTGCATTATTACGAGGGGTACGCCATGGACGAAGTGACATTCCCCGTTCGCATCCTTGGGGAACTTGGGGTAAAGACGCTATTTGCCACTAACGCGTCCGGCGGCATAAACCTCAGTTACGCGCCCGGCGACTTGGTTGCGATATATGATCATATAAACTACATGGGGACGAATCCTCTCATTGGCGCGAACGAGGATAAATGGGGACCGCGCTTCCCGGACATGACTTACGCGTATGACAGGGAGTACATAGAGAAACTGTGCGGTGTCGCGAGAGAGGACGGCATTACGCTCCATAAAGGCGTTTACATCGCCTTTACAGGCCCGTCGTACGAGACGCCGGCTGAAATTCGCATGGCCCGCGTCATGGGCGCCGATGTCGTCGGGATGTCGACCGTGCCGGAGGTGATAGTGGCAAACCACATGGGCATGAGGGTCTTGGCGGTCTCCTGCGTATCGAACTATGCCGCGGGGATCACGGCCAGCAAGCTGCATCATCAGGAAGTCCTGGATGGGATGGCAAAGGCGGCCGGCTCGTTGGAGAGATTAGTGAGGGGGTTTCTGCGCAGTGTCGAGCGCGCTTGACTTCATAGAGCGCAAACGTGACGGCGGAGCGCATTCCCGGGACGAGTTCGAGAAATTCGTAATGTCCGTCCGTGACGGCGCCACGCCTGATTACCAGATCTCGGCGTGGTTGATGGCCGCATACCTGAATGGACTCAGCGTTGACGAAACCGCGTGGTTCACGGAGGCGCTGGCCGGCTCTGGTGACATTGTGAAAATACCGTCCGTTGGGAGCGTCGTGGACAAGCATAGCACCGGCGGAGTCGGCGACAAGACAACCTTGATAGTCGCGCCTCTCGCCGCGGCCTGCGGGCTGCGCGTAGCGAAGCTGAGCGGCAGGGGGCTTGGCTTTACCGGGGGTACGGTGGATAAACTGGAGTCCATCCCCGGGATGGACGTCCACCTCAGTACGGATAGTTTCATAGATCAGGTGAGCAGAATAGGCATAGCGTTATCCGGGCACTCGCTGGCTCTGGCTCCGGCAGAGGGCAGATTCTACTCGCTGAGGGACGTGACTGGAACTGTGCCGTCCCTTCCGCTCATAGCGAGCAGTATAGTATCGAAGAAAATAGCGGGCGGCGCCGACTCCTTTGTGTTCGACGTGAAGTGCGGATCCGGAGCTTTCATGCGCGACAGAGAGGACGCGTTCGCGCTGGCCCGCGCCCTCGTGGATCTGTCGAGCAGGCTGGGCCGGAGCAGTGTCTGCATAATCTCCGACATGGAGCAGCCGCTTGGAGAGTGGGTCGGCAACTCACTGGAGGTTGTGGAGGCTGTGGAGGTCCTCTCGGGAAGCGGACCGGCGGACACGAGGGAACTCTCCATCGTTCTGGCGGCCGAGATGCTCGTTTTAGGCGGCGTCTCCGAGGATGCCGACTCGGCAAGGGGGCTTGCCGAGAGGCGTCTTGACGATGGCGCCGCGCTTGCGAAGTTCGAAGAACTCATAACGGCGCAAGGAGGGGACAAATCGGTCTGCCGCAGTCCCCGAACCGTGCTTCCAATGGCGGCAAAGGCTGCCGTCGTCAGGGCGCCTCATGGCGGGATCGTCGAGCGCCTGGACGCAAAGGCCGTAGGGGTAGCTGTTAGGGCGTTGGGCGGCGGCCGCGCGAAACATGACGATGCCGTGGATCCGGCTGTAGGCGTCAGATTGGCCAGGAAGATCGGGGACCGGGTGTCGGACGGAGAGGCGATTATAGAGATTCTGTACAACGACGACGCAAAATTGGCTGAGGCGGCGCCTCTCCTTGAAGGAGCGTGCGGCGTCGGAACTTTCGCGCCCGGACGCTCTCTTGTAATAGGGAGGGTGACGTAGGCCGCCATGCGTGAGAGCGAGGAGAGATCGCGAGAAATAACTACGTTTCTGCCGGCGGTGATCCAGGAGGCCAGGAAGCTGTCGAGGGGGGATGCCTTCACGGCGGAGGACCTTGTGCAGGAGGGGTTGATTGCGGCCCTTGGAGCATACGGCGCCTACGACCCTGACAGGGGGAGCGCCGAGGGTTTTTTGCGCGTTTGCGCCAGAAACCGGATGATATCATATCTCAGGCGCACTCCTCGCGAGCTGCCGGCTGACGATGAAGCTCTCGACTCCGCGTCCGCTTATCATGCGGAGGTCCCGCTGGAACAGATCGAGATGCGCGACGCCCTCTTGGGTTTGATGGAGGCCTTGAGTCCGTTCGAGCGCAGCGTCCTGCGGGCCTACCTTGTGTGCGGCGGGGTATCGAAGGCGGCAGTCGCGCTGCGTTGCGACAGGAAAAAAGCTGACAATGCCCTCAGCAGGATTCGGGGCAAAGCCCGCCGCCAGTGCCGGCCGACTGAGAAGGGAATAATCCGCGTTTAACCTCGTTACTCTTTAAAGAAGTATAATAGCATCGACAGGGGGAATAAACGCGATGAAAAATTTTAGACTGATTCTTCTGGCGGTGGCGCTGCTCCTTATATGCGCTTCAGAGTCGCTAGCGGCCGACTCCTCCCTGGTCGTCAGGGTGAGGATTGCGGAATGCTCGAATCCTCCTCCGATTCAGCTGTTTCTGTTGAGGCTGGGCGAGTCGTTGGCGCGCTTGAGCGAGGAGCCTCCGGCATGGCAGACGCTGCCGGCCGCGACGGAGGATGACATTCGGAACAGCTCGATGGCAAGCGTCGTGGGTGTTTACGACATGGTGTTCACAAGCGATGAGGAATATGAACGGAGGCTGGAGGAGAGCGGGATTCTGAGGAAATCTCGCCCTATCCTCGAGGAGGAGCTGATACTCGTCGGCCCTGATGTGTCCTTCGAGGAATTATCCGGCGCCGAAACCGACGCTATCCTGCGAAAAATTTTTTCGGAGGATAGGACGTTCCTCTCCCTCGTCAAAAATAGATGGGTACTCGCCTCGCAGAGGAGTCTTCTTGCGGAGGCTGGAGTCAAGAACCCCGGCCTTAATAAAAATTATGTGGAGTCGAGCAAGGACGACCTTGGAGCCCTGATTCAAGCGGGAGACGAGGATGCCTTCATGCTGGTAGGGGAGGCGTCTTTCGCTCAGTACCAGGATTCACAGAGGGGGATGCCGATGCTGCGCGTACTGGCAAGGGTTGGTATCCGCCGCAGATGTTACGTGGCCTTGATATCGAACATGGGTTTCAGGAAAGTGCGCTCTGAGACGGCAGATAAATATTTTGACTGGCTGGCGGGCGACGAGGGTTCGAGCGCGATCGAAGGCTTCAAACTGGGCGGAATGAACCCCTTCAGGGCTGTTCGATAATGGCGGAGGCGGAGTGCCTGTAAGCCGCAAAATTAATTGTCGGTATGGTTCCAAAATCCGAAGGTTATGTGATAAACTGCAAACATCCTGAGCGTTGGATGCCCGTTGACGAAGGCGTGGCACGGCGCGATTCTTTTGTGGAGGTAAACGTTGAGATGAGAAGAATATCGTGTTCGATAATACTGGCGATCGCGGCCGTGTTCGCTTGCTGTCATTTTGAGGTTTCCGAGGCGGCGAGCAAGTATGACGCGGCCCTGGCAAGGTGGAGCAAGTCGGAGGAGAGCAGCGACAACATGGGTGGAAAATTCCTGATCAAGGCCACCCTATACACCGCGGAGTACATTCAGACGCTTATGGAGAGCGAGGCCGAGAAGAACCTCTGGACGGCGAGCGAGCTGGAGGATTACAAGTACAATTTTCTCAGGAGTTTGAACCTGGAGGAGCGCATAGCCATGCACCTGGAGATGGAGGAACTTGGGCCGACGGCACACATGGCCCCGTTCGGAGAGATGATCTATTTGTGGGTGGGCAATAAGAAGTACTCGCCCGTGGATCACGACACGAGGTTCAACCTCCCGCTGCAGGGCAAGAGGGACGGCATGGTGTTCTTCCCTCGGTTTGATGAAAAGACAGGACGGCCATTGCTCAACAAGGATATCTCGCTCCGCTTTGTCATGCTGGGGTCCGCGAGTCCCGTACTGGGAAGCAAGGAAATTCGTTTTATATGGGACGTGAAAGCTGAGGATGACGTAATGGCGGGTACAGCTGCCGACAGAGTGGAGGTCGACCGCCTGATACGCAGGATTGAGAAGCTGGCGAAGGAAAAGTCGGACCTGGAGGAACAGCTGGAGACAAAAAATCGTGAAATATTAGAAGTAAACTCTCGAATAGAGGAGTTACAGAAAAATTGAGGAGGAATTTCAGTGAAGCGTATCGGTGTCCTTACAAGCGGAGGAGACGCTCCGGGGATGAACGCCGCTATTCGAGCGGTGACCAGAACTGCTATCTACAACGACATGGAAGTTATAGGGATTTGCAGGGGGTATGAGGGACTCATCGAGGGAGATGTCGTTCCGCTTTCCGTCAGCTCCGTAGGAGGCATAATACACAGGGGGGGTACCATCCTGCGCACGGCGAGATGTCCTCGCTTCGTCAAGCCGGAGGGCGTGAGAGAGGGACTCCGACGGCTGAAGGACTATGATATCGACGCCCTGATAGTTGTTGGCGGGGACGGCTCGTTCCACGGGGCTTACGATCTGTGCAAGCTTGGATTTCCAGTCATAGGGATCCCAGGTACTATCGACAATGACATGGCCGGCACGGACTGTACCATAGGTTTTGACACGGCCTGCAACACCGCCCTGCAGTGTATCGAGAAGCTGAGGGACACAGCGTCGAGCCATGAACGCCTCTTTCTGGTGGAGGTCATGGGCAGGGGCGCGGGTTTCCTCGCGCTCGAGGCCGCTGTCGCGGCGGGCGCTGAGTACGTCCTGCTGCCGGAGGTGCCGTTCGAGCTTGAAACTCTATGCAAAAAACTTCGTTACGCCCATGATCGCGGCAAGACCCACTCCCTGATAATAGTCGCGGAGGGCGTCATGCCGGCGTCCGAACTGGCTGTTCAGCTCAAGGACACCGGTGGCTACGACGCGCGCATAACGGTCCTGGGGCATATACAGAGGGGCGGCAGCCCGTCCTCCTTCGATGCCGTTCTGGCCTCCCGCCTTGGCGGAGGCGCGGTAGAGGCACTGAAGCGCGGGGAGTCCGGAGTCATGGTCGGAAGAATTCATGGCAATATCGTGACGAGTCCCCTTCAGGTGGCGTGGGAGGAGAAAAAGAGCCTCGACGCCGATATGATGTCCCTTATAGAGACGCTTGGCATCTGAGATTTAAGTGCCACTCACGATGAAGGAATATCGAATACGCCAGGAGGTCGCGCGCCGTCTCACGGAGATCACGGCCGGCGGCAGGACGGGCAGAGGACCGTCCTCCCTATGCGCCGATGACGTATGGTCCCGCGCTCTCTCGCTGATCGGGGGGCGGGAGAGGGTGGCCGTTATATCTGGCTTCTACGTTCCGTCCGCCTCCGCGCCGGAGACCGACGGTCCTCCCGGCGCGCTTGTCCTGGCGCGGGCCCTCCGCAGCCTGGGCCATGACGCGGAAGTCTGGACGGACTCGCTTTGTGTGGACTGCTTCAGAGCGTGCGCGGACTCATTGGGACTGCCGCGCTCCATTGTCAGGGATGTTTCGTCCGGCGCCGTTCCTTCCGAGGAGCTGTTGATATATGTAGAGCGGCTCGGGCGGGCATCGGACGGCGTTTATTACAATATGCGCGGCGAGGATGTAACGCGGTGGACTGCCCCGTTGGACGGCCTGGCCTCGGTCGGCGGAACGCCTGTCATAGCCGTGGGTGACGGCGGAAACGAGGTTGGGATGGGCAGCCTGCGCGGACCTTTGTCGGGGATAATGCGGGACTATGCGATGTGTCTGTGTTCTGTGGAAGCCGACGTCTGTATACCTGTGGACGTCTCGAATTGGGGGGCCTACGCGCTCGTCGCGGCGCTTTCTTCATCTGTCGGCAAATGGCTGGGGCAGAGCGAGGAAGAGGACGCGCTCATGCTGGAGGCCCTCCTTGAATCGGGAGCTGTCGATGGCGTGACGAGGGTGGGCGGGATGTCCGTGGATGGCATGGATATGGAGGAACACCTAAAGGTGCGCTCAGAGTTGGAAAAACTGGTCTTTGCTGGATAACGGGATAACGGGATAAATTTTCCTCCTCGTCATTATTTTTTGTACAGATCTGAACAAGGGGGCTTGTCAGTTTTGAAAGGTGGTTTATAATGTCTGGAAGTTCGTCTCGTAGTCAGGCGGGCGCGCTGGTTTTTCTTGGGCTTTTTATCTTTCTGTTGATGCTATTTATCTCATGGAGTTTTCGCGCCGATAATATGTTCGCTGGTTCCTTCCGGTTAGAAGATATCCAGATATGTGAAGATCTTGACGAGGATATGAAACCGCTTAACGTCGTAAGAAGCGTGCCTGATGACACGAAGCAGATTTGTTTGTGGTTCAGCTACTCGCGCGCGAGAGAGGGAGACTCCCTTGAGATCACCTGGAATTTTGGAAATCAGACTATACAGAAAGACATCCTGCGCGTCGCCCGACCAAATGGGGTGAGAGCGTTTTATTTGCTGAAGGAGGACGGCTCTTCTCTGCCTGCTGGACAATATTCCGTGGCCATCTGCTGTAATGGCAGGGAAAAACTCGTCGAGTTTTTTTCTGTAATGCCCGAAAGCGATGACATAGCCGAAAACCAGGATGAATTTTTCGACGGATACTAAGTAGCGGTCAAACGTTTATTTTTAATTTGCCTGAACAATGGTACGGTTTTTAATGTGTAATCGAGGGGGGAAAAGTTTTTCGTTGCAGACTAAAGCGGGATAATGGAGGAGTTCTTGCGCGTAAAGTCCGACGCTGGGAGAAGCCGTGTCTTGCGTTTGGGCGCGAGTTTGAAGCGGCGCAATGAACGATTGTATGCCCGCAGGCCGGGAGCGTTTCGACGGAGCCGGGTTTGCGTGGGTCCGCGGGTGATTGCCCGCTGGTTCAAGGACGATAAAATTTGTATTTTACAGCCGATTGGGAGGCCTGTCATAAGAATGGATAACACTAAGGATCTGGACGTCGCCACGATACAGGATACAGCCGCTGCAGACGCGGCGCTGGAAGCAGTGGCTGACTCCGCGGAACAAAAGCCGGCGCCGGCGCCGCGCATCGATTTCAACAAACTGGCGGCGATGCCGATAACCGAGCTGCGCAAGGTAGCGCGCGAGCTGGCTGTGCCGAGCCCGACCACTCTGCGAAAGGACGACCTCGTCATCAGCGTTTTGGGCGCTCAGGCGACGCAGATGGGTTTCCGCTTCGGCGGGGGTACGCTCGAGTGCCTGCAGGAGGGATACGGATTCCTGCGTCCATCCGGGCTGCTTCCGAGCAACAACGATATTTACGTGTCCGCGTCGCAGATACGGCGCTTCGGACTCAGGAACGGCGACGTCGTGTGGGGGATGGTTCGACCTCCAAGGGACCCGGAACACTACGAGGCTCTGATAAGGGTCGAGACAGTCAATTTCTCAGACCCGGAGGAGGCCAGGAAGAGGCCACACTTCGAGGCGCTCGTTCCAATCTTCCCCGATCAAAAAATAGAGCTTGAGACCGAGCAGCGAAGGCTGTCCACGAGACTGGTCGATCTGTTCGTGCCAATAGGGAAGGGACAGCGCGCTCTAATTGTATCGCCGCCAAAAGCGGGCAAGACCACCCTCCTGAAACACCTTGCAAATGCCATCACCGTAAATCACCCCGAGGTAATAATGATGGTCCTCCTGATAGACGAACGGCCAGAGGAGGTCACGGACATGAGCCGTTCCGTGGACGGAGAGATAATAGCCTCTACGTTCGACCGGCCGGCTGAGGAACATCTGCGCGTCGCCTCCCTCTCGCTGGAAAAGGCAAAGAGGCTGGTGGAGGTTGGCAAGGACGTGGTGCTGCTCTTGGACTCGATAACTCGCCTCGCTCGCGCGTCGAACCTCATTGTCCCGCCATCTGGCAGGACGCTGTCTGGAGGCATGGACCCAGCCGCGCTTTATTTCCCCAAGAAGTTCTTTGGGGCGGCCCGCAACATCGAGAATGGCGGAAGCCTGACAATAGTCGGCACATCCCTCGTGGAGACCGGCAGCAGGATGGACGACGTCATCTACGAGGAGTTCAAGGGAACCGGCAATATGGAAATTCACCTCTCCAGGAAGATATCCGAGCAGAGAATATTCCCGGCGATAGACATAACGCGCTCCGGGACGAGGCGCGAGGATCTTCTCATGGGCGAGGAGGAGCTGCAGAGGCTGTGGTCGCTGCGGAGAAAGATAGCGAATATGGATGAGGCCGAGGTCCTGACCCTCATAATGGAGAAACTTAAATCGACAGCCACGAACAAGGAATTTCTCAGCACAATCAAGGTATAATATAATATGGGTTGGGCGCTCGTGGCGCCCTAAAGGAAGGAGGTTTTGCGGCGCGTATGAACGTACTGAAAAGACCGATTTTCTTGGTGATAATTGCGGTCGTAACGGTTTTGAGTTACGGCTGCGTGAGTCACGCCGCTAAAATCGCTGGCTCTTACTGGTCTGATTTCGACTCGCAGGACGGTTCCGATTGGAATATCGCGTCAGGCTATGTCGTGGTGGATGCGGAGGATGCCAGAAACAGCAGCTTGGCCTTGGATGGCATAGGGCCATTCAAGGGCAATGGCCCATCATTCAACGACCCCGAGGTGGATTTTTTTGAGGAGGGGGATGAGGGCGCGGAATTGCTTGACACCCGCCCTGTGTCCAGTGACGAGTGGATCGAGATAAGCGTTGAGTCCGGCGGGACTCTCTCCAGAATCTCAGAGAAGTACGGGATCAAGGTGGACGAGATAGCGCAGGCAAACGAACTCACCGATCAGCATAAACTGAGAGAGGGGCAAACGCTCTTCATACCGCGAAGCTCAGATTATGTCGGGGACACCCTGGCACACGTCAAGGGACTCAAGGACGAGGAACTTGCGAAGCGGAAAAAGGCCGAACCAGTCCGAATGACCGAGTACGAGATCAAGAACGGCGATACGCTCTGGAGCGTTGCCAATGCGTTCGACCTGGACGTCAACTCCCTTTTCGGATCAAACAAGCTCTCCGATATCGACAAACTAAAGGTTGGGACGCTTATCAGGGTGCCCAATCAGGACGGCATATTCGTGACGGTCAAGTCGGGCCAGACAGTGGAATCCTTCGCCAGGGAGTATGGCATATTCGTCGAGGCCATAATGTCCGCGAATGAAATGACTCCCGAAGCTGTAATAGCCCAGGGGAACGAGATATTTCTGCCGGGTGCGAAGGTGAATGTATTCGTCGAGACGGCTGGATCCAAAGGCGCGGTCGCAAAAAAAGTGAAGGAAAAGGTCACGACGAAGCGTGGCTTTGGGTGGCCGGTCGTAGGGAAGATCTCCAGTCCTTACGGTTGGCGCAGGGACCCGGTCCGAGGCGGAAGGGACTTCCACACCGGGCTGGACATCAAGGCGCCCAAGGGAAGGCCTGTGGTCGCGGCCGCGGCTGGCAAGGTGGTTCACGCCGGTTGGATGGGCGGTTATGGGCGTACAATAGTCATATCGCATCCCGGGGGCACTACGACGCTCTATGGACATTCCAGCAAACTTTTGGTGAACGTTGGGACGAACGTAAAGAGGGGGCAGAGGATAGCCCTGGTCGGAAGTACCGGGCGGTCGACAGGCAACCATGTGCATTTCGAGGTTCGTCAGAGCGGAAGCCCGATGAACCCGCTCAAGTATATAAGATAAGCTGATTTATCAGCGCTTTTTGAGGGGTGTTCTTGAATGACTAAATTCATATTTGTCACTGGCGGTGTGGTATCTTCATTGGGCAAGGGAATTACCGCCGCTTCGCTTGGCGTGTTGTTGAAGAGGCGAGGCTTCAAGGTGTCAATACTCAAGATGGACCCCTATCTCAACGTGGATGCCGGGACAATGAACCCTTTTCAGCATGGCGAGGTGTTCGTGACAGACGACGGCGCCGAGACGGACCTCGACCTCGGTCATTATGAGCGCTTCATCGACGAGAGACTGAGCGACGACAACATCCTGACGGCGGGAAAGATATATTCAGAGGTGATAAACAAAGAGCGAACGGGTCGTTACAATGGCGGCACGGTCCAGGTAATACCTCACGTGACCAACGAGATACAGGAGGGCATCCTGCGCGTCGCTTCGGATAACGACGTGGTCATCGCGGAGATAGGCGGAACTGTCGGCGACATAGAGAGCCTTCCGTTCCTCGAGGCGATAAGGCAGATGCCCAGCAGAATCGGCCGCGCCAACGTGCTGTACTGCCATGTCACCCTTATACCGTATATCGCGGCGGCGGCCGAACTCAAGACGAAGCCCACACAGCACAGCGTAAACGAGCTGCGCAAGATAGGGATACAGCCTGATATCATAGTCTGCCGCTCCCAACTTCCTTTGAAGCCCGACATGAGGGATAAGATAGCCCTCTTCTGCAGCGTGTCGAGCGACAGCATTTTCGAGGCGCTTGACGAGGAGACCATCTACAAAGTCCCGATCTCGCTCTACAGGCAGGGATTTGACAAGCTGGTCATGAGCCGGCTCGCCTTGAAGCGGGACGGCGATATAGATCTCGGCGAATGGCTGAACTACCTCGACATGAGGGCGCACCCCGAGGGGGAGCTGGAAGTCGCCCTCATCGGCAAGTATACTGGCATCAAGGACTCGTACCTGAGCGTCAACGAGGCGCTTACCCACGCCGGAATTCACAACCATATCAAGGTGATAATCCGTCCCATAGAGTCCGAAGAAATAGAGAAAAGCACGGCCGAGAGCGTTCTCAAAGGCATGAGCGGCATAGTGGTGCCCGGCGGTTTTGGCTCGCGGGGCATGGAGGGCAAGATTGCGGCGGCGGGATACGCGAGGGAGAGGGGCATACCATACCTCGGCCTCTGTCTCGGGTTGCAGGCGGCAGTCATAGAGTTTGCCCGCAACGCAGCCCAGATAGCGTCAGCCAATAGCTCGGAGGCGGACACTGGGACGCCTAACCCGGTCATACACATAATGGATGACCAGAAGGCCATCGACCGTCTCGGTGGCACAATGAGGCTCGGCGCGTATCCATGCAGGCTGGTGGAGGGGAGCAGGGCTTTCGCCGCTTATGGCGGCGTCCACGAGATTATGGAGCGGCACAGGCATCGCTACGAACTCAATAACGACTACAGGGACAGACTGGTGTCTGCCGGGATGAGCATAACGGGCCTGTACGTGGAGAAAGACCTGGCCGAGATAGTGGAACTTCCGGCGCATCCGTGGTTCGTTGGGGTTCAGTTCCATCCGGAGTTTCTCTCGAGGCCGTTGCGCCCCCATCCACTGTTCAGGGATTTCATCGCGGCAGCGAAAAAAACAGTGCGTCCGTAACCTGGAAGTGATAATATTTGCAGGGAGTCATACGGTATTATAGATTTTGAGTTCTTGAGGAGGCTGTTCATCTAATGAAGAGAGCATTGTATATGGTAATGGCGCTGGCTGTGATGGCGGCGTCCGTAGTCTCCGCCGCCGAGGTCGCGACTCAGGATGAGGGCACCCCGCTCTACGGTCTGGACAGGGTGGAGAGCTTTGTATACGGGGTCCCTCAGAACGGAGGGCTATTGCTCCGCCTTTCCAAAGTAGAGCGTGACCTGTTTGGAATGGAATTGCCGGGGAGCCTTACGGAGAGGCAGCAGGCGCTGCAAAATTTTGTGGAGGAGGGGAACTCGAATCAGCCATCCTTCATCTTCAAGGTCGGAGTGGCGGAGTGGGTGACACTGCGAAGGGTTAACCCATCAAATTCCTTCGAGGATCGCATCGTAAACCTGGAGACCACACTGGAGGGCGAACAACAGAGCGGGGCGCTCTCCGCAAGGCTTGAGCGCATTCTTACGAAGCTATTGCCGAGCGGTGTCTTCGCTGTTCCGGTACAAGCGTCGGCCGGGACCGTGTTCAGGGCAAAATTCATCGAGACGCTCACGGTTCGCAATGTGGCGCAGGGAGATGTCATCCAGCTGGAGCTGGATGAGGACTACGTCATCGACGGGACGCTGGCGGCAGCCAAGGGCAACCGTGTCTTCGCGTCGGTGACGAGGGTCAGGCTGCCGAGGAGCTTTGGGCGGCAGGCGGAGATCGGCGTCGAGTTCACGGATGTGGAGTTCATCGGCGGCGCTCGCGCCCCAGTGCTCATAGGGCCGGAGTCCGAGAAGGCAATGAAGATCGATAAAGGCGCCATTGGAGCGGCAGGGGCTAGCATCGCCGGACTGGCCCTTCTAGGTCCTGTCGGGCTCGTAGGCGGATTTTTGGTGAGGGGAAGCGACAAGCAAATACCGGCAGGCGCCACTGTCTATGTCGAGACCGCCGAGTTTAAGGAGTTCGCGGGCTACCCCAGCGCAAGCTATTCGGATGAGAATCCGACGTCGGAGTCCGATCCGGCGCCTCCCGCGCAGGACGACGCTCCTCCGTCGGATGTTCTGGAGCCGCTGGATTATTAGCGTCTCCGGTTTGGCGGCGTTTTTTTCTATATGGGCGGCCTGGGAGAACCAAATATGATGCGCTTCAAAAAAAGATTAGTTTTGATTGCGTGGGCTGTTGCTTTTCTGGCGGCATCCGGTTTTTTTGTCGGTCTCACGCGGGCAGGGGCTGGCGACCAGGAGGCCGCCATAGAGATACTCGACAGGTGGACTTCGATACGCTGGGGCGTTGACAGCCTGGCATGGGTAGTCCATTATCCGGACGAATTGGTGGAACCGTGGGTAAGAGCCGAGGCACAGAAGCGGCGAATGGGTCCGGATCAGGCGGAGGCTTTCAGGCAGTCGTTCGTTGACGAACTCAGGATAGGCTCTGCCACCGCTGTTATGCTCTCCGTGCAGTCTTACGCCAAGACGCCGATAAACCTATCGCCCCTGTCCAACAACATAGCCCTCATAGACTCATCCGGCAGGAGGGTGTCTCCAATTGTCGTAGAGAAGAAGCTGGACAGTCCGCTCACAGGTTTGGTGCAGGGCTTTGTATTTTTCCCAAAGCAGGACGAGGGCAATTTCAGCATAGCTCTCAAGGGACTCATCCCCAATCATGAGACTATATTTTCCTTCGGCGGCGTCGGCATAAACACCATCCAGTCAGCGTCAGCGCCCCCACAGCCGGAGGAACAGAAGAACGAGGTTGTCGTCAAGATTCCAACCACAAAGAAGGAACAGCCCAAAAACGCCACGCGGAAGGAGGATGAGCCGGAGTTCTCAACCGATGCCCAGGTATATCCGCCGACCGCGCCCCGAACCCCGGAACCCCCGGCGAGGGAAGAGATGCCGGTAATAAGCACTGCCGACCTTCCACCGCCCGAGAAGGCCGCGGAGCCCGCTCCGATACGGCAGATCGAGCCGGCCCAGCAGCACCTCGGTTCCAGGCAGGTCATCGATATCTTTCTGAGGGCCTGGGTGGCTGGCGACGTGGAGCGCATGTATTCGCTGCTCTCCGCCGAATCGAAGGAAAAAATATCGCGCGACCTCTTCGAGAGGGACGTGATGTCCGGGGGTTTCAGAAACGGACTCAAGTCGGGGTACAAGATCAACTGGGTGGGAGATTCCGCTAGGGTCACCGTGGCGAAGAAAGTTATCTTCATGCGGACCATGGAGACGAAGCAGATAAATTTCGCGGAGGAGAACGGTTCAGCCCGTGTCATCTGGTAGGAGAAACGGCGCGGTCCTGCCGGGCTGGCTTGCGGCGGCTGCCTTTCTTCTGGCGCTCTTTATTCTCGGCATATACCTTTGGCGGGATCTCACGCTGCCTGGAAGGATTGAAATTCGCAATCTGCCCGACGTCATCGTTGAAAACATCAGCTTCAAACGCACGATAGGCGCCCGGGAGTGGAGCGTACAGGCTATCTCGGCAGAGCATGACTCCGGGACGATAAGAGCCGCCAGCATGGATATCTCGATAGAGGAGTCCAAGGCAGAAAGGGCGGTCAGGCTGAACGCCGTGAGCGGCGAATTGGTGCAGGAAAGTTCGAACATGGTATTATACTCGATAAATGGTTTCCTCGAAACGGAGGGCAGGAGCGTGAGCCTTCGCGCTCCACTGGTTGGATATGACGGGAATGAGGATGTATGGACGTTCGGCGAGGGCGTGGAGGCTGCTGACGGAGACGCGTATCTGAGCGGGCGCTCGGCAAGGATAGAACCTGGAGGAATTTTCATTCTGGAGAAAGGGGTCGAGGCGCATTGGAAGTTAAGGGATTAGCAAGAGGCTGGCTCCTTGTCGTTATACTCGCGGCGCTCTTCTGTGCGGCGCCGATTTCCTCCCAGGCCGCTGACGAGGCCGGGCGCATTCAGCTCGACGCTGACAGCATATCGTTCGAGGAGTCCAATGGCATCGCCACCGCCGAGGGCAACGTGCGCATCAGCAACGGTGAAATTCGTCTTTTCGCGCCTTACGTCGAATACGACAGCGACGGCCAGCAGGTCAGGGCTTTCTCCTCGCCCGAAGGCTCTGTGACGTTTGTGTCCGGCGGGAACAGATTGAGCGGTGAGAGGCTGGACTATAATGTCGCGACACGAAGCGGCGTGCTGACGAGGCCTTATGGCAAGGTCGAATCCTTCTACGTTAGGGGAGAGTCGATAGAGGTCATGCCAGCCCGGGATGGCAAGAGCGCCGGATCTGACACCTCGCGGGACGGAGAGCTGGAGGAGCTCGAGGCTCACTGGAGCCGAGCGTCCCTCACAACTTGCGGCGCTCAGCACCCTCACTACAGGCTGGAGGCCAGGGAGGTCACGGTCATCCCTGGAAAAAGAGTCGTCATAAGAAAGCCGAGTGTCTACCTGGGCGACACGATGCTCTTCTCCTATCCGTTCGACTACGTGGTCAGGCTTGACGAACACGCCAAGCGCGGCAGACAGTCGCTCTTTCCAAGGGTTGGCTATGAATCCGACAAGGGGGTTGGCCTTGGCTTCTCGGGAGGATGGGGTTGGGAGACAGGTACGCTCGACGTTGGCGCTATTGGCTGGAGCGAGGAGATATGGGAGGGGGAGGCGTTCCTCACCCAGGATATATGGAACGGGATGTCGGTCTATGGAGGATTGCGGAGGGAATACGACAAGGATCGGGATTCCACAGAGTGGCGTCCTTCCTGGGGTTTGGAGCTGGAGCGAGGCGGCTGGCACGTCGAGGCTGGCTGGAGGCAGAAGGAGCTGCTGACTGTTGAAAAACAGGCCGGCTTGGATCATCGCTACATCCTGTGGAGGAAGCCGGAGGTCAACATCCTGAGTCCATGGTTCAACGACCCGGCAGCCGGCGGCTACTATAGGCTCATGGCCACGTGGGGGAGATATGAGGACGCCACGTTCGGCGCGGCTCCGACCGTGGAGAGGACCGGCGCCGGAATCCAGACGTATGGGGAGTTTGCATCCCCAAATGAAAATTTTCAGCCCTTCTACAACGCACTGTACTGGCACTACAAATACGATGGCGCGTCAGGGGATGAACAGCGCCTGCTCGACGCCGTAATTGGCGCGAGGTGGAAGCTGGGCGTGTTTGAGATGGAATCGGCCTATCTGCGCAGATGGTCGTGGGGCAGCTCACCAATGGCGTGGGACGATTACGATGATCGTGAGGAAATTTATCACGAGGTAGGCTACAGGATACCGACCAAGAAGCCGGACACATCATGGAAAATAGGCGTTAGAGGAGCATACAGCATCATCGATGAGGAACTCGCCGAGATGATCTACAAGGTGGATTACGATATGCATTGTATGCTCTGGGAGGCCGTTTACAGGGATGACAGGAGAGGGGACGACGATTGGTTCGGCCTCAAGCTGATTATAAAGGCATACCCTGAATCAGGAGTCCGGCTCTCCGGAAACGACGTCTTCGACCCCGCAAAGGCCCCCGATGGCTTGGTCCCCGACCTATAAGGGCGGCTTGTTCGATTTCTCGGAGGTCAAGGACATCCTGGTCGTCGTCAACGAGTCGTTCAAGAACGCAGCCGGCACTGAGAGCGACGCCTATATGACGGTGTATTTCATCGCCGTTCTTGCCATCCTCATGCTGACAGCGCTTTCCGTCTGCCTGATTTACCACTATAGGAACAACGTCAAGCGCGAAAGATAATACCAAGCCCAAAACACAAAACAACGAGGCCCCTGGTGGTTTGACAGAGGCCTCGTTTTTTTTAAACGTATGTTTTCCTATCTTGTCTTTTATCTTGCCGGAAGGGCCCTCAGTCTGCTCTTTTCCTGGATGCTGTGAGGTTTGTTCGGCTCGGATTCCAGCTTGAAATACTCGAGCTGGGTATGCAGATCTCCCGCGAGGCCAGAGAGGTTTTCCGCCCCCTCCGCCACCTTCTCCGACGCGGACGCCACCTCCGTGACGCCTGTGCGGATGTTCTCGCCGGCGGTCGCCGTGTTGTTTATCTTCGTCGACATGCTCTGCACCGCCTCGGCTATCTCCTCGCTGGACGCCGCCTGCTCCTCCGCGACGGCCGCCAGATCCTGTGTGGCGCTTGCGATGTCGCGCAGATAGTTGATCATGTTCGATATGGCGGACTCCGTCTCTGTCGACAGTTCCCTCGCCTTGTTGGAGTCGGCCGCGTTCTCCTGAACGTGTCCGACGATCTTGTCGAGGTCGGACGTTATCGTCGACGCGAGGTCAGCGATGTTCTTCGCCGCCACGTTGCTGTCCTCGGCGAGTTTGCGGACCTCCTCCGCGACGACCGCAAATCCTCTGCCTGCGTCGCCGGCGCGCGCCGCCTCTATTGCGGCGTTCAGGGCGAGCAGGTTTGTCTGGTCGGCGATGCTTCCTATTTGCGAGACAAAGCTCTGTATCTGGCGAGCCCTGTTGCCAAGTTCCAGCACGGCAGATGTCGAGGCGGCCGAACTCTCGGCGACTCTGCCTATGCCGTCGACGACGCTGCGGACGGCGCTCATTCCAGTGTCGCCGGCGTTCATGGCGTCGTCTACTTTGCGCGCGATGTCAGTGCCCTTCTCCGCCGTCGTCTGAGCGCCGGCGGCGACCTCCTCGACGGATGCGTTGACCTCCTCGCTTGTAGAGGCGAGAGCGGCCAGGTTTGCGCTCATTTCGTCGACGTTCGAGCGGAATTCCTCGACAGAGGCGTTAGTCTCCTGGGCCATAGCCGAGAAGTCCTGCGACGAGTTTGATATCTGGCCGCCGGCCCCCTGGATGGACGTAACGACGCCTCGTAAGGTCTGGACCATGTCCTCCAGCCCATTGCTCATCTGGGCGATCGCGTCCCGCCCCGCGTCCTTGAAGTCGAGCGCAAGGTCGCCGGTCGCGAACAGGGCGATCTTCTCCTTCATCAAGTTTATCGGATTCGTTATCATCCGCGAGATCAACAAGCTCATCACGATGGTGATGATCGTGGCGACCAACGCGGTTATCAAAGTCGCCCTGAGGGAATCGTTCGACAGGGCGACAGCGTTATTCTGAGACTTGTCCGCCATCTCGATCAGGTAACTCGAAAGACTCACCAAGGCATCGTTGACCTCGAGTCCTAATGGTTCGAGAATGTTCGAGTAATGTTCCGTAGCCTCGTCATCCTGGTTGTCCAGCCCCAATTTGATGGTTTCGTCTTCTACGTCTTGCAGCTTTTTATACAGGACCTCGAACTTGGCATAGAGGATTTTCTCCTGATCATCCAACCCATTCTTGACATACGCCGCTAAAATATCGTCATTCAGCTTTGTCCTGTCCGCGTAGTCCTGATTCACTGTTTTCAAATACTCGTTGTCGTGGAAGACTACCGTTTTTAAAATGTTTTTGTAGTTTGCCTGGAGGTTCGCGCGAACAACAGCCATATCAGTGGCCTGCGACGAATAGTTTTCGTAAGCGA
>JAITNX010000184.1 GCA_031290235.1 Synergistaceae bacterium | reverse complement strand
GGATGCGCGTTTGACTTAGAATTAGAATTAGGGGGTCTTGCTTTTGGCAAAGATAATTCTCTGTGAGATCAACATCAGCGATGGAAGGAACCCCGACGTCCTGGGCAAGGTCGAGTCTGCTCTGAGAGGATCTGCCGGGGCCAGGGTCATCGATATCGACTCGGAACCCAATCACAATCGCAGCGTCTACACGTTCATAGGCGACCCGGCAAGTGTGCTGCAGGCCGCGAAAAACATCACCGATAAAGCTATAGAGATGATAGACATGACGACGCACCGGGGAAGCCACCCTCGCATGGGCGCCGTCGACGTCGTGCCATTTGTCCCCATTAGGGATGTATCGCAGGAGGAGGCGCTCGAAATTGCCAGGGCCTACGGCAAATATCTGGGCGCGAAGGGCGTCCCCGTCTATTATTACGAGGACGCGGCGACGAGGCCGGAGCGAAAGCTGCTGGTCGACATACGCAAGGGCCAGTACGAGGCGCTTCCTGAGAAGATGAAGGACGAGCTGTGGCGCCCGGACGAGGGGCCGTTCTCCTTCAACGCCAGAAGCGGCGCTACGGTAGCGGGAGTCCGCTTTCCCCTGATCGCTTACAACGTGAACCTTCGCACCGACGATATGAAGGTCGGAGCGGAGATAGCGAAAAGAATACGCTTCAGCTCCGGCGGCCTGCGTTTCGTGCGAGCCATTGCCCTGCCGATAGAGGAGCGCGGACTCGTGCAAATCTCCATGAATCTTACAAACTACGAAAAGACCCCGATTCCGGTGGTTTACGCAACGGTCAGCGCCATAGCCGAGACATTCGGCGTTGCGATAGCCGACGCGGAACTGGTCGGCCCGGTCCCGCTCCAGGCCCTGCAGGACGTCGTCCGCTACTGCCTGCGGGTCCGCTCATTCGATGTCGGGCAGATCGTGGAAAGCCATCTGCTGGATTAGCGGCGTGGGGCGGCGCTGTAATTTTGTCAAATGATGAACGATGATTACTTCCCGACAAGTTCCGTCAGGTATTTTTCGTCCGCTATGAACGGCAGGGTGATATGTCCGTCGCTCCGTTTTTTGTTGAACTCATCGGCGGTCTCGACAGCGTGCTCGTTTCTCGCCCATGCCCTTCGGGCCACGCCGCTTATGACGTCCCAGCTCATGGAGGACCTAATTATTTCGTCGGCCCTGCGGCTGCCGTCCAGCACGAGTCCGAAACCGCCGTTTATCGCCTTGCCGGTCCCTACGCCGCCGCCATTGTGGAGCGCGACAAGGCTCATGCCCCGGGCGCAGTTGCCCGCGAAGCACTGGATTGCCATGTCGGCCATTACGCTGCTCCCGTCCTTTATGTTCGAGGTCTCCCGGAACGGAGAGTCCGTGCCGGAGACATCGTGATGGTCGCGGCCGATCATGACCGGGCCTATCTCGCCATTTCTCACCAGCTCGTTGAATTTCAGGGCTATGTTCATGCGCCCCTCCTCGTCCTGATAAAGTATGCGCGCCTGAGTGCCGACGACGAGCTTATTTTTCTCAGCGTCGCGAATCCAGGCCCAGTTATCGTGGTCCTGAAAGCGCCGCGTCGGGTCGATGCAATCCATCGCGGCTCTGTCTGTCCTTCGCAGATCCTCCGGGCGTCCGCTGAGACAGACCCAGCGAAACGGTCCGTAGCCGTAGTCGAAGAGTATCGGCCCCATTATGTCCTCGACGTACGATGGGAATATAAAGCCCTCGTAAGTGTCGGCGCCGTTCTTCGATATCTCGCGCGCCCCGGCGTCGAAAACAGCCTTCATGAACGAGTTGCCGTAGTCGAAGAAGTACGTCCCCCTGCCGACAAGAGCTTTGATCAACTCGAAGTGCTTCTTCAGGCTAGCGTCGACAAGGGCGCGGAACTTCTCGGGCGCCGACGCGAGAGTGTTCGTGCGCTCCTCGAACGTAAGTCCCTGAGGGCAGTATCCGCCGGAGTAGGCGGCGTGGCACGACGTCTGATCCGATAAAAGGTCGATTTTTTTGTCATTGTCGAGCGCGTACTGGAGAAGATCAACTATGTTTCCATCGTACGCTATAGAGAGCGGACAACCAGCCGCCATTGCCTCCTCCGCCCAGCCGAACGCCTCGGCGATGTCTGAGGTCCTCTTCTTTACCCAGCCCTGACTGTGGCGCGTCTCTGTCCTGGAAGGATCGACCTCCGCGACAATCGACGCCGCTCCCGCTATGTCGGCCGCTTTCGGCTGTGCGCCGCTCATGCCTCCCAGCCCGGATGATATGAAGAGCCGTCCCGCGAGGCCTCGCCTCTCCTCGATCTGGAAGCGGAGCCTGCCTGCGTTCAGCAATGTGTTGTATGTACCGTGAACTATTCCCTGCGGGCCTATGTACATCCATCCGCCTGCCGTCATCTGCCCGTAGTTCGCGACGCCGAGCGCCGACGCCCTGGCAAAATCCTTGGGGTTGTCGAATGTCCCCACCATGAGGCCGTTCGTCAGGATGACGCGCGGGGCTGATGGGTTTGACCTGAAGAGTCCGAGCGGATGTCCCGATTCCAGCACGAGAGTCTGGTCCCTTGTCAGGATCTCGAGGTATTTTTTTATCAGCAGATACTGCATCCAATTCTGGCAGACCTGCCCCGTTTCGCCGTAGGTCACGAGTTCGTAAGGGTAAAGGGCCACATCGAAGTCCAGATTGTTGTCGATCATCACCTGGAACGCGCGCCCTTCGAGGCACTTGCCGGAGTATTCGTCGATAGGCCTTCCGACTAGCCGTCCCTTAGGGCGGAAGCGATAGCCGTATATCCTTCCCCGTTCCCTGTACTCGGCCAGGAACTCCGGCGCGATCTCCCTGTGGAACCTCTCTGGGATGTAGCGCAGGGCATTTTTCAGGGCGAGAACTGTCTCCCGTTCGTTCAAAATCTGTCCCCTGTTCGGCGCTCTTCTTATTCCGGATTCGAACTCCGCCGCTGGCGGAAGCCCGTTCGGGAAGCCAAGCCTTATCTCCATAACTTGCCCAGTCGAGTCGAACAAATACATCAACCTCCCTATTAATTCTAAGTCAAACGCGCATCCTGCACGTTTTAATCTTTACCCTTTAGGCCCCTAGCGATAAATCAGCCCTTATTAACGCTTCCGCGCTGGCGCCGTTCCCCGGACACTAGCCTGGAATCCCGCGCCGCCACCTTGCCGTCCTTTATGACTATGGCGACGGGGTTGCCCTTGTAGTGATACGCTATATCCTCGTGATGGCCGAGGTTCCACACCTGAATGTCCGCGTTCTTGCCCGGCTCGATGGAGCCGACCCTGTCCTGGCGGCCCAGCGCCTTCGCTCCGGCTATTGTGGCGGCGCGGATTGCGCGCTCGGAGGACATGCCATGATTGCGGCAGGCCAGGATCATTATGAACGGCATCGACGTACACCAGCAGCCTGGGCAGCAGTTTGTCGCTATCGCGATCTCCAATCCCTCGTCTATCATCGGCGCCGGGTCGAATGGCAATGGGTGTCCCACGGCAAAGTCGATTCCCGGCAGAGGCACGCCGGTCACGCCAGACTCAGCGAGTTTGCGCAGCGACTTCCTCGGAACGTAGTTCAGGTGATCGGCGGAGACCGCGTGAAGATCGGACGCGACTTCGGCGCCCCCAATGTAGGAGTACCCGCCCTCGTGCAGCTTGGGCCTCATCCCGGCAGCCGCGCCGGCCTCCAGTATCGCCCCGCACTCCTTGGCCGTATAGTGCCCCTCGTCGCACCAAGCGTCGCAGAACTCGGCCAGGCCGAGGCTTCCGACGAACGGGATCATATCTTTTATCAGAAAGTCCATATATTTTTCCTTGCTCATATCGTGCGGCCAGCCGTGCCCTCCCAGGAACGTGGACGCTATGCTCACCGGCAGTCTGGCCTCCAGCAGCCCGTTTACCTCCAGCTGTTTTATCTCGGTCTCCCTGTCGAGTCCATAGCCGCTCTTGCTCTCTATCGTGGTCGAGCCGGAGACTATCATGTCCTTCACCCTGGCGGCGGTCTCCTCGTACAGAAATTCCAGCGAATGTTTCCTCGTCGGCTCGAGCGTCGTCAGTATTCCTGTCCTTATGCCTCGGCGCTCCGTTTCCTCCGGCGAGAGTTTCTCGATCTTCGCGAAGTACTCCCCCACTCTCGTGCCTCCGAAAACGACGTGGGTATGGCTGTCCACGAAACCAGGCGCGACTATCCCTCCAGCGGCGTCAATGAACTCGGTAGCGCTCGATATGAGCGGTTCGACGTCACTCTTCGCTCCTACAGCCAATACACGCCCGCCTCTTACGGCGACCCAGCCGCCGCGAATAACCCCGATCAAGTCAGGCGCGTCATCCGCGCATGTCAAAAGCTCGCTCGCGTTTCCAACGACGAGTTCCGCACTCTCCTTCATACAATGTCACCTCCGGATAATTATATCAGGAAAGCAATGGGCCTATCGCGTCCTCTACCGCCTTCACAATGCGTCCATCCGTTATTGCGGAGCGAGCCGCCATAATATCGGGCGTCGGGATTCTATCCTCGCTCAGGTAGGGGACTATCGAGCGGACAAAGTCATAGGCTGCCTTTGTCCCGCGCCCTGGCTCAAGGGGTTTTAGAAAATCTATTCCCTGCGCCGCCGCTATGATCTCGACAGCCAGCACATATTTTACGTTTTCCAAAATCTCGCGCGCCTGCCGCGCGGCGATAGTTCCCATGCTGACGTGATCCTCCTGATTGGCGGAAGTCGGTATGGAATCAACGGAGGCGGGATGCGCCAAAACTTTGTTTTCGGACACCAGGGACGCAGCCGTATATTGCAGGATCATAAATCCCGAGTTCACGCCGGGATACGCCGTCAAAAAAGCGGGAAGGCCGCTGAGTTTGGGATCGACCAAGCGGCTGATGCGGCGCTCGGAAATATCTCCCAACTCCGCGACAGCTATCTTCAAATAATCCATCACGAGGGCGACAGGCTGTCCGTGAAAGTTCCCGCCCGAGACAATCTCGCCGGTATCCAACATCACGATGGGATTATCCGTCACGGAATTCATCTCCGTGTCGATCGCCTCGAGAATGCGGCGAAGCGCGTCCTTTGTCGCGCCGTGAACTTGAGAGACGCAGCGCAGCGAATAGGCGTCCTGCACTTTGTCGCAGTCGGCATGGTTCGCTATTATCACGCTGTCCTCGGTCTGACGTAAAATATTACCGGCGGTGTCCATCTGGCCCTTATGAGGGCGTATCATGGCGATGCGTTTGTCGAACGCGGATCGCGTGCCCTGCAACGCCTCCAGTGAAAGCGCGGCGGCGATGTCGGCCGTCTTTATTATGTCCTCCGCGTCCCTGCAAACAAGCGCCGCTATGGCGGTCATCACCTGTGTGCCGTTTATCAGGGCAAGCCCCTCTTTTGCGGCGAGAGTGACCGGCGCCAGCCCGGCGTCCCTCAAAGCCTCCGCGCTTGGAATTACACGTCCGTCCCTGATGACGGAACCCTCGCCCAAAAGCGCGGCCGCCATGTGAGCGAGCGGGGCCAGATCCCCGCTGGCGCCGACGGAACCCTTGCATGGGATCAGGGGGCATATCCGCCGGTTGAGCATGTCGATCAGGGCCTGAACCGTTTCGGCGCGGATGCCTGAATATCCCATTGAGAGCGAGTTGACCCGCAGCATCATGACAGCGCGCACGACGTCCTCGGGGAGCGGGTCCCCAACGGCTGTGCAGTGGCTCAGAATTAAATTGTGCTGGAGTTTGTTCGTGTCCTCGCGCGAGATAAATATATTGCTCAGCTCGCCAAAACCAGTGTTGATGCCGTATACCGGCTTATCGGAATCCAAGATCTTATCGACCCATCCCCGGCTCAGGCTCATAAGCCTGAGTGCCTCGTCAGATAGCTCTACGCTCTCATAGTCCCTGGCGACGCGAGTCACATCATAAATGGTTAAAGGTTTGCTGCCAATTGTCAACATAGTTCGCCATTCTCCCCGCTGTCTGTTTGTCCTGTTATTCGGCGGCAGCCGCAATAGCGCAATTATACCGCTATTGATCAGTGTAAACAACGGAGGAGGCCCCCAGATCGACAGGGCCTCCTCCGTTGTTGCGCGCTTATTTTTTACTTCTTCAATTGTGATATGCTCATACGGGATATACTTGTATTCGGAACATCACAAACACCCATATAGAACGCGAAGCTGGGCTCGCCTCCGCTATATACTGATTAGATATTTTGTATTATTGACATCGTGAGTACATCGTGCCAATATTTCCTTGGGAGATGATACAATGACTGCCAACACAAACATCAACATCCGCACGACCGCCGAACTGAAAGCCAGTTCAAACGAAGTGTTGCGCCGCTTGGGTCTTGACATGTCCACCGCCGTAAATATTTTCCTGACTCAGTTGGTTTACCGGAACGCGATTCCCTTCGAGATTTCAGCGCCCGCGCATCCGTCCGCCCGTCTTGGCGGGTGGGAGGGGAAAGGCGTCGTGTCCGAGGATTTCAATGAGCCGATGGACGAATTTGAGGAACTGACTACATGAAATACCTCCTGGATACCCACGTCGTGCTTTGGTCCGCGCTTGAACCTCATAAGTTGTCGGACGCCGCGAAGTCAATCCTCCTCGACCCATACGCGCCGAAATATGTAAGCATCGTTTCCGCGTGGGAAGTCGCGTTGAAACTGGGGACGCACAAGCTGACGATTGACGGCGGACTGGTAGAGTTTTTCCGGATGACTGACGAAAACGGGTTTCTCTCACTTGGCGTTGAACGCGAGTACATTAGTCTGCTGAATACTCTGCCGCTAATCCACCATGACCCTTTCGATCGGATGCTGATCGCGACGGCACGGGCCGAGGATTTAATATTGATTACAATTGACGAAAATATCCGGAAATACGATGTCCCTCGGATATGGTAACGGAAGAAACTCACGTTATATGCCAGTGATAGATAATTGAAGATGTATTCGGCGATTTGAAAAACAATTACTGTATTTGATTCTCAGGAAAATATTTTTCACCAAGCAAATCTAAAAGATTTTAAACGACCTGTAAGGTTATGCCTTTATTCGCTCATTTCAAAATCCCCCCAACATTCATGGCGGTTCTTTTCCGCTTATATGCCAATCAAAGACATGAAGGGCAAAGCGTAAAAACCAGGTTATCGTTTGACCGCGGCTTGGCATTAGGCAAGGCCAGCGATACTGGCGCATGAGGAAGACAGGCGGACACCAGACCTAACTTAACAAATACTTGGGGTGGATTTTGCCCTCAAACCGTTGAATAAACTGGGTTTAGGGTGTTAAGAAAACTAGGATTTTCTTAACAAATTATATCATAGCATCTAGGTGATTTTATGCAAGGTGTTATTATAATTTACCTAATATTTACGCTTTATTCTTCGTTATAGCCATTATATCTATAGGCATGTTGTCCAATTATAGGTAATTATAAAGGCTTGGCCGCGAAATGCCGAATGTTTTTGGGATTTCCTTGATGGGTTTGTTAACATCGTAAAGGACGGCGAGATTTTTTTGCTATCGCTGTGACAGCCTGTGTTTGCGGCCTCTCCGATAATGCAGGCCGCCTTCAAAGCATTGAGCCGGAAGGCCAGATCTTGGTTACTCATCGAAATTCTCGCAAAATCAAGCTGTCTATATTTCATAGTTATTTACGGTTTTAATCATATAATTTAAAAAAATTAGGCATTTTTAACATAGATTTTACACCAAGAAATTTGTTAAGAAAATCCTGGTTTTCTTAACACCGTCAAACCGCGCGAATGCACTGTTCAAGCGATGTTACGGCTTTATGCGTGTCAAACTTTACATGTTTTATACGCTTGGCGGTTTGCCTTAACACAAGGAAATTTGAGCGGCAGGCCGCGTCGAGGAGGTGTCGGATGTCTGGAAGCGCGCACTGTATAGTTCGCGGAGGCGAGTCTCATCCGCGAGAGGATATGTCAAGATTCTGTACTTATTTTGTAAGGAGGAATTTCATGTGAGTGTTAAGAAAACGAGGTCTTTGTTTTACCTGCTGACCCTGG
>JAITNX010000130.1 GCA_031290235.1 Synergistaceae bacterium | reverse complement strand
TCACTTCGCTCCCGGACCTTGGAGGTTCAGGCGACACGGTGTTCTTCTTGGCATCCGAGATGAAACCTCAGGCGCCGTCGAATCTGCTGGTCGACGGACTCACCCCGCTCTCCGACAGCGGGAAGAAAGCCCTCCTCGACTGGGTGAAGAGGTGCAGGAAATTCGTCCAGTGGAACAGGGTTTTCTCGTATGGCGGGACCGATCTTATAATATACAGGCAAGGAGTGGCCCGCCCCGGAGAACCCAACAAGCCCGGCAACGGCAATCTGGTGGGAGCGACGGAATGCGAGCCCCTTTACGTGGCCGCGATTGCCGTCCACACTGACGCTGTGGATACGAGGATCGCGTTCGCCGAGCCGATAGGCAGCGGCAGAATCACTCCGTCGGAATTCTTTTCCGCCTACGACCCGATAGCTCTCATCAACGGCGGATTTTTCTCGGGACCGCGCCCTCTGGGCACAATGCTGCTCGACGGCGTCCACGCGGGGAAACCCATTGTTGGGAGATCGGCCATTGGGTGGAACAACTCGGACGGTACATTCTCATTCGGCCGAGGCAACGCTAAAATAGGCGCTAAGACAAAGAGAGGTTATGTCGAATTCACGAAGTTCAACGTCCCTCCCCCGCCCGACGAGGCGGCGCTTTACACTCCCGACGTGGCCCGGAGCTCCATTGGCATAGGGCTGGACTCTCTGCAGATCGTGCTTGTAAATGACGTCGTAGCGGAGGTCAGGGAGGCAAGAGAGGGAAAGTTTCTGATGCCGGAGGGCGGCACTATGATGATAGCGAGGGGAAAAGCCCGCGCCATGTTCGACCCCGTTCAGCCCGGGGAGAAGATCAAGGTGCTCACGGACTGGGAAAACGGCTCGTTCGGCGCCAGCACGAACCTGATTCAAGCGGGTCCCATGCTGATACGCGAGAATAAATTTACCACGGACACTGAGACGTTCAAGGACGACGTCCTTGAAAAACGGCACCCGAGAACCATAGTGGGGACGGACGGGAAAAGGATGATCTGGGCCGTTGTGGACGGCAGAAGCGCGATTCACAGCAGGGGCGCTACGATCTCCGAAACTCGCTGGATCGCGAAGTCCCTCGGACTCACGACCGCCATCAATATGGACGGCGGCGGTTCGTCTCAGATTATGTGGAGGGGTGTGATGATGAACTTGCCTGCCGACGGCAAGGAGCGTCCGCTGCCTTATGCCGTGATGATGCTTCCAAAGGGGATGAAGCTGGTCCGAGCTAACTCTTACCTCAACGGACCCGACCAAGGCGAGTTCGGCGAGTACGGCTACAACGCGTCCGAAGAGGGCGTCGCCGAGTACATGGATACCTACGATCCAATGAGTACGAAAAACTGAGGGTGATTGCGCGGCCGGAATTATCCATAACACCTTTGACTCAAAATTGCAATTAGCGCATATCCCAAATTTCTGCTACAATATTTGTCGCATACTTATATTAAGCGAGGACGCCTAAATTGTTAAACGTCTATAAGTTGGATTCATCTATACTGGAGTGGATTCAGGAACACATGAGGACCAAGGTCATGGATCGGGTCATGTCATTGTCTACCCGCCTTGGCGACTGTGGTGTCGTGTGGATTTTATACTTTCTGTTGATGGTCTTCAACAGGGAGAAGCGTCAAACCGCATTGTCCCTTCTCGTGTGCGTAATAGTCTGCGCATTTCTGGGCAACTTCGCCATCAAACCTATCTTCCGCAGGACGCGCCCATGTAATCACGATACGGCCTTCCCAAACCGGCCGGCGGTGAAACGCCCGTCGGACTCGTCGTTCCCCTCGTGTCACGCGCTGACCTCGGTCGCCGCGGCTGTGACACTCTGCCACGCCGGATGGTTCCTCGGGATGTCGTCGCTCGTTATAGCATCCCTCATATCTTTCTCCCGAATGTACCTGTACGTACACTATCCGAGCGACGTCTTGATCGGAGCGATGATGGGCGTAGCCGCCGGCAGCTTCTTTATGCTGTAACGCTGTCCATCAGCAATAACATAATTTTTCATCGGACCATCCTCATCTCATGCCGCGGCCCGCAGCGTTTTTAATTTTGTTATACAGCCTTGCTTTCAAACGGGTTATGGAGTTCCATTTCCAGCGCTGCGGATATTTTGGCCAAGGTTGCGGCCGTAAAATTTTCCTCGCCGTTTTCCCACCGGGAAATCATGACCTGCGATACGCCGAGTTTATCAGCTAGACCTTTTTGTGTAAGCCCAAGCGCCTTTCTTTGCCGTTGGATACTCACGGCAATGGACGCAACAAACTCGGAGGCCCTGCGTTCCTCCAATGAGAGTGAGTCCTCCAGCCAGGAACTTTCACCGGCGCAAGCCAATTTTTCATGGATTCTCATAATCAATCTTCCTCCATTTCAGCGTAAATCCCCGCCGCCCGGTTAATAGCGGCTTCATAATCGCGGGCGTCATGTTCTTTAAAAGCGGTGAGCAGGATCGCGCCCTCGTCGTCCATATAAACGTAAATATATCTTTCGTTGATCTGGCTATGCGGATGCCGGATCGCGTATAAACGCGGGTTATCCGTGTTTTTCAAATGCTCGAACTGCTCAAGATTCAGGGCTTCCATCCCATGGCCGTCCAGTATCGAAAGCCACATATACAGCGGTGATTTGTCCATCTGATGACGTTTTCTCTTGCCGGTATTGCACAGGGTTCCCGCCGCTTTTCAAATCGTTAAAATCAGCCCATGTCCTTTGTGCCCAGTTAGCCTTTCACTTGCGCTACTGGATAGTTACAAAAGGGCCGTGTTTAAACTCGTATGAGTTTAAACACGGCCTCTATCATTCGCTTTTGCCCCCCATCTACCAGTTAGTCGCGCGGACCTCGAAGTGGGCTTGCGGGTGGTCGCAGGCGGGGCATTTTCCAGGGGCCTCGGTTCCCTCAAAGACAAAGCCGCAGTTACGGCAGCGCCAGACGACCGGCTTGTCCTTTTTGAACACCTTGCCATCCGCTATGTTTTTCGCGAAAGCCAGATAGCGTTCCTCGTGGGATTTCTCGGCCACCGCGATATTTCTCATGACAGTGGCGATCTCCTTGAGCCCCTCTTCATCGGCTATCTTTGCGAACTCAGGATACATGCTCGTCCACTCGTGGTTTTCGCCAGCGGCCGCGTCCTTCAGGTTTGTTATGGTGTCGCGGTCAGGGCCTGCCGGCAAACCAACGGTGATCTCTATCTCGCCTGGACCGTCCATGAAGCGGAACAGCCTCTCGGCGTGCTCCTTTTCCTGATCCGCCGTCTCCTGGAATGCGGCCTCGATCTGCTTGTAGCCCTCTTTGTTAGCGACTCCGGCATAGAAAGTGTAGCGATTGCGAGCCGCCGACTCCCCCGCGAATGCCTTCATCAGGTTGACCTGGGTCTTGGTTCCCTTGACGCTCTTCATTTCAATTCCTCCCATACTGTAAGAATGATTCAATATTATTCATTATACACGGTCAAAATATTCATGAACATCGTGAATTAATTGATCTCATAAATCAGGCCCAATCCTCGACACGGACCCCTATCACCTGGGACAGCCCAGGCTCGGCGAGCGTCACGCCATAGAGGACTCCCGCCCTCTCCATCGTGACTCGCCTGTGGGTCATCACCAGTATCTGCCGCTTCTTCGACGCGTCCCGGGCCAGGTCGGCGAACCTTCTCAGGTTAACCTCATCGAGGGCCGCATCCACCTCGTCGAGCACCGCTATCGGACACTGGGCGACCTCAAGGGAGGCAAAAAGCAAGGCTATGGCCGACAGGGACTGCTCTCCACCGGAGAGTTGGTTTATTCCGGTAGGGTGTTTGCCCGGAGGACGGGCTACCACGTCCACCCCGCTGTCCCATAATGAATCGCCCTCTATCATCTCCAGCTTAGCCTCTCCCCCTGAGAAGAGCCGCTTGAAGAGGTCGTTGAATTTTTCGTCTATCTCCTCCAGCGCCCCCGTGAAGACCGTTTTTGCCTGCTCGTCAGCGTCAGATATGAGATGGCCCAGCTCCATCATGCTTTTGTTCACGTCGTCGAGCTGGTCGCCAAGAAACGCGAGACGGTCGCGGAGATTTCTGTCCTCCGAGAGGACGCCCATGTCCACGTCCCCAAGCGCCCGGAGATTCCTGTCGCGCTCCCGGATATTCCTCCGCAGTTCGTCCGGGTCCGCGTCGCCAGCCGCATCGGGGCCTGGGTACGGGTACTGTTCTTCCCACGTCTGCATCAGTTCGGTCCTCTCGCGCGACAACTCCGCACTCCGCGTTCCGTTTGCGTTCACGTCCAATGCGGCCGCCTGGCTGGCTGATTTCGCCGCATCGAGCCGCAATCGCCTCCTGTCGAGGCGAAGCGCTATCTTCTCATGCCTTTCGCTGAAGTCCGCCATCTCGGCCGATATCGCGCGCTTGCGGGCCGCGACCTCCGCGTGCCTGGCGGAGAGCCGCCTAAGGTTCGACCTGTTCGTCAGGGCCTCCTGCTCGCGCCCGGACAGTTCCTCGTCCAGATTGGCCGCGGATTTTTCCGCCGTCCGCAGCTCAGCTGTCATGCGCTCGGATAGCACAAAGGCCGATCGCTGTTTCTCCGCGGCAAGATCCGCGCTGCTCCGCAGCCTCTCCATCTCCTTGAACAGCTCGATGTCCGCCTCCTCGGCCTCCACATTGGCCTGGGCGGAGAGGGCTCTTTTCCTTCTGACGAGACCAGCGTAGGTTCGCGCCCCCTCCCTCAGGGACTCGATCATGGTCTCGCGCTCATTTTTTACGCGCGCCCTGTCCCGAATTATTCCCTCCCTGCTGGAGTCCAGCTCGCTGCGCTTTGACGACAGTTCCCTTATCTCGGCGGAGATGGATTCTCTTCTCGACGATGCCGAGGATTCCTCCTCCTCGAGTCTGGCAAACTGCGCCGTCAGCGAATCGACAGTTTGCCTCGCCGTGTCGGCTTCCGCCTCCATCCTCGCCAAGGCCGACTTTATCTCTATGGCTTTGCCTGATTTCTGGGCCCTTCCACCGGATATTGTGCCAGCCGGCTGGAATACATCGCCATCCAGAGTGGTCACAGGTCCCCTGAAACCTCCTCTTACCAAGGCTTGTCCCACCCTGTAATCCTCGACTACGAGCAGATCTCCCATCAGATGCTCTATCCCTGACCGCCAGTGCGTTTCCGTCTTTATCAGGTCCATGACCCAGCCCACAACGCCCTCGCCCGGCAATTTATACGAACTCTCGCGGCGTCTTGGCCTGCTCCTTTCGAGCGGCAGGAATGTCGCCCTGCCCACAGCGTTTTTTTTAAGGGCCTCTATGCAGGCCCCGGCCTCGTCCATCGTATCCAGCAGCACCCAGAACTGCCTGTTCCCAAGAAAAGCCTCCATCGCTGTCGCAAGGTCGGCTGGGCAGGTAAAGGCGTCGATCACGGCACATGGGCGAGCTTCCAGCCGGCCAAGCCTGGCTGCTGAGAGGATGTGCTGCACCGGCCTCGGATACACCTCCGTCGCCGCCTGATCCTGAAGCTCCGCGAGACGGTTTGTGAGGCGGGATGACTCTCTCCTGGCCCTCTGGAGTTCCGCCGAGACCTCCTGAAGCTTCGCGTAAGCGTCCCTGTGAACAGAGGCAATCGCCGCCTGTTCGTCCAGCAGCTTGGAGTGGCGCTTTTCCAGCGCATCCATCTCGCGCTTTATTTCCCTCAATGGATCCGCTTCAGGCGAGGCCCCGTCATTTTTCGCATCGATCCCCCGCAGTTCACGGAGCGCCACCCCTATGGACTTCATGCGCCCCTTCAGGGTGGACATCTCCCCCTCTATCTCGCCCCGCTCCCTGTTCGTCCTCTCGCGAGCTTCCCGCGCCTCGGATGCGGCCTCCCGCTGTTTTCTGTAACGCTCTTCCGCGTCGGCCAGCTCATGTTTCGCCCTCTCCACCTCGTGCCGGACGCAAACTGCCTCCGCATTGGACTTCTCCCTCTCCGATCTGAGAGTGCCGAGTTTACCAGCCAGGGCCTCCCTCTCTTCCTCTATCTGAGAGGCCCTGCGGAGCGCCGACGTCAATGCCGCACCGTATCCATACGCGGTGCGGGTGAAGTTGGACAGGGAGTTCTTCGCCTCCTCCAGTTCGCGCACCTGGGTCTGCCTCGTCTGGGATAGCTCTGCTATGTTGCCCTCTAGGTATGCCAAACCCCTCTCCCATCGGCTTCTCCATGCCTCCTTCGTATCGAGGATGGCGCTCAACGCGGCGAGCTCGCCCGAGACTTTGGACAGGCCCAACTCGCATCTCGCGCGCCTGACCCAATAAAGCAGACGGCGATCCTCCTCCAGCGAGTCCATTATCTCGCGGGCGGCTGACGCCCTCGCCACTTCGTTGGCTATCTCATCGCGTCTCGATGCCAATTCGGCAGAGAAGGTCCTGAGCCTGCCGTACTCCTCCCTGGTCTCCCCCAGGCGGTCGGCCGCCTCCTGACGCCTCTTGCGGTACTCGTCGATGCCGAAGAGTGACTCCAGGAGCTGTCTGCGCGCCGACGGGCGCTGCTGAATTACCTCCACCACGTCGCCCTGGCCGATGAACGCGAACCTGTCGCCTCCGAGCTGCCATCTGCGCTTTTCCTCCTCCAACTCGGCAAGTGTGACCCGCGAACCGTCAACCATAACTACGCCGCCGGCCTCCGACACCTTGCGCTTTATGGTGCAGATCCTCGTCTCCTCCCTCATCTGAATGGAGACCTCGGCCTCGGAGGCTGGAGGGCGGGACGATGAGCCGTGGAATATCAGGCCGCCCTGCTTCGTTATCCTCAGCTTTGACGAATGGGAGTCGCCCAAAACCCACCTGAGAGCGTCGAGCAGATTGCTCTTGCCGCTCCCGTTGGGACCGACTATCGCTGTCATCCCCGGCTCGAGTTTGAGATCGTACGACCCCCCGAAGCTCTTGAACCCTTTAAGCAGAAGTCGTGCTATGTACAATTATACGGTCCTCCCGGCGTTCCATCAGATCGACCCGATGGACGACGCGGGTCAAGGTCCCCTGAAAGTCTATCCTGAACTTGTCCCAACCGTATTCTGGGCTTTCGGCGAGGTAAAACCTCCTGTCGAACTCTTCCTCCCACATGGAGAGGTATGTATCCGCTATATATCTGGCTATTGTCGTGTGCATCTCGACGACGAAGGCCTCCGAATGCGAGCCGAGCACGGCCTTTCGCAGGAAGCGCTTCACCTTCATCGCGACGGTCTCCTCCTTGTCCACCCAGCCGAGTCCGCCGCAGAATGGACACCCACGGCTCATTATGGAGCGCATGTCCAGCCTGGCGCGCTTGCGCGTTATCTCGACCAGACCGAGAGCCGTGACACCGAACACTCTTGCCTTGCATCTGTCGCCCTTGAAGAACTCCTGAAGAGAGCCAACCAGTTTATCCCTGTACTCCTGGCTTTCCATGTCTATGAAGTCTATTACCACTATGCCGCCGATGGCCCTCAGACGGAGCTGGCGCGCCACTTCCTCCGCGGCCTCGAAGTTGGTGTGGTACACCGTGTCCTGAAGGTCCTTCGAGCCTATGTACTTGCCGGTGTTGACATCTATCACGGTGAGGGCCTCAGTCTGATCTATCACCAAGTACGCCCCGCTCGGAAGCCACACCTTGCGGTCGTGCAGTTCCTCGATTGCCTTCTCCACTCCATAGACCTCGAATATAGGCAGACTTCCTTTGTAGAGCGAGAGTTCCGGGCGGACGTCGTCGCCCAGGCGCTGGAGAAATTGGGTTATGTTCTCAAATTCGTCCTGCGAGTCGACGACTATCTCTCCTATGCTCTCCGTCAACTCGTCGCGGAGGATCCTCTCCACAAGTCCTATGTCCCTGTTCAGGAGGCATGGGGCGTTGTTCTTCTTGGCCTTGTGCTCGACCTCTTTCCAGTTCTCCATCAGCTCGCTCACGTCGCGGGTAAGGCTTTCCTCGTCGCACGACTCCGCCACGGTGCGCACTATGAGTCCGTAGCCGTCCGGCCTCAGTTTTCTCGCCAGACTCCTGAGCCTGGCTCTCTCTTCGTCGTTATCTATCCTCTTCGATACGCCGACGTCGCTGTTGTTCGGCACCAGCACCAAGTATCGGCCAGCCAGGGAGACTCTCGGCGACACTCTCGCCCCCTTGCCCTTCCTGGCCGTCTTGAGCACCTGTACTACCATATCCATGCCAGGCTTGACCGTCATGTCCCTCACATCGTTGAGATATAAAAAACCGTTCCGCCCGTCGCCCAGGCTCAGAAACGCCGCGTTCATTCCAGGCAGGACGCTGTCCACCCTGGCCTTGTATATCTCCCCCGCCCTCTGACGTTCCAGCATCCGCTCGACGTAGAGGTTATCCAGCCTCCCGCGTTCGTCCTGTATCGCTATCCGCATCTCCTCCGGATCCAGGACGTTCACGATCAGCTTCATCTCGCTGCTCCTGTCGCTCCTGCTCATCTTTCAATCCTCCGTCAAGGGAATAACCCTGTGTTCCTCACTGCTCCAGCTCCCCACCGCCGTCCGCGTCACCCTGACGTCACTCCACCCAGACACTAAACCCGACTCTGTCAGTTCCTTGACCATACGAGACGCTCCGCAGCGCTCCAGGTCGCCCGCGGATAAAAGCGCGGACAAACCCTTTGGCTCGGCGCACAGAAGAGCGCCGTTAGCGTCGAGGAAACGCCCCAGAGTGTCGGCGATCACCCCCGGGTCCAACCCTTTCAACGGTTCAAACAAATACTCGGCTGCCGAACAGAGCTTGTTGAGGGATGGCCCGTCAGCCACCCTCGCGTCCAAGATATCCACCCCTGACGGGAGGCAGTCCCCCCATCTCTCCATTGCCCCGGCGTCCCAATCCTCAAACCAGAAATCAGCAGGCTCCCTCATCCCTATCACTCCAACCGGCAGAGGAGGACAGAGCGCGAGCCTCGGGTGCGGTGAAAAACCCTGAGTGCGCTCCGGCATTAGCCCGGCGCGCCTCGCCGCCCTCCCGAAGAGCATCGGGAGGTCTATGTGAGATATGAAGCACGCGTATCCGCTCTTTGAAAAATGAATCCTTATCCTAGGCATCCTTATTTTTCCTCTTCCAGTGAACCTGGCGCCGCCAACTTGCGAGCGCAGGCGCCGCCGCGCGACTGCCAGCCGCACAGATTGCAGCGCCCCAGCCTGCAATCAGGAGTCGGTTCGCCCCTGAAAGCTCTGGCCCTCTCCCGCTCGAGAAATTCCCGCGTCACCCCGACGTCTATCATATCCCATGGCAGGCTCTCGTCCAAACCGCGCTCCCTGTTCGCATACCAGGTCGGGTCGATATCGAGGTCGCGAAAGACCCCCATCCACAGCTCCATGTCGAAACATTCGGTCCAGCCGTCGAAGCGAGCCCCCCTGCGCCACGCCTCGAGCGTGACCTCCCCAATTCTGGCGTCTCCCCTCGCGTAAACGCCCTCCAGAAATGTCTGGTCGGGCTCGTGGTACGACAGGGAAATTTTTTTGCTCTTAACGCGGCCTTTGACGTACCTCCCACGCTCGCGAAGCTCCTCCCTGGTCGCCTGAGACTCCCATTGAAACGGCGTATGGGCCTTGGGGACGAAACCGGCAAGGGAAACTGATATCTCGCCCCTTCGCTTGTTCCGTCTCGCGATTGCGACTGCCTCCTCGGATATCCTTAAAACGCCATCCAAATCCGACTCAGTCTCCGTTGGGAGTCCCATCATAAAGTATAGTTTTATCCTGTCCCAGCCATGGCTGAAGGCCGCGTTCAACGTAGACGAGACGTCCTGGTCCGTAATCCCCTTGTTTATCACCGCCCGGAGGCGCTCGCTGCCGGCCTCCGGCGCGAAGGTCATTCCACCGCGTCTCATTGTCTCCAACCTCGCCGCCAACCCGACGGAAAAGGAGTCCATCCTGAGGCTGGGCAGGCTCAGCTTGACGCCGTTCCTGTCAAAGGATGGGGAAATGGCCTTGAGAAGACCCTCCAGGTAAGTCCAGTCACATGTCGCAAGCGAAAGCAGACCCGCCTCCTCCCATCCTGTGTACCGTATCAGCTCATCTATCTGGTTCGCTACCGACTCCGCGCCGCGCTCCCGCACCGGCCTGTCTATGATGCCGGCCTGGCAGAAACGGCAGCCCCTCGTACACCCCCTGAACACCTGGACCGCCACCCTGTCATGTACAATGCTCATGTTGGGAACCACCATCGTCCTGTGAACAAACGATCCGTCCAGGTCGCTCACTATCCTGCGGCGCGCCGGCGCGGACCCGACGCCAGGCACATATATCCCCTCTATCGATGAGAACGCCTTCAGCCTCTCATCGCGAGGCATCCCGCGAGTGCCGCGCAGAGCTGTCATCAGTTCGGGCAGAGTCTCCTCCCCATCACCAAGGCAGAAAACGTCGAAGAACATCTCGAGCGGCGCCGGGGCGAGCGCTCCTCCCCCCCCGCCAATCACTATGGGATCGGCGGCGCCCCTGTCGGAAGACTTGAGCGGCACGCCTCCCAGATCCAGCATGGTCAGTATATTCGTGCAACAAAGCTCGTACTGGAGTGTCACACCAATCGCGTCGAAATCGCGCAGCAGGCGTCCGCTTTCCAGCGAGCGGAGCGGATATCCCGCCGACCTCATCTCTGCCTCCATGTCCGGCCATGGACAGTACGCGCGCTCCACGTCCGCGTAATCCAAAGTCTTAATGAGCGAGTAGAGGATCTGATAACCGAGGTAGCTCATCCCAACCTCATAGACGTCCGGAAACGCCAGGCAGATGCGGGCGATGTCGCAGTCTCCGCCGCTCGCCTTTACAGGCAGGCTTCCCCACTCGCCACCGGCGTAACGGCCGGGACGCTTCACCCTGGTCAGGAGGGGCCAAAGGCCGTCGTCTCGCAAATCGAAGTTCATTCTCAGCTCTCCCTCCTCCATATCGCCGGCAAATCATCGCGCACCGGCGAGATCGCGACGCTCTGGGCAAGGGCCAGTCCCACCGCTGTCATGAGGAGCGAGCTGCCGCCGTAGCTGAAGAGCGGCAGGGGAAGGCCGGTAATCGGCGCGAGTCCCATGCTCATCGCTATGCTCTCCATCACCTGAAACCAAGTCCATGCGACTACCCCGACGCAGAGCAGCTTCGCGCGGGTGTCCTTCGTGCGGAACGCGGCGCGCAGAAGCCGCCAGAATAACAGGGCGAACAGCAGCACCACCACCACGCCCCCGACAAAGCCAAACTCCTCGGAGAAGACGCTGAATATGAAGTCGGTGTGCGGTTCAGGGAGAAAGTGAAGCCTCCCCTGTGTGCCGTGCAGAAAGCCCTTGCCCCAGAGGCCGCCGGACCCAACCGCTATTCGCGATTGTATGACGTTGTACCCCGCACCCTGAGGGTCGATATAAGGATCCAGAAAAACGACAAGCCGCAGCTTTTGGTATGTCTTGAGTGTGCTCCAAAAAAAAGGCAGAGCTATTATGCCGGTCATCACGAGTCCGCCAAGATACTTGCCGGGAGTGCCGGCCACAGTCAGTATGACGAATATTATCGCGCAGTAGACCAGAGAGCTGCCAAGGTCCGGCTGCAGCAGTATGAGTACCACTCCCAACCCCGCGATCAAAAGGGTGGACGCCAGTTTTTTCAAAGTGTCCGGAGGATAGCGGGAACAAAATCGGGACAACACCAGGATGAGCGATACCTTGCCAAGCTCGGCCGGCTGGAAACTCACCGAGCCGAAGCGAAACCAACTCGCCGCCCCCCTGGACACAGTGCCTGTGAGCAGCAGCACCATCAGCAGGACAAGCGTACCGCCATATATCCAGTAGCTGAACCGCACGAAATTTTGATAGCCTATCCGCAGGACGGCCACATAGGCAACCGCGCTCACCAACCCCCACGACAGCTGTTTCAACGCGTTCAGGGCTGTCGAGGTCCTCACCCCTACCCCCGCGCTGTATATTGACACGAGGCCAAGCGCGAAGAGCGAGAGCACGATCAAAAGCATCGCCTTGTCGAGTCCCCTGCGGATCTCGCCCCAGCCGTAGCACGTTTCTTGAACCATGCCGTTTTAGTGTTGTCTCCTCGACCGGCGCACAGTCGTGATCGGGATATTGGCGACGAGAGCGACGGAGCTGTCTTCCCTCTGGAGGTCGAGGTCTATATGTTCCTCATCTATCTCAAGATAATTTTTAAGCACTAATATTATGTCTCGTTTCATATTCTCCATCAACTCCGGGGATATATCCGCCCGATCGTGCATGAGCACGAGCCTAAGCCTGTCCTTGGCAATCCCGCCCGACTGTTTCTCCGCGCTGAAGATCCTGGAAAGAAAACTCATTATAATAATAACCCCCTAAAGCCCGAAGACCCGCTTCAGCTTACCGATGAATCCGTTGCTTTCGCCCTGTTCCAGAGACAGGAATGGAGTCTCGGTGCCGGAGAGGCGCAGGGCAATATTCTTGAAGGCGCGGGCCGCTGGGGTATCGCTGGAGATGGTCAGGGGTTCGCCCCTGTTAGCGCTGGTGACCACGGACTCGTCATCAGGCACCATTCCTATCAGGTCTATGGCCAGGATGTCAAGCACGTCCGACACCCCCAGCATGTCCCCTTTCTTCACCATCTGCGGCTTTATTCTGTTCACAATAAGACGTATCGGAGATTTCTGCATAGACTCGAGAAGCCCTATAATCCTGTCGGCATCCCTCACCGCCGACACCTCGGGGGTCGTCACGACCAGGGCTTCGTCAGCCCCGGCCGACGCGTTTCTGAAACCAGCCTCTATGCCGGCAGGGCTGTCTACTATGACGTAGTCAAATTCCTCCCTAAGTTCGTTGCAGACGTTAATCATCTGTTCCGATGTCACCGCGTCCTTCGTCTTGCTCTGAGCCGTGGGTATCATGAACAGATTATCTATCCGCTTATCCTTGATCAGCGTCTGCCTGAGCCGGCAATTCTCCTCCAATGCGTCGATCAGAGTGTAGACGATACGATTCTCCAACCCCATGATGACGTCGAGATTACGCAGCCCAACATCGCCGTCTATCGCGACCACCTTGTTTCCCATGACGGCAAGGGCCGCGGCTAAATTTGCGGTGGTGGTCGTCTTGCCAACTCCTCCCTTGCCAGATGTCACAACTATTACCCGTGACGCCATCCTTACTCCTCCTTGATGTATCTAGTTCTGGGTCGAGCGCGACCGCGCCGTCGGGCCCAGAGAATCCGCAATGCCGTGTTTTTGGTGCGTTTGGTGAGCTTTGGTATCAGACAGCCTCTTCGCTCTTAGCCGACTTGAGTTCCGGCCAGAAGTCTATCAGGACAGCGCCATCGTCCACCCTGACTATTACCTTCCTGCCCCACCATTGCGCGTCCCTCTCCAGCGAACCTATCCTGCCGCCTATGCGAACCTGCATCGCCTCCATCGACCTCGCTATCACAGTCGCGCTCTCGTCGCCCTCATAACCCGCGTGCACGAGGCCCTTGAGCCTCCCCAGGATCATTACGTGCCCTGATGATAGCACCTCCGCGCCGTCATTGACGTGTCCGGCGATTATGACATCTCCCCTGTGCTCGACGCGCTGACCTGACCTCAGCGACCTTTGCAGCATCAACGCCGCCCTTGGCCCGGACTTTTTCGGGCCGGATGACGGCAGGGGTTCGGAAGTTGGGAGTCCTACTCTCTTCAGGTTGTCCTGGGACGCGGCGTCGTACGTTATCCACGCGGCGACTCGAACCCCGGAGGACCACACGAAATTTGTCAGTATGGACGACACCAGTATCTCGTCGAGCGACCGCGCCCCGAAGTCGAGTACGATATCGGCGCCGTTGAAAATCTGCCCACCCTTTGAGAGAATCTCCTCAAAGGCCCCTGGTATATCGGACTGGGGCATGTCCTCGGAGACTACGCAACGCAAAGCCGAGTCGTGCATTCCCTTTATCGTTATCACGGTCCTGCCCCCTGACGCGAAAAAATATAAAAATATGTTGAATGAGCCTAATTATGCTCCAACAGGTACGCCAGCATCTGGGACACAATGGGTCCCGACACCGACGAACCCGACCCTCCGCCCTCCACCAGGGCCGCCGCTACGTATCTGGGATTCGACGCGGGCGCGTATCCCGCGAACCAGGCGTGGTCTTCGCCGTGTGGATTCTGCGCGGTGCCGGTCTTGCCTGCTACCTCTATGCCCTCTCTTCCCGCCGCCCTTCCTGTTCCCCTGGCGACGACGTCCCTCAACCCCTTGCGGATAAGGTCCATATTTGCCTTTGAAATGCTGACGTCCTTCCACTCCGGCGTCTTATCCGCGTTCAGCCTTGGCTCCACGAGACGCCCCCCGTTCGCGAACGCCGCGTACACCCTCGCGAGCTGAAGTGGGGTCATGAGGAGAAAGCCCTGGCCGATCGAGTAATTCACCGTATCGCCCTGATACCACGGCTCACGGAACCGGGTCCTCTTCCACTCCCGCCCCGCGAGGTTGCCCCTGGACTCGCCTGGCAGATCTATTCCAGTCCGTTCGCCAACGCCGAACTCCTGCCCCCATTTTATCAGCTTATCTATGCCTACTTTGACGCTCATCTGGTAGAAGTAGACGTCACACGAATCCCTCAGCGCCCCAGCCAACACCTCGTTCCCGTGCCCGCTCCTCCTCCAGCAGCGAAACGTCTGAGGGCCGAGCTGGAAATTTCCGGGACAGAATACAGTCGTCCTGTCGTTTGCGATATTCTCCATCAGGATGGCCGACGCCGTCACAACTTTGAATGTCGATCCAGGCGGGTAGGCCCCGCCAGTCACACGGTTCATCATGGGTCTCTCGCTGTCCTCGAGCAGGGCGTTCCATTCCTTCGAGGATATGCCCCACGTCAGCGGGTTTGGGTCGTATGTCGGGGAGGAGAGGAGGACGACGACAGAGCCGTCGGTCACGTCCATCGCCACCAATGCGCCGCGGCGGCCGTCCATTAAACGCGAGGCTTCGCGTTGAGCCGCGAGGTCGAGGGTCAGATTGATATCGCCGCCCTTCTGAGGGTCGTTGTAGTTCAAGTCCCTGAGCCTGCGTCCTCTCGAATCCACCTCTACGACCTGGTCGCCGACCACACCTCGCAGTTCTTCCTCATACATGGCTTCTATCCCGTTCTTGCCTATTATATCGCCTGCCTGGTAGTATAGGTCGCGCTGATCCTCGAGTTCATCCTTCGTTATCTCCCCAACGTAACCCATAACGTGAGCCACGAGGGAACCTCCAGGATATATCCTGCGCCAGACAGGAGAGGGGAAGAGTCTTCCGGAGAAGTCGGAGTCCATTACGAGGTCGGATATCTGCGCCAGCGTCAGGTTCGTGGCCACCGAGACCGCCCGGTAGGGCGCGACGTACTGTTTCTCGACGCTCGCCTTCAGCCCATCCGAAGTCATCGGTATGCCGTGCCTGACGAAGAGCGATGAGACAAGGTCGAAGTCCTTATCGTTCCCGAGGTCCATCGGATATCCCTTGATGTCGAACGTCCTGACGTTGACGGCAAGCGGCACCCCGGTCGCGTCGTATATATTTCCCCTGGGAGGCAGAAGCCTTATCATGCGCAGCCGGTTGTTAGAGGCGAGTTCAACGTACTCGTCGGCTTTCACGAGTTGAAAATACGCCAACCCAACCACAAGGAAAGCCAGCGTGAATATGAAGATATTCCGCACGTAGAGAAGTCTTTGATTTACATCGAAGTGGTCTAAAGCATTATACATGAGTCTCAGCCGCCTTGAACGCATATATCAGACAGAGCGCCACGAGCACCGGTACGGAGAGCAGCTGCTGAATCAGAAACATCCTCGTGGCAGCCTGGCTCGGCACCGCCCACGCGAAGTAGTGCGCGACGCCTGATAAAAAATGAATACCGCCTGCCAACCCAGCGAATAAAAACGCGCTTCTCCCTCCGATGGGAGTCCTGTTCCAAACCCAGTAGACTACAGCGACAGCCGCAATATTTATCAGACCGCTCATCCCTGGAATCGCCGCCCACCTAAGATCCCACAGTGTCCCTCCGGCAAACACAAACCATATCCACCAAGATATCCGCCTCTGCTGCAGCGGGCCGGAGACTATCTTATAGACTACCACCAGCAGGAAGAACTCCGGCACAAGCATGAAGCCCATAGCCAGGACCTGAAGGAGATCCTGCATCAGCCACGCCGCGACCGACGCTATCAATTCGAGGCATCCAGCGGGACGACGGGACCTCCGGCCAATAGGATCTGGAGGTTATAAAGCTGCGTCAGGTGCGCGCCTGACGCAACGCTCTGCGGGGTGAAACCGTCGCGAGGCTCGACGCCCCCCCATATCCGCCCTATGGGTATCCCCGGCGTCAGATAATCCCCCAC
>JAITNX010000127.1 GCA_031290235.1 Synergistaceae bacterium | reverse complement strand
GAACAAACGTTTCATTAAAATCATCTGCTTTTTTATTTGTGTTCTATATTGTGTTTTAACCGTTGAATGGGCGTTTCAATACGTAGCTCTTAACCTGGCTGAATTCCTCCATGGTGCAGGTTACGCCTTCTCTTCCAAGCCCCGTCATCTTGTAGCCTCCAAAAGGCTGGTCCATCTGGCGGTAGTTGCTGCAGTCATTCAATATGACGGCGCCGGCCTTTAATTTAGTGGCAATGCGAAGCGCCTTGACGGTATCTCTGGTAATGACCCCGGACGACAGTCCGAATTGCGTCGCGTTTGCTATGGCGATTCCCTCTTCTTCCGTTTTAAAAGTAATGATTGGGAATACGGGTCCGAAGATCTCCATATCGATGGCAAGTGCCATATCTTTTTTTACGCCGGTCAACACAGTCGGAGGCACGAATGCCCCTTTTCTCGTTCCGCCCAACAAACATTTTGCGCCTGCCGAGACAGTGGACTCTATTTGTTCCACCACTTTGACCGCGGCTTCTTCGGAAATCAAACAGCTCATGTCCATGCTCTCATCCGTGGCATCGCCCATCTTGACCTTTTTCAGACGCTCCACCAGCTTGCCGGTAAATTCCTCAGCCACGCTTTCGTGCACGATGAGGCGTTTATTGGAACAACAGGTCTGCCCGGCGTTTATCAGACGATTGGATACGATCGTCTCCACCGCAAAATCAATATCGGCGTCCTCCAAAATCAAGGTCGGATCATTGCCGCCCAGCTCAAGGAACATATGCTTTAACGTATTCGCGCCAATTTTTGCCATTTCCACGCCGGCGCGAGTGCTGCCGGTCAGGCTGATAGCCTGCACATCGGGGTGAGCCAGCAAATATTCGCTGCAATCGCTTTTCGTGCAGACAAAGCATTGGCATACGTTTTCCGGCAAACCCGCTTCCTTCAGCAATCCGCCGAGTTTCATCATCGCAAGCGGATTGAGGGATGGCGCCTTGACTATGCACACGTTGCCCATTATCAGAGCCGGCGCAACCTTGTGAACGAACAACTCAATGGGATAATTGAACGGGATAATGCACGCCATTACCCCAAGAGGCTCTCTTCTTGTAAAAATCAGATCGTTTTCAAACACTTCATTCTGATTATCCGTGCGAATGACTTCCCCGCACAGATGGCACGCGCGCTCGACAAAAGCGCGCGTAATTGTCACGGAACCCGCTGTCTCGCCGCGACTCTGTTTGATTGGCTTGCACATTTCCCCGGTTAAAGTCGTCGCGATGTCCTCTACGTTTTTTTCTAATAAATCGCAAAATTTATACAGAATCTTTGCGCGCTTATATATTGGAAGATTTCCCCACGCTTCTTTCGCTTTGACAGCTTTATCCACCATCGAATATATTTCTTCCTTGCCGGACAGAGGCAATTCACCGACTAGGCTGCCATTAGCGGGGTTAAACACTTTCAGTGTTGCTGACATTTACTCATCCCTCCTAATATATTTGACGTTACTTTGCAAAAACGCTGATTATTTTCTCTCCTTACACCTCCCCTCCCGGCCATGCACAAAAACACGTCAGAAACCCCAAACAACAAAACTTATTTTTTATAAAAACCGCTCAGTGCAACCAAAATACCACATATACACTCTCTTGCTTTCATTAAAGAGAATGACGCAAAATATTATAAAAATTGCCAGTGACATTATAGTTCGACAATATAGAACTCAATTTGCCATTGATGAATGCGTTAATTTATTCTAATCATTCAATTATGCTTTGTCAATGGGCGACTCCAATCCTCAAAATTCACGATCGATCACATGGCAGGAGAAAAATCGCGGAATTCACTCATTTTTAGAGCCTCTCCAGTTCAATGGTGGTGCAATTTTTTTAAATTTTGTTTTTATCGTTTACTTTTGAGGCGATAGATTATATAATTTCTCCTATCTTTTAGCCAAGCGTTACACGATTAAAAATAATGATGAGATTTGGAGGTGAATGTGTCGAGATAGGCATTTATAATGCGCAATTAATCGTTTAAACTTGGTCCTCTCAAAATATTCTGGAGGTGTGTTGTGTAATGAAGAAAATGACCGTGTGTATTGCGTTGGTTTTAACTTTTTTGATTTCATCTGCCGCGATCGCGGCGGAGCCCATAAAGCTGGGTTATCTGGCGGCCCTCACCGGCGAGTACGCTCCTTATGGCATTGCGGAGGTCAACGCCTCCAAGATGGCTGTGGCTGAGATCAACGAGGCGGGAGGAGTCCTGGGGCGTCCTATCGAGCTGGTCGTCTACGATACGAAGACCCGCAACGAGGACGCGGTCAACGGCGTTCGCCGCATGATAGAGAGCGACAAAGTCGTCACCATCATGGGGGCTAATTCGAGCGGCATCAACCTCGCGACCGGGCCCCTCGCCAACGAAGGACAGGTGCCCCAGATAGGAACCGCCACTACGAACACTCTCGTGACAGTAGACGAGGACGGGAACGTGCGCCCCTATTCTTTCCGCATCTGCTTCACCGACCCGTATCAGGGGACGATCGCCGCGGAGTTCATAAAGAACCATCTGAAAAAGAGCAAGGCCGCCATATTCCATAACATCGGCTCCGACTACGCTCAGGGACTGCGGGAGTTCTTCATCGAAAGATTCAAGGCCCTCGGAGGAGAGGTCGTGGTCGACGAGGCCTACCGCGACGCCGACATAGATTTTCGCTCGCAGATAGCCATACTGAAGAACAGCGGCGCGGAAGTCCTGTTCATCCCTGGCATCGGCAGAGATATCGGGCTCATCTTCAAACAGACGAGGGAGATGGGACTTGCCGACATCGAGTTGTTGTGCGGCGACGGTTACGGCGAGTTTCTGAACGACATAGCCGGCAAAGCCATGATAGGCAGCTATTCCATAACCCACACGGACCTCTCGGATCCGAACATGGCCCCTGTGTTCAAGAAATATGAGGAAACTTACAAGGAGGAGGCCAAGGAATTTGGAAACATCACTCTGGCCTATGACCTCACATACTGGGTGGCCGACGCCCTCAAGCGCGCGGGTGCGGCGGAGGGTCCGGCGATAGCGAAGGCTCTCGAGGAGACGAAGGGGCTGGCGTTGAAGCACGCGACCATCACGATGGACCCGGCGACCCACAACCCCATAAACAAGCCGGCCGTAATCCTGAAGATCGGAGACGATATGAGGTCGCACTTCTATCTGAAGGTGACGCCGGAATAGAGCAATCCGTATATTTTATTATCTCTAAAGATTGCGGGGCGCGCCGCTGTCAGCGTGTCGCGCCCAGCAATCTTTTTGTGAGGGCTGTTCATTTTTTTCAGCGAAACGGCGAGGTGGTTCAGATGGATATTCTTGTTCAGCAAATTGTCAATGGATTGTCGCTCGGTTCGGTTTACGCACTCATCGCTGTGGGGTATTCCTTGGTGTATTCCATACTGCTGTTCTCAAATTTTTCGCACGGCGGTTTTTTGGTCATAGGCGGTTACGCCTGCTATTATCTTCTGGTCGCCGGCGAACTCAACATATTTGCCGCCGGGTTCTTCTCGCTCATTGGGGCCGGCGTGGCGGCCGTCATCGTGGAAAAACTCGCCTATAAGCCGATCAGGGAGCGTACCCCCACCACTCTCTATATACTGGTCGCCTCGATGGGCATGAACATAGTCATAGAAAACTTATTCGTGCTGACCGTGGGAGGCCGCCCCAAAGCTCTGCCCCCTGTGATACCGATGGATTCGGTGAACCTCTTCGGAGGCGCCACGACAAACGTGGCGGACCTGATGGCGCTCGCTACCGCGATAATATTTCTAGCCGGCCTGCAGAGCTTCCTCGTCAGGACAAAATGGGGACTCGCAATAAGGGCGGCGTCCTACAACCTCAGGACGACCGGTCTGATGGGAGTGAACGTAAACAGGCTGATCGCGATAGTGTTTTTCGTTTCCGGGATGCTGGCGGCGGTCGCGGGCATCTTCCTCTCGGCTAAATACACGCTCTTCCCTCAGCTTGGGGGCATGATAACGACAAAGGCCTTTGTGGCTGCGGTAATAGGGGGACTCGGCTCGCTTCCCGGCGCTGTCGTGGGCAGTCTTATACTCGGACTGGCGGAGATGCTCACCACCGGCTTCTTATCGAGCCTCTTTCGGGACCTGATAGTCTTCTTCCTTCTGATAGCGACTCTTGTGGTGCGCCCGACGGGGCTTTTCGGAAAATCCGTCGGGGAGAAGGTGTAGGCTCTCCGTGGGCGGATATTTCAGCGGCATCATCACGCTCCTCGCCATCAACTGCATAGCCGCGATGGGAGTTTCTCTCTTTACCGGCTTTACCGGAATATTCACGCTCGGCCACGCCGGATACATGGCCATAGGCGCGTACACCGCGGCGATACTGATAATGAAGTACCACGTGTGGTGGTTCCTCGCGGTTATCTGCGGCGGCTTCCTGAGCATGCTGGCGGCCTACCTGATAGGGCTGCCGACACTCAAGCTCATCGGTGATTACTACGCAATAGCGTCGCTCGGCCTAGGCGAGGCAATAAGGCTCGTGATAGAGAACTGGAACAGCATGACGCGAGGCGCGCGCGGATACAGCGGCATCCCGCATTTCAGCACACTGCCGGTCGCGGCGGGCTTCATGATAGTCATGGCTGTTGCCGCCCTGTTCATCGTGAACAGCAACTACGGAAGGGCGTTCAAGGCCTGCCGGGACGATGAGGTGGCCGCTTCCCTGCTCGGCTTCCACACGTCGCGATGCCGAGTTTTGAGCCTCGCCATATCCGGCTTCTACTGCGGGGTGGCGGGGGCGTTGTTCGGAGGCTTCATGCGCTTCATTCAGCCGGTCATGTTCGACATGACAAAATCCACTGAAATGGTGTCGAGCGTCATATTCGGCGGGCTGGGATCGATGAGCGGGTGTCTGGTGGGCGCCGCCATCCTTACATTCATCACGGAGTACTTTCGCGATATATCGGAATATCGAATGCTGATATACGGAGGGGTGCTGGTGGCGGTAATGGTGGCGCGCCCGGAGGGTCTGCTCGGGCGAAACGAACTCACATTGAGATACGTGAGGAGCGTACTCTCGCGCTTTGCGCGCCGAAAACCGGGCGGGTCCGAGACGGAGACGCCATGAGCGCCGAACTGGAACTCCAGAACGTCGTAAGGGGGTTTGGAGGCGTCAGCGCCGTCGACGACGTGTCATTCAAGGTCGGGCGGGGGGAGCTTGCCGGAATAATTGGCCCGAACGGCGCCGGGAAGACAACAATATTCAACCTCATAACAGGGGTCTATTGCGCGACGCGCGGCGACCTCCTGCTCGACGGCAGGAGGATAAACCGGCTCAGGCCCAACCAGGTGGTCTCGCTGGGGGTCGCGAGGACATTTCAGAATTTGCGCCTGTTCGCGGCTTCGAGCGTGCTGGAAAATGTCAAGACCGCGGCGCAGCACCACCACAAATACAGTTTTTTCGAGGCTCTGAGCCATCTTGGCAGGTGGCGGTCCATGGAGAGAGCTATATGCGAGGAGAGCATGGCGCTGCTGGAGCGTGTCGGGCTGGCCGACCGCGCGGATCAGGCCGCTGGAACCCTGCCCTACGGCTTGCAGCGCAGGCTCGAAATAGCGCGGGCACTTTCCCTGCGCCCGTCCCTGCTCCTGCTGGACGAGCCGGCAGCCGGGATGAACGCGGACGAGGTGGCGAGCCTCAACGATTTGATAAGCCTTATTCATGTGGATTTCGATCTC